>NZ_JBVVQC010000005.1:156105-343006 GCF_055811515.1 Mesorhizobium sp. WSM4841
CCCCCGCCTCCGCCCCCCCTTTCGGGGGGGGCCGCCGGGCGGGGGGCGCCCCCGGGCGCGGGCCGCCCCATAAACTTGGGTCCCACAACCCCCCGGGGCCCCGGGTGGCCCGGGGGCCCCCGAACCGGAAAACTCTCTTCCAGTCGTTAGCTTACGCCGGCAAATGCATCTTGCACGAGCAGATCCGGGCACGAGCAGATCCGGCAGATAGCCAGCTGGCTTGCCGCCGACCGCCTGGCCTTCATCGGTAACGCGCAAGAAATCGGCCGGGCATCCTCGCGGACACCCGGCCGTAAAGTCTTTTCAGAAAATAGAGTGCGGTTTACTTCTTGACCGCCGCCGCGACTTCCGCCGCGAAATCGGTTTCTTCCTTCTCGATGCCCTCGCCGAGCGCGAAGCGCAGATAGGCAGTGATCTTGGCCGGTGCGCCGATTTCCTTTTCGGCATCCGTCAGCGCCTTCTCGACGGTGATGTCGGGATTGAGCACGAAAGCCTGCTTGAGCAGCACGACCTCTTCGTAAAACTTGCGCAGACGGCCCTCGACCATCTTCTCGATGATCGCCTCCGGCTTGCCGGACTGACGCGCCTGGTCGGCGAAGATCGCCTTCTCGCGCTCGACCGCGGCCGGATCGAGCTGCTCCGTCGTCAGCGCCATTGGGTTGGTGGCGGCGACATGCATAGCGACCTGACGGGCAAAGGCGTTGGCGGCCTGCGCGTTGCCTGTCGTCTCGATGGCGACCAGCACGCCGAGCTTGCCAAGGCCGTCGGCAACCGCATTGTGGACGTAGGTTGCGACAGCGCCGTGCTCTACGGTGAGCTTGGCCGAACGGCGGAAGCCAAGATTCTCACCGATCGTGCCGACAGCATCCTTGATGGTGTCGGCGACCGACTTGTCCGAACCCGGATACGGTGCGGCTGCGACGGCCTCGGTCTTGCCGCCATAGGCGAGCGCGACCTTGGCGACCTTGGCGACGATCTCCTGGAAGGCGGCGTTGCGGGCAACGAAGTCGGTCTCAGAGTTGACCTCGACGACCGCCGCCTCGCGGATACCGGAATCGACGCCGATCAGGCCTTCGGCGGCAGTACGGCCGGCCTTCTTGTCGGCCTTGGAAATGCCCTTCTTGCGCAGCCAGTCGACGGCCTCTTCCATGTTGCCGTTGGTCTCGTTCAACGCCGCCTTGCAGTCCATCATGCCCGCGCCGGTCAAGTCGCGGAGTTCTTTGACCTGTGCAGCCGAAATGCTCATTGTCGCCTCTTTGTTTAAAATGCACCGACGCACCACCGGTCCTCGATGATGCGCCTGGCGCCAGCGCTTAGCGCGCCAAAATATGAGAAAGATGAAGGCCGAAACCGGCCTTCACTGCTACGCTTCCGGTGTCTGGGCAGCCGGTGTTTCGGCGGTCGGCGTCGGCTCGAGTGCCGGCTCGACCGGAGCCTCGGCCAAAGCGCCGACGTCGACGCCGAGCGCGCCCTGCTGGCGAGCGATGCCGTCGATTGCAGCCTTGGCGATCAGATCGCAATAGAGCTGGATGGCGCGGGCCGCGTCGTCATTGCCCGGAATCGGGAAATCGATCTTGTCCGGGTCGCAGTTGGAATCGATGATGGCGACGACCGGGATGCCGAGACGCTTGGCCTCGAGGATGGCGATCGCTTCCTTGTTGGTGTCGATCACGAACATCAGGTCGGGCGTCGAGCCCATGTCTTTGATGCCGCCCAGCGCCTTGTCGAGCTTCTCGCGCTCGCGATCAAGATTGAGGCGCTCCTTCTTGGTGAGCCCCTGGGCCTCGCCGGCCAGCATCTCGTCGAGCTTGCGCAGGCGCTGGATGGAATTCGAAATCGTCTTCCAGTTGGTCATCATGCCGCCGAGCCAGCGGGAGTTGACATAGTACTGGGCCGAGCGCTGCGCGGCGTCGGCGACGATGTCGGACGCCTGGCGCTTGGTGCCGACGAACAGCACGCGGCCACCCTTGGCGACGGTGTCGGAAACCTGCTTCAGCGCCTGGTGCAGCAGCGGCACCGTCTGCGAGAGGTCGATGATGTGGATGTTGTTGCGGGCGCCATAGATATAGGGCGCCATCTTCGGGTTCCAGCGGTGAGTCTGGTGGCCGAAGTGAATGCCAGCTTCCAAAAGCTGGCGCATGCTGAAATCAGGCAGAGCCATTCTTGAGTATCCTTTCCGGTTAGCCTCCACGGACACAGGCATTTCTGGACTTTGTCCTCGAACGCCACCGGAGGTTTCAGCCGGATTTCTCCCGGGCAGACACCAAAGTCCGTGTGTGGAATGAGCGCGCATATAGAGGGGATGCGCGACAAACGCAAGCGCTGCGGTGTCTTGCGGCTCAGCGTGCGGCGATCAGCGCACCGGTGCCGATCATGGCGCCGCCGGCAAACCTGTTCATCAAGCGCATCCGCCTTGGCGTCTTGAACCAGCTCGAAGCCTGCCCGGCAAGCACCGCATAGACGCCCATAGTGATAATGTTGACGCCGATCACGACCGCAACCACGAGCAGCCCCTCAGCGAAGGTCATTGCGTTGAGATCGAGGATCAACGGCATGATGGAGGCGTGGAACAGGATCGCCTTGGGATTGCCCAATGCGATGGAGATGCCGAGGTAAAACGATCGAGACAGTCTTGCCTGCGTTACCTCCAGTCCATTCGATCGCGCGGAAGCCGATCGCCACATCCTGATGCCAAGAAACATCAGATAGGCAGCACCCGCATATTTCAGGATGAGAAAAACCCATTCGAAGGTCTGTGCCAGTGCCACGAGACCGAGCAGCGCCAAAGTCACCAGCACCGCGTCGCCAGCGGCGATACCGAGGCCAGCCAGGAACGCGCGAACGAACCCGCGCGAGACGCCGTTGGCAATGACCGTGAATACCGCCGGGCCAGGCGTGGCGGCGGCGAATGTGATCGCAACGCAGTAAGCCAGAAATGCCGTCAACGTCATGGTCGTATCTTCCCCTTCGGCACCCGGACACGCCGGAAAACAGCAACGATCTCTTCGCGGCTACATTCGATGGCGCCTAGCCGCACCGCGCGGTCGCGCTCGAAGCCGGTTATGTCATAATGCGGCGCCGATGTCTTCGGCGGTCCCTGATAGGACGAACGCTTGATGCCGAGCTGTGCTGCAAAACGATGCAGCTCATCGGTGTCGTCGGCCAGCAGGTGACACCAGCGGTGGCCGACCCATTTCCAGATCGCCGCGTCGACATAAACCGCCATGAGGCTTGCCGCACTCCTTCATCTTGCGCCGACCAGCGGAGCCGCAGTTCACTTGGGGCCAAGATCCAAACGCTAGCGATGATAGAAGGGATTCGGATAGAAAATGAAGCCGCCGCCGGGTTCGAGTTCGGCTACTGTCGTGGTGACAGCCGCCTGCATACGGCTGTGCAGTTCGGCGAGCGCATCGTCGATCGAGCCCGGAAAGGCGTGCAATCCCAACGGTTCCGGCACCCGGATATGCGCGCAGCGCGGCCCGGCCGGCTGCGGCACGAAGCGGTTGATCGTGTCGCGCAGCGTGCCCTTGCAATAGTCGTTGCGGATGCGCTTCAGGTGCTCGGCGATCTCCTCTTGCGTGATGCGCGAGTTGGCTGAGGCCCACGGTCCGACGCGTTGGAGGCGCTGGATCGTGTCCGCCAGAGTGCGGACCTGTTTTTGCCTCTCAGCGTCACCGTTGTTTTCCCGCAGCCAGCGGCGCGACCGGCGCAAAAGCTCGGCGAACTCGTTGGCGCTGGGATCGACCGAAATACCCTCCCCCAGGCGCCGGCTCAATTCGAGCAGCAGTTGCGTCTGACGCGCTGCATACGAAGCCCGTTCGTCGGGCGCCATGCCACAGGCAATCTCATCGCGCGACAGCAGCGTCGCATAGATATGGTGGACGCGCTCCGGCAGCGTATCGGCGGCACGACGTTCGATCTTCAGGGTCTTCTCGACATACGCGCATTCCTGCGCCAGCGCCGGCTCGACATTTTTGGTGAAGGCGAGCTTCCAGACAACCGGCGCGATCCAAATCCTAGAATCCTGATCCGTGACGCGACCGCGCTTGAGCGCTTCGAACCCCATCTCGACCGCCCCTGGAAGAAGCGGACCGACGACATTGGCATGCCAGCCGACGCCGCCTTCGGGATGCAAGAGAACACCATGCCCGTTCAGCGCCCAGGCGATCGAGTGTTCCTTGGCAGCCCCACTGTTGCCGGGAATCTGGGCGATCAGATTGTTGGCCAGCCAGAATTTCTGCATGATCCGGCCGAGGCCGTTGACGACGCCATGCGTGGCCCAGGATGCCGCGAGCGGACTGACCTGCGAGACGATCTCCTTGTCGATCATCCAGTCGGTAAAGAATTCCGGATGGTTGGGCGTGATGAACGCCGCCTTGCCGGCGCCGCAACAGGCCTTCAGCCGCTGCCGGTCGTCGTCGGGAAAGTCGATATGACGGACATTGGCGACGCCGCGCAATCCGGCCAGGCGGTTGAACGGCAACAGGTCGCGAACCCCGGGAATGCCATGCAGCATGACAACCCGGTTGACGACAGTCATGATCCTGATCAGCGCCGGATTGGGCCTCGGCGCCACGAACACATCGATTCTGCTCAACCCACCCCCCGATCGACCCATCGGCGTAGAAGTTGAGATGCAATTGCGGCGTGTTCAAGTCATTCGCCGCCGCCTTGGGGGGCGTGGTTAACCTGAAGCCTATTTCGGCGGACAGACTTTCGACTGATCGAACAACGACAGATTGACCAGCTTGCCGGTCATCGAGAACTCGCCATAGTCCATGACGAGGTCGCGCGTGATGCCGTTGTCATGCAGCTTGAAGCTGATCCGGTACTCCGGCACCTCCTCGCCTGACTTGTCGGTGCCGTCGAAATAGGCGATGTCGACCGGCCAGTATTTGTCGGTGGCGAGTTTCGCCAGTGCCGGCGCTTCCGGATCAGCCTTGTCGGCATCGGCTTTCTTGCCGACGACAACGGTGGTGGTCATCACCTTGTCGGCATCTTCCGAGCCGTCGAACAGGTTGGTTTCGTAGAAATTTTCGCCCTTTTCGGCCTTGTCGATCAGTTCGGCCAGATGCTGGGTCGGAAACTGGGTGGCTGCGAGTTCGAGGCTGCTCTTCTCCGGCTTGTCGATGTCGACCTTGAGGCCCTTCGTCTCCTTCGTCGCGGTGCCCTTGACCTCCTTGTCGAGGTTCTGGTCGACGAAGGATTTTGTCACGAACGAGAACGTCTTGCCTTCGGCGTCCTCGAAAGTGGTCGTCTGCTGGTCGGTCAGCTTTGTTGCATTGTCGTTGGTGGCAATCTGGGTGACGAAGCGGAACTTCACCGTGTAGCCTTCGCAAGGCGAACCGTTGAACTCATAGACCATGCGGCCGGAAATGCCGGTGATGCCGGAGCGATCGGAGGCTTTGTCCAGGCTCAGATCATAAACCGCGCGATGCGCCTGCAGCGCCGGTACGGCAAAAGCCGGCGCCATCGAGAACACCGCCGGCAGCAGGACGGCGTGGAATGCGAGGCGTGTTGCGCGCATGAGGGGCTCCGATCATCGCGCCTGATGGCAGGCCGCAGGGAAAGAGGGTCCAGCTTAAAAAAAGTCGTGGCGGAAGCGAGGCAAAAATAGCAATTTCGGCCCGGCCTGCGCGGCGTCATCAAGCAATAGGGAAATACCATGAGTGAAACAATCGAAAAGCGGCTAAGCGATCTCGGCGTGACGCTTCCGGTCGCCGCCGCGCCCGCCGCCAACTACGTGCCCTATTCCAGGTCGGGCAATCTGCTGTTCACCGCCGGGCAGCTGCCGCTCAGCGAGGGCAAGCTGCAGGCGAGTGGGCTGCTCGGCCGCGATGTCGACACCGCAAGCGGCAAGGAAGCGGCAAAATACTGCGCGATCAACATATTGGCGCAGGCCAAGGCAGCCCTTGGCGATCTCAAGAAAATCCGCCGCCTGGTGAAGATCACCGTCTTCGTCGCCTCGGCGCCAGATTTTGTCGAACAGCACCTGGTTGCCAACGGCGCCTCGGATTTTCTGGTTGCAGTGCTCGGCGATCACGGCAAACATGCCCGCTCCGCCGTCGGCGCCGCCTCCCTGCCGCTTAATGCCGCAGTGGAAATCGAAGCCATCTTCGAAGTCGAATGAGCCTGTCATGACCGATCTTTCCTGGCTGACCGCCCGACCCGTTGCCCATCGCGGCCTCCACGACATGAACAAGACGCGCTGGGAGAACACGCTTTCCGCCTTTGCCGCGGCAGCCGAACGCGGCTATGCGATCGAATGCGATGTGCATCTGTCGTCTGACCGCATCCCGGTCGTCATTCACGACAGCGATCTGAAGCGGCTGACCGGCCAGGACGGCTTCGTCTGGCAGCGAACGGCAGCGGAGATGACTGCGCTCACGGTTGGCGGCACAGCAGACCATCTGCCGACCCTGCAGCAGGCACTCGACCTGGTCGATGGTCGTGTGCCGATGGTCGTCGAGCTGAAAGGGGTCCCCGGTCGGGACGAAGGCTTGGTGGAAAGCGTCGGCAAGATGCTCAAGCAGTACAAGGGCAAGGCGGCGATCATGTCGTTCGACCACTGGCTGATCCGCGATTTCCCGAAACACGCGCCCGGCATTCCGGGCGGGCTGACTGCTTATGGCAATGACGTCAAGCTGATCGAGGCGCATTTCGCGATGCTGGCGCACGACATCGCCTTCGCCTCCTACGCCGCCGGCGACCTGCCGAACCGGTTTGTCAGTTTCGTGCGCGAAAGGCTCAAAATGCCGGTCATCACCTGGACCGTGCTCGACCAACCGGCGGTCGACTTGACCTTTAGATACGCCGACCAAATGACATTCGAAGGATTCGAACCCGATCTTGTACAGGTCGCTTGAAACCGAGCTTGCATGGACCGGCACGGAGCTTAAATAAGCCTCATGGATCAAGGCGATGAAGGCGACGGGCAAACGGCGAATGGAGCGTATGCGATCCGGGTTGCCTCCGGCATCGGAGCCTTCACCTGCGCGGAATGGGATGGCCTCGGCGGTACCGCACGCGGCGACACAGAAAACGGCTACAACCCTCTCGTTTCATTCGCTTTTCTGAGCGCACTTGAGGATTCGGGCTGCGCCGTGCGGCGAACCGGCTGGCAGGGCCATCATCTCAGGCTGGAGACAGCGCAGGGAAAGCTGCTCGGTGCCGTTCCCTGCTACCTGAAATCGCATAGCCAGGGCGAGTATGTTTTCGATCACGGCTGGTCGGACGCGTTCGAGCGCGCCGGCGGGCGTTACTACCCAAAACTGCAATGCGCCGTGCCGTTCACGCCGGTCACCGGTCCTCGCCTGCTGGTCAATAAGGGCGGGGACAGTCGCGCCGTGAAAGCCGGCTTGGCAGCGGGCCTGAAGGCGGTGACGGACAAGCTCGGCGTGTCTTCCGCGCACGTAACCTTCGCGCAGCAGAAGGATGTCGGGGCGCTGGAAGCGGCGGGCTTCCTGCACCGCACCGACCAGCAGTTCCACTTCTTCAATGAAGGTTATTCGACCTACGACGATTTTCTCGCCACCCTGGCATCGCGCAAGCGCAAGGCAATGAAGAAGGAGCGGCGCGAGGCGCTCGCTCACGGCATCTCGATCGACTGGCTGACCGGCAGGGATCTCACCGAAAGGATCTGGGACGACTTCTTTGCCTTCTACATGGATACCGGCAGCAGAAAATGGGGGCGGCCCTACCTCAGCCGTGAGTTTTTCTCGATGATCGGCGAGCGCATGGCCGACGACATCCTGCTGGTGATGGCCAAGCGCAATGGACGCTACATTGCCGGCGCTATCAATTTCATCGGTTCCGATGCGCTCTACGGCCGCAACTGGGGCTGCATCGAAGACCATCCGTTCCTGCATTTCGAGGTCTGCTATCACCAGGCGATCGACTTCGCGATCGACCGTAAGCTGAAAGTGGTCGAAGCGGGCGCGCAAGGCGAGCACAAGCTGGCGCGCGGCTATAGGCCGGTGACCATGCATTCGGCGCATTACATCGCGCATTCGGGCTTGCGCAACGCAGTCGCCGACTATCTCAGGCGCGAGCGGCGCGAAGTGGAGCGGATGGGCGACTATCTTGAAGAGCACACACCGTTCCGCAAGGATATGGCGGACGATTAGGGCGACGTGCGTCCAATTGGACGCACAAAGTACGCTCTAACACTTTGAATCTCCGCATCGTACTTTCCGAAAATCAATTCCGATTTTCGGGTCGGTACGGTAGAGCAAGGCACAATCCGGAGCGCACGCCATGGCCGAAGCCACCTACGACAGCAGCAATATCTTCGCGAAAATCCTACGCGGTGAAATCCCGTCGCATCGCGTCTATGAAGATGACGCAGTTGTCGCCTTCATGGATGTGATGCCGCAAGGGCCGGGTCATACGCTGGTTGTGCCGAAGGCGCCGTCGCGCAACCTGCTCGATGCCGATCCGGCAGTGTTCGGCCCGCTCTTCGCAAATGTCCAGAAAGTTGCGCGGGCAGTAAAAAACGCTTTCGATGCCGATGGTGTCACAGTCATGCAGTTCAACGAGCCTGCTTCGGGCCAGACCGTCTTTCACCTCCATGTTCACATCATTCCACGCTTCGAGGGCATCCCCTTGAAGCCGCATAGCGGCCAGATGGAGAAACCAGAAGTGTTGGCTGAGAACGCCGGCAAGATACGAACGGCGCTGGGAAGCTGAAGCCGGGCGTCGCGCACCACGCCTTCGGCCACTCTTTATCCAATAAAAAAGCCCCGTTGCCGGGGCTTTTTAGCTTTCAGGTCATCACCCCTTGCGGGGCAGTTGCGGCACCAGGCTGCGCTTGCCGCCATCCTTGCCCTTAGGCTCCGCCTTCTGCGCGATCGCCTTTTTCGGGACGGGCTTCTTGATGGCAGCTTTCTTGGGTTTCGGCGTGTCGTCCGGTTCTTCCTTCTTCGGCTTGACCGGCGCCTCGTCGGCGAGTGACTCGAGCTTCAGGCCGGTCTCGCCGGTCTCCTTCTGCTCGACGGTGACACGCACCGTGCCGCCCTTCTTGAGCTTACCGAACAGCACCTCGTCGGCCAGTGGCTTCTTGATGTGCTCCTGGATGACCCGGCCGAGCGGCCGCGCACCCATTCGTTCGTCGTAGCCCTTCTCGGCCAGCCAGGCGATCGCCTCCTGCGACAGGTCGAAGGTAACGCCTCGCTCGGAAAGCTGGGCCTCAAGCTGCATGACAAACTTCTGCACCACCTGGTGGATGACCGGAATCGGCAGCGAGCCGAACGGGATGATCGCATCGAGACGGTTGCGGAACTCCGGCGTGAACAGCCGGTTGATCGCCTCGACATCGTCGCCTTCGCGCTTGGTCGAGCCGAAACCGATCGCCGCGCGCTGCGCATCCGAGGCGCCCGCGTTGGTGGTCATGATCAGGATGACATTGCGGAAGTCGATCTGCTTGCCGTTGTGGTCGGTCAGCTTGCCGTGGTCCATGACCTGCAACAGGATGTTGAACAGGTCCGGATGCGCCTTCTCGACCTCGTCCAGCAACAGCACGCAATGCGGATGCTGGTCGACGCCGTCGGTCAGCAGGCCGCCCTGGTCGAAGCCGACATAGCCGGGAGGCGCGCCGATCAGCCGCGAGACGGTGTGGCGTTCCATATATTCGGACATGTCGAAGCGGATCAGCTCGACACCGAGCGAGGCGGCGAGCTGCTTTGCCACTTCGGTCTTGCCGACGCCGGTCGGTCCCGAGAATAGATAGGAGCCGATCGGCTTCTCCGGTTCGCGCAAGCCTGCCCGCGCCAGCTTGATCGCCGAGGTCAACGCCGTGATCGCGGTGTCCTGACCGTAGACGACACGCTTCAGCTCGACGTCGAGACCGGCCAGCACCTTCTCGTCGTCGGCGGAAACCGTCTTCGGCGGAATGCGGGCGATGGTGGCGATCGTCGCTTCGATCTCCTTGATGCCGATGGTCTTCTTGCGCTTGGCCTCCGGCACCAGCATCTGCGAGGCGCCGGTCTCGTCGATCACGTCGATCGCCTTGTCCGGCAGCTTGCGGTCGTTGATGTAGCGCGCCGACAATTCGACCGAAGCCTTGATCGCCTCAGCCGTGTAGCGGACCTTGTGGAACTCCTCGAAATACGGCTTCAGACCCTTCATGATCTCGATGGCGTCTTCGATGGTCGGCTCGTTGACGTCGATCTTCTGGAAGCGCCGCACCAAAGCGCGGTCCTTCTCGAAGAACTGGCGGAACTCCTTGTAGGTGGTCGAGCCGATGCAGCGGATCGTTCCGGACGACAGCGCCGGCTTCAACAGGTTCGACGCATCCATGGCGCCGCCCGACGTCGCCCCTGCCCCGATCACCGTGTGGATCTCGTCGATGAACAGAACCGCGCCCGGATAATCCTCGAGTTCCTTGACGACCTGCTTCAGCCGCTCCTCGAAATCGCCGCGATAGCGGGTGCCGGCCAGCAATGTTCCCATGTCGAGCGCGAAGATGGTGGCGTTGTGCAGAACTTCAGGCACGTCGCCCTCGACGATGCGCTTCGCAAGGCCTTCGGCGATCGCCGTCTTGCCGACGCCGGGGTCGCCGACATAGAGCGGATTGTTCTTGGAGCGGCGGCACAGCACCTGGATGGTGCGGTTGATCTCGGACTCGCGGCCGATCAGCGGATCGATCTTGCCGGCCTTGGCCTTGTTGTTCAGATTGACGCAATAGGCGGTCAGCGCGTCCTGCTGCTGCTTTTTCTTGCCGCCGTCCTCTTGCGGCTCGGCTCCGCTCTGGCCGCCCTGCTCGTCGTCGGCGCCGCGCGGCGACCGCGTCTCGGATGCGCCGGGACGCTTGGCGATGCCATGCGAGATGTAGTTGACCGCGTCGTAGCGGGTCATCTGCTGTTCCTGCAGGAAATAGGCGGCATGGCTCTCGCGCTCGGCGAAGATGGCAACGAGCACGTTGGCGCCGGAGACTTCCTCGCGGCCGGACGACTGCACATGGATCACCGCGCGCTGGATGACGCGCTGGAAACCGGCCGTCGGCTTGGAATCCTCGTCATAGCCGGTAACGAGATTGTCGAGCTCGGTGTCGATATAGGTGAGAACCGTATGCTTCAACTCGTCGAGATCGACGTTGCAGGCCCGCATGACCGCGGCCGCCTCGGTGTCGTCGATAAGGGCGAGCAGCAAATGTTCAAGGGTTGCGTATTCGTGGTGCCGCTCATTGGCGAGCGTCAGCGCCTGGTGAAGCGCCTTTTCCAGGCCTTGGGAGAAAGCCGGCATGTTACCTCACTTCTTCTCCATCACGCATTGCAGCGGATGCTGATTCTGTCGGGCGAAATCCATGACCTGAGACACTTTGGTCTCGGCCACCTCGAATGTATAGACCCCGCACTCGCCCACTCCATGATTGTGAACATGGAGCATGATGCGGGTGGCGGCTTCACGGTCCTTCTGGAAAAAACGCTCCAGCACGTGAACCACGAATTCCATGGGCGTGTAGTCGTCGTTGAGAATGAGGACCCGATAAAGGCTAGGCTTCTTGATCTTGGTCTTGGTGCGCGTGATGACGGCCGTGCCGCGACCGGCCTCATTGCCGTCGCCGCCGTTTTGCATCCGCACTACATCTCTCGTGGCAGTCAAACCAATCGTCACGTAGCCCTGCCTTTTCGAATCCCCATATGAGTTCGACATGTAGGTCTTCGATGGACGATTTTAAGCCCTTCTGTTTAGCTGACAATATGGCTAGGTGGCCAAACTTGACCGATTTTTCGAAATCGTGAAGGCAGCAGAGCCCTCTTTTCAAATTGCCATGAAAAAACCCGGCCGCGCGTTCGCGACCGGGTCTGTCTTGCAGGCCCGAGGGCCATCTTCACATTATAGCGAGATTATTTCGCTTTTGCGACCATTGATTCGAACGGCTTGTAGGCCTCTTTGGCGAGTTCGGCATAGAGATCGCCGATCTTGGTCGCTTCGGTGACGAAGGCTTCGTACGATTGCTTGGCAAAATCGGACTGGATCTCGATCGCCTTCTCCAGCGACTTGGCCGACAAAAGTTTCTCGGCTGCTGCGCTGCCGGCCTCGAAGCTTTTCTTGGTGTACTCGCCCGCCTCGGTGGCGATGGCCTGCGCACCCTTGGAAAGGGATGCGAAGCTCTTCAAGCCGGTGTCGGCAAACTCCTTGCCGTATTTGCTGAAATCTTCATAGGTCTGAGTCATTTCACGCTCCCTTGACAGTTGACGTTGAACAGTAGACGCGCCCTGTCCGGGGCCGCGTTGTGCAATGCAAGTTATATATTGTGCACTGCACAAAAAGTCAATGTTTCACCGAGAGCGGTTCCAGCCGACCGGCGCGGCATACAGGCCCAGCCACCGGCAATGGCTAAGATTCGAATAAAGAGAAGCTCAAGCCCGAGGAAAATGGTGAACACGGTGGTTACCATAAACGGATTGGTAACGCTGACCGCGATAGCTTGCTTGAAGTGAGGCAGGACCTTTGCCGCCTCCAGCAACAAAAAATTCAAAGGAACCATCGGTGCGTCAGGCGTTGTCGGGCATTCTCTCCAAATCCTCGTCCTCTTTGAAAACGATCATGATCCTCGCTTTGGCGATGACATTCGTCGTTGCCGACGCTGCTTCGTCGATGGCGGCGAGGTCAGCGGCCATCGTCATCGATGCCAAGACCGGCAAGGTGCTTTATTCTTCGAATGCCGATGGTCGGCGCTACCCGGCCTCGCTCACCAAGATGATGACGCTTTACCTGGCCTTCGAGGCCATGGCGAACGGCAAGGTCAGCAAGAACTCCCGGGTCGTCTTCTCGGCCAATGCTGCTGCTGAACCGCCAACGAAACTCGGCGTCAGACGGGGCGGCGCGATCACGGTCGAGACCGCGATCCTATCGATGGTGACCAAGTCGGCAAACGACTCGGCAACGGCGCTCGGCGAGCTTCTTGGTGGCAATGAAGCCAATTTCGCCCACATGATGACAGCCAAGGCGCGGGCGCTGGGCATGAAGGGGACCGTTTTCCGCAACGCCCACGGCTTGCCAAATCCCGGTCAATTCACGACCGCGCGCGACATGGCGGTGCTCGGCATCGCGCTGCGGGAGCATTTTCCGCAGTATTACGGCTATTTCTCGCAGCGTTCCTTTCTCTACGGCCGCAAGCGCATCAACGGCCATAACCGCCTGCTTGGGCGCATCAAGGGCGTCGACGGTATCAAGACCGGTTACACCCGCGCCTCCGGCTACAATCTCGTTTCCTCGGTCGACGACGGCGATCGCCGCATCGTCGCAGTGATCATAGGCGGGAAATCCGGCGGCAGCCGCGACAACCAGATGGCCGCATTGATCAACACCTACATGCCGAAGGCATCCTCGCGCGGCAGCGGCATGCTGATCGCCAAGGCCAGCGGCGGCAATCCCATCACCGCGCTGGCAAAAGTGTTCCTGCCCAAGCGCGATGCGCCGACGCCGGACAGCAGGCCGGACGACGATGCCCCGGACGGCGATGCCATTGCCTCGCTAGTTGAGGAAACCGAGCCCTCCGTTGAAGAAACCAGCCCCGTCGCCCAGACCAGGCCCGTCTCTCAGACCAAGAAGGTCAACACAGTGGCCGCGGCCACGGCGGACGATGTGGCGACGGCACGGGTCGCAGCTGCCTACGCCGAACCGGCGGCGGTCGATCCCGTCAACACCGCATCGGTGCCGTCCGGTTGGGCAGTCCAGGTCGCCTCTTCGCCAAAACAATCCGAAGCCCAGGCTCTCCTGGACGAGACGAGCAAGCAGGCGCCTTCGATCCTCGCCGATGCCACAGGTTTCACCGTCGCCTTCGAAAAGGACGGCGTCACCTACTACCGCGCCCGGTTCGGCTTTGGTTCGAAGACTGCCGCCTGGAAAGCCTGCAACGCCCTGAAGAAAAAGAAAATCGAGTGCTACGCCGTCCAGCAATAGACGGCGTCGAAAACATCTCCCGGAAAAATTCTGCGTCGAAGGAGACTAGTTGTGATCGGAGAGCAAGACGTCCTTGGCTTCATTGATCCGCGCCGCCAGAAAAGAAGTGCCGCCGATATCGGGGTGCAAGCGCTGCATCAGGCGGCGGTGCGCCTTGCGGACATCCGCCGCGGCGGCCCCCGCTTCAAGACCAAGGATCTTGTAGGCCTCCTCCTTAGTCATGGCGCCCGAACCTGGCGAAACACCCAGCCCGTCGCCACCATTCGCCTCAGCGTCTTTGCGCCAGATGGGAAATCTGCCGTCAAGATACGTCTCTAGCAACTGGCGGCTCTCCGGGTCGCCGGGGAGTTCGCGATAAAGCTGCTGCAATTCCGCAAGGCTCATCGTGCCAAGCATCTTGCCTTCATGGCGGCCGGCGAGCACGAGCCCCTCCAGACTGCCGGTATCGTGATCAAGCTCCATTTCGAGTGCCGCGGTGCGCACCGTCGAATGCTTGCCCGGCTCCAGTTTCGCCGTCGGCCGCTTCATCCGCATCGAGCCATACCAGGCGAGCGCCGTCGACAGGATCAAGCCGCCGATGCCTTCGCGTCCGACCAGAAGCACGGCGACGCCGATCAGCGCCAGCAGGACGGGGCCAAGCGTCCTCATCCCGCTTGCGAGTTTCGCGGGGTCGGCGCGGAGAAATACCGTGGCCACGCCGAGCAGCACCAAAAGCAACGCCACGAATGCGATAATCGCGCCCATTATTTCCTGCCGCCTCGCAGATGCTCGATCATCAGCCGGTCTTCCGGCCTCCCCCTGGCCTCCAGTGCCTTCAGCCCGCCGGTTGCAAACACGGCGACCGCCGAAAGCAGGCTGGCCAAGGTTGCGGCCGCCCGCCGATCAAATCGAAACCAAGCCCCTTTGGACAGCCGCGCAATTTCCTTGAATGCCTTTTCCGCCTCGGCATCGTGGCCCTCCTGAAAGACGAAGACAGGAACGCCGTGCAGGCCGAGGCTGCCGGCCTTTTCGGCCAGGTCGTCTATATTTTCTTCCATCGCATCGCCGATATAGACCAGCGCGTTGACCTTGGCCGCCGCCGTCTGTTTCAGCGCATGGGCGAGCACCTTGCCGATCTGGGTATGGCCGCTGCGGCATTCGATCCGCGTCATCAGCTGCTTCAGCGCGTCCGTATCGGTGACGAAAGCGGATGAGCGGCACTCGCCAAGACCACGAAAATAAACCAGTTGGACCTTGAGCGCCCCGGCCTTGCCGACGGCGTCGAACATCTCGCCCTGCAGCGCACAGGCGAGATCCCAGGTCGGCTGGCGGCTCATCGTCGCGTCGAGGGAAAGGATCAGCCTGCCTGAACCGGTCGCGGACGCAGCGAGCGTCCTCGCCTGACGGATAAAGGCGTCGATCTCGCCGGTGCTCGATTGGAACTCGACCGGCGCAGGATTGGCCTTTGCGGGCACGGGCTGCTTCTTGTCGCTCATGACATTCAAGATGTGGCGTTGTCGCACAGCTTGCAAGCCCAGCATGAGGCGACTGGAGGGCCAGCGGTCACGGCAGCTTTGAATTTTGGGGGGCCTTCCTAGAGAAGGCCGAGATCGGCAAGCTCGCGCCTGAGTTTCGGCGGCATCTCGACCAGTCCCGCTTTACCCTTGCCGAGATCGGCCGGTGCGTCCGACGGTTTCAGGTAGCGCCAGCCTTGAAAGGCGCGGCGCGGCTGCCATTCGGTGCGCACGACCGCGGGATCGAGCATCAGATGACAGCGGCCGATGCCGTCGTCATCGGTGAAAGGACGGATCTCCGTGATCAACTGGCGGCATTGCACATTGCCCTTGATCACCCAGTAGAGGGAACCGCCATCGGTAACCTCGGCGCCGCGCGTCGGCATCATGCGGGTGGTGTGGTAGTGCTCGACCGGTTCACCGGCGCGCCGCCGTTCGTCGAGGCGGAAGGCGATCCACCCTTCGAGGTCCTCGACGCTGTCGCAGCCGACACAGAGCTTTATGAGATTGAGAGACATGGATTAAGGTTTAGTCCGGCGTGCGAAGGCGTCAACGGTCGGGTCGACTTTCTCCACAGTGCCAGTGTTCGCAGTGCCGAGTCTGGGTCAGCATTCCACGATATTGACGGCCAGTCCGCCGAGGCTGGTTTCCTTGTATTTCTCGTTCATGTCGAGCCCGGTCTGGCGCATGGTCTCGATTGCGGCATCGAGCGGCACGAAATGAACGCCGTCGCCCTTGATGGCCAGCGAAGCAGCGGTCACCGCCTTGACGGCGCCGAGCGCGTTGCGCTCAATGCAAGGCACCTGCACCAGCCCACCGACCGGATCGCAGGTCATGCCGAGATGATGTTCAAGTGCGATCTCGGCGGCGTTCTCGACCTGCTCGGGCGTGCCGCCCATGACGGCGCACAGCCCCGCTGCCGCCATCGCCGAGGCCGAACCGACCTCGCCCTGGCAGCCGACCTCGGCGCCTGAGATCGAAGCGTTGGTCTTGATGATGCCGCCGATCGCCGCCGCGGTCAGCAGGAAATCGCGGATGCTTGGCTGGTCGGCCTCGGGATGGAAATGCAGCCAGTAGCGCAGCACCGCGGGCAGCGTGCCTGCAGCACCATTGGTCGGCGCGGTGACGACGCGCCCGCCGGCGGCGTTCTCCTCGTTCACCGCCATGGCATAGATCGACAGCCAGTCGTTGGCGAGCAGCGGATTGGGCCGGTTCTGCTGCCACTGCTCCTGCAGCTTGTCATGCAATCGCCGCGCGCGTCGGCGCACCTTCAACCCACCCGGCATGATGCCGTCCTGCGACAGGCCACGCTCGATGCAGCTCTTCATGGCGCTCCAGATGCCGTCGAGGCCGGCGTCGAGTTCCTCGCGCGGCATCTGCGTCTCTTCGTTGACGCGCTTCATGTCGGCGATGGAAAGACCGCTTTTTGCCGCCATCGACAGCATCTCGACGGCGTTCTTGAAGGGGTATGGAACCTTCTTGCCTTCCGTCGTCACCGAGCCCTTCACCTTCATCCGCTGCAGTTCTTCCTCGGAAACCACGAAGCCGCCGCCGATCGAATAATAGATGCGCTTGAGCAGCAGGCGATCGTCGGCATCATAGGCGGAGAAGGCCATGCCGTTGGCGTGGCCGGAAAGCGGCGTCTTGCGGTCCAGCACCAGGTCCGTTGCCGGGTCGAAGCGATAGGAGGGATGGCCGGGCGGCGAAATCCGCTTGTCGGCGGCAATACGGTCGACGATGCTGTCCGCTTGATCGGGGTCCACCGTCTGCGGCATCTGGCCGGCAAGGCCGAGCACGACGGCACGGTCGGAACCATGGCCGATGCCGGTATAGGCAAGCGAGCCGTGCAGGCTGGCAGCGAGGCGGTCGACCTTGGCGCCGGCCGGGCGTGGCCAGTCATCTCCCGCGACCTCGTCGAGAAAACGCCGCGCAGCCGTCATCGGCCCCATCGTGTGCGAACTCGATGGTCCAATGCCGATCTTGAACAGGTCGAAAACCGAAAGGAACACGCGCCGCTCTCTCCTATTGGAATTTACATATAGGAATTCCTGTGATGTTTCCGCTCTTTCGAAGATCGCGGCGCTGCACCTGCCGACCTTGTTTGCTCCGGCAGCGACATCGTTGCGTTCCGCCATCGAAGCGGGGCCACCGCTTGTGGTAAAAGGGTCGCATGGGCGATTCCTTTCATTTGTCGACGGCCGACCTCGTGGCGCTGGCCTTCTTCCTTTTCGTATGGGTGCTGCATACGCTCGCCTCCGACGGGAAGCTGGTCAGCCGCATGTCGCTGACGACAGCGATGAACGTCCAGCGCGAAGCCTGGATGCGGACCATGGCCGAACGCGAGATCCGCATCGTCGACACCGCCATTATGGCAGGTCTTCAACAGGGAACCGCCTTCTTCGCCTCCAGTTCGCTGATTGCGATCGGCGGCTGTTTTGCCCTGCTCGGCGCCTCCGATCAGGTTGTTTCGATGCTGAGCGATCTGCCCCTCGGCGCGACATCATCCCGCTCCGCCTTTCAGATGAAGGTGTTCGGATTGGTGCTGATCCTTGCCTATTCCTTTTTCAAGTTCGGCTGGGCCTACCGGCTGTTCAACTATTGCTCGATCCTGATCGGTGCGGTGCCGATCCGGCACGGCAAGGCTTCACGCAACCCGGTCAGCGAAACCGCGGTATGGCGGGCGGCGCGCATGAACATGCTGGCCGGAAAACATTTCAATTCCGGCATGCGCGGCGTCTTCTTCTCGATCGGCTATCTCGGCTGGTTCGTCGACCCAACGGTGTTCGTACTGTCGACGCTGCTGTTGCTGGCGGTTCTGGTGCGTCGCCAGTTCTTCTCGGCGGCGCGGCAAGCCGTGATCGGTCAGCCGCCCGAACCAACACCCGGTCCGGGGAAAAGCCGATCGATGCGGCCCGACAGCCAGTAGGCGACGAGCCCGATCCATTCGCGGACCGCCGTGCTGGCGGTTTGCAGCGAACCGAAGGGATCGTCGCGGAACATGCCGATGCCTTCCTTGCCGGAGGTGCGGTAATCGACCGGCCAAGGAACGGTGGCAAAGCCGGCCTTGTCGAACAGCGCCTTGGCGCGCGGCATGTGGAAGGCCGAGGTCACCAGCAGCCAGGTCTCGCCCGGTTTCGGGGTGACAAGTTGCCGGGTGAAGACGGCGTTCTCGTAGGTGTTGCGGGATTTTTTCTCGAGGATCAGCCGATCGGCCGTCACGCCAAGCGCGGCGAACAGACGCGGCGCCGTCTCTGCATCGCCCTCGCCTTCGCCGATCATTGCGATGGTGCCGCCTGAGATGACGACTGTCGCTGTCGGAAAATGCCGTGCCAGCACGGCCGCCGCGAGCATCCGATCGCCGCTTGCACTCAGTTCATAGCCGCCACGCACGAAATTGATGGCGCCCTCCATGCCGCCGCCGAGCACGACGATGCCATCGACCTTTTCCGGCAGCGGCGGGCGCGGAAACCGCTCTTCGAGCGGGTTGAGCATCAGCGCGCCGAGCGAGGTCCAGGTCGAGAGGGCGAGGATGAGAAAGGCCAGCCAGCTGCCGGTGGCAAACAGCTTTTTACGCCCGACCAAGGCAGCAAGCAACGCAACCAGCAGCAGGATGATCGCCAGATTCAACGGCTGGACGAGGAGCCAAAATACCTTGGAAAGATAGTAGAACATCCCTCACCCTCAGCTGGGAGACGACACTACCACCACTTTTCCGGCTGGAACGTACCCGCCGCCTGCTCGATCACATGGGCGGTCTGGAACAAAGTTTCCTCGTCGAAGGGCCGGCCGATGAGCTGCAGGCCGAGCGGCAGGCCCTTGGCGTCTAGCCCTGCGGGCACGGCGATGCCCGGCAGTCCAGCCATGTTCACCGTCACCGTGAAGATGTCATTGAGGTACATCTTGACCGGGTCGGCGGCCATGTCTTCGTCGGCGATGCCGAAGGCCGCCGATGGCGTTGCCGGTGTCAGGATGACATCAACGCCCGCCGCGAATGCATTTTCGAAATCCCGCTTGATGAGATTCCGCACTTTCTGCGCCTGCAGATAGTAGGCATCGTAGTAGCCGGCGGAGAGGACATAGGTGCCGATCATGATGCGGCGCTTGACCTCGCGGCCGAAGCCAGCGGCGCGGGTCTTTTCATACATGTCAACGATGTCCTTGCCCGGCACGCGCAGCCCGTAGCGGACGCCGTCATAGCGGGCGAGGTTTGATGAGGCTTCGGCGGGCGCGACGATGTAATAGGCGGGTAGCGCATATTTGGTATGCGGAAGCGAAATGTCGACGATCTCAGCACCGGCATCTTTCAGCCAGGCAATGCCTTTCTGCCACAGCGCCTCAATCTCCTCAGGCATGCCGTCGACGCGGTATTCCCTGGGGATCCCGACCTTCATGCCCTTGATCGGCTTGCCGATCGCCGCCTCGTAATCCGGCACCGGCCGGTCGACCGAGGTGGTGTCCTTCGGATCGACCGAGGCCATGGATTTCAAGAGAATCGCGGCGTCACGCACATCGCGGGCGATCGGTCCGGCCTGGTCGAGCGACGAAGCAAAGGCGACAATACCCCAGCGCGAGCAGCGGCCGTAGGTCGGCTTGATGCCGACGGTGCCGGTGAAGGCGGCGGGCTGGCGGATCGACCCGCCGGTGTCGGTGGCGGTGGCGCCGGCACACAGGAGCGCCGAAACGGCGGAGGCCGAGCCACCCGACGAGCCGCCCGGCACAAGCTGGGCATTGTCGAGCGTACGCGCAGTCCGGGTGCCGCCGGCCGAGACAAAACCGCCATCGCCCTGATGCGTGGTCGGCATCACCACCGTGTCGAGGCGCGAACGCCTCCACGGATTGACGACAGGGCCGTAGTAGGAGGTCTCGTTGGAGGAGCCCATGGCGAACTCGTCCATGTTGAGCTTGCCGAGCATGACGGCGCCGTCGGCCCACAAATTGGCGGTGACGGTCGATTCGTAGTGCGGCTTGAACCCGTCCAGCACATGGCTGCAGGCCTGGGTGTGAATGCCTTCGGTGCCGAACAGGTCCTTTATCCCGAGCGGAATGCCTTCGAGCGACCCGCCCTCGCCCTTCGCCAGCTTCGCGTCCGAGTCCTTGGCCATGTCGCGCGCCTTGTCATCGGTAACGACGACATAGGCGTTGAGCGCCGGATTGGCCCGCTCGATCGCCTGGAGATAGGCTTCGGTGATCTCGGTTGCGGTGATTTCCTTGGTGCGCAGCATGGCGCGGGCCTGCGAAATCGTCAGGTGGGTCAGGTCGCTCATCAAGCAAGGCTCTTTTCGTAAAACACCGACCACTCGGCATCAGGGTAGTCCAGCACCGGGCCGCAGCGCGAAAATCCGGCGCGTTCATAGACGGTCCACGCAGCCGGATGGCGGTCGCCGGTTTCCAGCACCAAACGCTTCAGCCCTTCATTGCGCGCCAACGCTTCGATCCGCTCGACGATCCTGGCGCCGATCTTCCGTCCACGATGCGAAGGCCGCGCGTACATGCGCTTGACCTCGCCGACGGCGCCATCGTGGCGCTTCAGCGCGCCGCAGCCGATGGCAAGGCCGGTGTCGCGAGCGATGAAGACGGTTGTGTCATTGTCGGCCATCTGTTCGACGGTCATGTGGAAGCAGTGCTCCGGCGGCGTCAGTTCCAGCAGCGTGTCGTTGAGTTCCTTAACCAGCCCGCGCACGTCGTCCTGCAGCGGCGTCTCGATGGCGATCTCGATTGCCATCGGCCCGCTACTCCACGACCTTCGGAACGAGGAAGAAATTCTCTTCGGTGGCCGGTGCGTTGGCGACGATGTCGGCCGCCTTGCTGCCGTCGGTGACGACGTCCGGGCGCTTCTTCATCTCCATCGGGATAACTGAAGTCATCGGCTCGACGCCGGAAACGTCGACCTCGTTCAATTGCTCGACAAAGCCCAGAATGGCGTTCAACTCGCCGGTCATGCGCTCGGCATCCTCCTCGCTCACCGCAATACGGGCGAGATGCGCGACGCGCTTCACAGTCTTGACATCAACGGACATATTTGTTTGTGCCTCGGGAAAACCAGTCCGCGCTATAGCGGCGCGGCGCGTGCCGCGCAACATACATCGTGCCGAGAACCGGCCCAGAAGGTCCAAGGCAGGGCCACGCCGTCGCAGAGGAAATAGCTGCCGGCTTTGCATCCTCTACAAGGTGATCGTCCCGCCGATCTGCGGCAACGCCACCTTCACGCCGGATCCCTGCAACCCCGCGACGAACTTGTCGGCGGTCTGGTCGATGATCGGGAACGTGCCGAAGTGACTGGGGATGACGGTCTCGAACTGAAAGAAGCGCCGGCAGGCAAGGGCTGCCACTGCGCCACCCATGGTGAAGCGGTCGCCGACCGGCACGATGCCGATCTTCGGCTCATGTAATTCGTTGATCAGCGCCATGTCGGAAAAGATGTCGGTGTCGCCCATGTGATAGAGTGTCTTGTCCTCCGGAAAATGCAGGACGAGACCGCCTGGATTGCCGAGATAAGTGTTCTGGCCATTGTCACCTGGGAATGACGATGAATGCAGCGCCTGGACGAAGGTGGTGGTGAAACCGCCGCAATCGACGGTGCCGCCGATATTGCCGGGATTGATCTTCTTGTCGCTGGCGCCCTTGCCGACCAGGTACATGCAGACCTCGAAATTGGCGACCAGCATGGCGCCGCTTTTCCCAAGCACTTCAAGCGCACCGCTGATGTGATCGCTATGGCCGTGGGTCAAAAGGACATGCGTCACCCCTTCCGCCGGCTCTTCCCAGCCGCCCTTCCATGACGGATTGCCGATCAGATAGGGATCGATGAGGACTTTCGCGTCGGTGGTTTCGATGCGAAATGCGGAATGTCCGTACCAGGTCAGTTTCATGAATGCCTTCCTCGATTTTTGCTTTGCCAAAGGATAGAACGCCGGCAGTGAAATTAAAGTCCCGCAGCGTCCTTTGCGGGCAGCAGTCGAAGGAAAGCCGTTGAGCATCATCACCATCGAAGAGCTGCCGGCGCGGCTCAGCGGCGGCAAGACGCTGGCCGGGCTCGACCTCGGCGACAAGACCATTGGCGTCGCGGTTTCCGACCGGGGCTTTGCCTTCGCCCACCCGCGTCCCGTCATCATGCGCAGGAAATTCTCGCTGGATGCAGCTGTGCTGCTCGGCTTGCTGCAGAAAGAGAACGTCGGGGCCGTGGTGCTCGGTCTGCCGGTCAACATGGACGGGTCGGAAGGCCCGCGCGCCCAGAAATCCCGCGCCTTCGCCCGCAACATGGCTGCTGTGACCGACCTGCCCTTCGTTTTGTGGGACGAGCGACTGTCGACGGTGGCGGCTGAGCGGACGTTGATCGAGATGGATTTTTCGCGCCGCAAACGCGCCGGCAAGATCGATTCCGCCGCGGCGGCCTTTATTCTGCAGGGCGTTCTCGACCGGCTTCAGGCGCTCGGCGTCGGTGCCTGGTCGAAATAGCGGTCGAGCATTATCCTGATCCAGCCACCGATCACCCGGCGGCGGCGGAACGCCCAAAACGCCATGAGCAGCAGACTGTCGAGGATGCAGGCCTTTGCCACCATGCCGGGAATGAGCGCCGGATCGATGCCAAGCATTTCCCCATAGAGCTGGAAGACGAGGTCATGCAATTGGCGGCTCAGCATGACGTAGCCGAAATTGATATCGTTGAGCGACAGGAAGAACCAGCCCCAGAACAGGGCGAGCGGGGCCGCCCATAGCGCGAACAAGGTGCGCATCAGCGGCGATCCCTCAAGTTTGTGTCCGGCCCGAAGCTTGCGTCCGGCCGGCCGGAAATGCGCGAGAGCGCCGAGTTGTGCGCCGCCGCCTTCGCCATCATATGCGCGGCGGCACGGACTTCACCGGTGCCCGGAACCGTTGCGGCAAGGGCCGACCGCCGCTCTGCGAGCATGGCGACATAGGAAGCCAGCAGTGCCGCCAGTTGCACCGCGATAGCCATGAATAGCCCGTTGATGCCTTGCGCGGCGCCGCCGACGACAATCAGCGACAGTACGCCGGAGGCGGAGATGAAGGCGACCCGCACGACGCTGTCGGTGGCGTCCGGATTTGTCGGGTCGCTAAACAGAGTCTCGACAAAAGCCCAGCAGAAGAGCACCGCGACGACCAGCAGCGCTACGGCAAGCGCTGCCACGACGACGGCCTTTTCGAGGTCGACGAAGCTGGTGTTCTGGAGGACGACGCCGAGCACGCCAAGCGCTGCCGCAACACCGCGATTCCCGTCGATGCAGATGAACGCCAGCAGGGCGAAAACGACCGCCCAGTGCAAGGCCAGAAAGGAGCTTAATATATGCCGCATGGCGTTCCTGCTTCCGTAAACAGGACAGTGGGCTTTGCCGCCCGCCATCGCAATGGAAACCATTTGTTAAGGTTAACGGTCATCCACAGCGGCGCGACAGACGACGAGAAACCCTCCCAAGTCTCTTCTCAGGTGACCGGCGGATAGAGCGTATCGATGATCATACGCGCATCATGGCGTGAATCGAGCATGCCATAAGTGTTGCGCCACTGGCCGGCGAGGCGCGTCTCGACGAAGGCGTCGGCGATCCGCCCTGCCCCCAGCCTGCGAAGCTCCGCCGCTGCCGCCGACAGCGCCAGTTGCTCGGTGAGCAGGCGGGCCGAGCCCTCGTCGGTTGCCGCGACCTGCATTGCAGCCTTGAGCACACCGACGGTGCCGCGTCCGCCGGCGCCGAGATCGCGATCGATGCCGGCCAGCACCTCCTCGAACAGGCCCGGTGCACGCCCCAGCACGCGCAGCACGTCGAGCGCCATGACATTGCCGGATCCCTCCCAGATCGAGTTGACCGGAGCTTCGCGATAGTAGCGGGCGAGCGGCGCCTCCTCGACATAGCCATTGCCGCCGAGGCATTCCATCGCCTCGTAGAGCAGCGGTGGTGCGATCTTGCAGACCCAGTATTTGACGACCGGCGTCATGGCGCGCGCGAAGGCCGCCTCGCCGCGGTCGCTGGCCGCCTCGTCGAAGGAGCGCGCCAGCCGGAACGACAGCGCGGTGGCCGCAGCGACGTCGAGCGCCATGTCGGCCAGCACGCGCTGCATCAGCGGCTGCTCGATCAGATTGGTTCCAAACACCTGGCGGTGACGGGTGTGGTGGACGGCCTCGGCCAGCCCGGCACGCATGATCGCCGACGAGGCGATCGCGCAGTCGAGCCGGGTCAGCGTCACCATGTCCATGATCGTCTTGACACCCGCCCCTGGCTCGCCGACCATCTCGCCGATGGCGTTGACGAACTCCACCTCGGACGACGCGTTGGAGCGGTTGCCGAGCTTGTCCTTCAGCCGCTGGAAGCGGAAGCCGTTACCCGACCCATCGCCGAGAATGCGGGGAACGAGAAAGCACGAAAGCCCTTCCGGCGCCTGTCCAAGCACCAGGAACGCATCCGACATCGGCGCCGACATGAACCATTTGTGGCCGGTCAGGCGATAGAAGCTGCTGCCGGCGCGCTCGGCCCTGGTGACGTTGGCGCGGACGTCGGTGCCGCCCTGCTTCTCGGTCATGCCCATGCCCAGCGTCAGCCCGGCCTTTTCGACCGGCGGCTTTTGGCCCTGGTCGTATTTGCGTGTCGTCACACGCGGCGCCCATTCGCGAAAAAGCTTCGGGCTTGCCATCAGCGCTGCCAGCGATGCGCTGGTCATGGTGATGGGGCAGAGATGCCCGGTTTCGAGCTCGGCCGTCAGGTAGAAACGGGCGGCGCGCACCTGATGACGGCGGCCGATCTCGGCATCGCCATTTTCCCAGACCGACGAATGCAGCCCGTTCGCCACCGACCGGCGCATCAACGCGTGATAGGCTGGATGGAACTCGACCAGATCGATGCGCCGGCCCTGCCGGTCATGGGTCCTGAGCTTCGGCGTCTCGACATTGGCAAGGCGGGCCAGCTCCTGCGCCTCGTGCGTCAGCACGAAACGGCCGAGCCCGTCGAGATCCTTGCGCACCGGATCGGAAAAACGCTCGGCAAGCTGGATCAGCAACGGATCGCCCCGCCAGGCGTTGCCGCCTGCCAGCGGCGGCGGCTGGTTCGTCACGTCGTCGGTCACGCATTGTCCTTATCATCATCATCACAAGGCCACGAATCCGAAGCCATCGGCGGTTTATAGCCCAAGCCGCGCAACCCGCGCGACGAAAATACCGGGGAGAAAGGCCGCAATCCAAAGCTGGTGCTTGCAGCCAAAGGTCCTCCACCCTATAGCAGCGCCTTGAGATGACCGACGCTTCGTCCCTGCCACTCTATCCCCACCGCCATCTTCTGGGCATCCGCGATCTTTCCCCCGCCGACATCGAGCTTTTGCTGGACAGGGCGGACCGGGCGGTCGCGATCTCGCGGCAGTCGGAGAAGAAGACCTCGACGCTGCGCGGCCGCACCCAGATCAACCTCTTCTACGAAGCCTCGACCCGCACGCAGTCGTCGTTCGAGCTGGCCGGAAAACGGCTCGGTGCCGACGTCATGAACATGTCGGTGGCCAGTTCTTCGGTGAAGAAGGGCGAGACGCTGATCGACACGGCGATGACGCTGAACGCCATGCGGCCGGACATATTGATCATCCGCCACCAGTCGGCGGGTGCCGCCGCACTGCTGGCGCAAAAGGTCGGCTGCTCGGTGATCAATGCCGGTGACGGCGCCCATGAGCACCCGACGCAGGCGCTGCTCGACGCGCTGACCATCCGCCGCGCCAGGGGCCCGCTGTCGAAGCTGATCGTGGCGGTCTGCGGCGACATCCTGCATTCGCGCGTGGCGCGTTCCAACATCATGCTTCTCAATGCGCTCGGCGCCCAGGTCCGCGTCGTGGCGCCGTCGACGCTTCTGCCTGCCGGCATCGAGAAAATGGGCGTGATCGTCACCCGTTCGATGGCCGAAGGGCTCAAGGACGCGGATGTGGTGATGATGCTGCGGCTGCAGCGCGAGCGCATGGAAGGCGCTTTCGTGCCTTCGGTGCGCGAATATTTCCACTATTTCGGCCTCGATGCCGAGAAGCTGAAGGCGGCCAAGGACGGCGCTCTGGTCATGCATCCCGGCCCGATGAACCGCGGCGTCGAGATCGCCTCGGAAATCGCCGACGGTCCGCAGAGCGTCATCCAGGAACAGGTGGAGATGGGAGTTGCCGTGCGCATGGCGGTGATGGAAGCCCTGCTCGACCCCCGCCGCAATCGTGAGGACCGCAACCTCGAGGGCCGCGGCGCATGAACACAACGGTCTTCAGCCGGGCGCGCATCGTCGATCCGTCGCGCGGCATCGACGAGGTCGGCACGGTCATTGTCGAGGGCCGCAGGATCGTCGCTGCCGGCAAGGCGGCATTGAACCAGGGCGCTCCGCAAGATGCCGTCGTCATCGACTGCGCCGGCAAGGCTGTTATCCCCGGTCTGATCGATGCGCGCGTCTTCATCGGCGAACCGGGCGGTGAGCACCGCGAAACCATCGCTTCGGCCAGCGTGGCGGCGGCCGCCGGCGGCGTCACTTCCATCGTCATGATGCCCGACACCGACCCGGTGATCGACAATGTCGCGCTCGTCGAATTCGTGCTGCGCACCGCCAAGGACACGGCCATCGTCAACATCTTTCCGGCGGCTGCGATCACCAAGGGCCTCGAAGGCCGCGAGATGACCGAATTCGGGCTGCTGCGCGAGGCCGGCGCGGTCGCCTTCACCGACGGGCGGCACACCATATCAAGCGCACTGGTAATGCGCCGCGCGCTGACCTATGCGCGCGATTTCGGCGGCGTGATCGCTCATGAAACCCAAGACCCCGACCTCGCCTCGTCAGGCGTCATGAATGAAGGCCTCTATGCCAGCTGGCTCGGCCTTGCCGGCATTCCGCGCGAGGCCGAGTCCATTCCGCTGGAGCGCGACCTTGCGCTGGCGCGGCTGACCGGCGGCGCCTATCACGCGGCCAAGATCTCGACGGCCATGGCGGCAAACGCGGTAACGCGGGCGAAAGCCGACAGCGCGAATGTCACAGCAGGCGTCTCGATCCACAATCTGTCGCTCAATGAGAACGATGTCGGCGAATACCGCACCTTCTTCCGGCTGACACCGCCGCTGCGCGCCGAGGAAGACCGGATGGCGATGATCGAGGCGGTCAAGGACGGCACGATCGACCTCATCGTATCCTCGCACGACCCGCAGGACGTCGACACCAAGCGCCTGCCCTTCGCCGACGCCGCGGCCGGTGCCATCGGACTGGAAACGCTGCTGGGTGCGGCGCTGCGGCTCTATCACAATGACGACGTGACGCTGCTTAGATTGGTTGAGACATTGTCCACGGCGCCGGCAAGACTGTTCGGCCTGCCCGGTGGCACGCTGAAGCCGGGTGCGGTCGCCGATCTTGCGTTGGTCGATCTCGACGAGCCATGGATCGTCAGCGAAAGCGGCATCCGTTCGCGCTCGAAAAACACCTGTTTCGAAGGCGCGCGGCTGCAGGGCAAGGTCTTGCAAACGATGGTGGCGGGCCGCACAGTGTTTTCAGCCTAGGGGCATATCTGGGGGAACAATGGCTTACGGCATCGTCTTGGCGCTGGTGTTCGGTTATCTGCTCGGCTCGATCCCGTTCGGGCTCCTGATCACCCGCGCCGCCGGCCTTGGCGACGTCCGCAATATCGGCTCCGGCAATATCGGCGCCACCAATGTACTGCGCACCGGCAACAAGGGCCTGGCCGCCGCCACGCTGCTGCTCGACGCGCTGAAAGGCACGGCGGCTGTGCTGATCGCTGGTCGCTTTGCACCGGAACTCGGGCCTTGGGCCGGCCTCGGCGCTTTTTTCGGCCATCTCTTTCCGGTCTGGCTCGGCTTCAAAGGCGGCAAGGGTGTCGCCACCTATCTCGGCGTGCTGACCGCCCTTGCCTGGCAGGTGGCGCTGATCTTCGCCGTCGTCTGGCTGGCCGCTGCTTTCCTGTTCCGCTATTCCTCGCTGGCGGCGCTGACGGCTGCAGTCGTCGTGCCGATTGCACTCTATGTCCTTAGCACGCCTGAGATTGCCGGGCTGTTCGTGCTGATGAGCCTGATCGTCTTCATAAAACACCGGGCCAACATTGCGCGGCTGCTGGCCGGCACCGAGAGCAAGATCGGGGCCAGGGAGTGAGCCAGCGCGCCGCCGGGCCGCGACTCAGCGACCGGCAGCGGTTGAGCTGGCTTCGTTTGATCCGCACGCCGAATGTCGGCCCGGCCACCTTTCGCGATCTGATCAACCGCTTCGGTTCGGCCGAGACGGCGCTCGAGATGCTGCCCGAGCTGATGATTTCGGGCGGCGCTAGAAAGAGCGTCCGCATCCCGTCGATTGCCGAGGCAGAGGCGGAACTGGAGATGGCCCGGCGGGCCGGCGCCCGCTTCGTCGGCATCGGCGAGGCCGACTATCCGTCGTTGATGAAAAGCATGGACCATCCGCCTCCGCTGCTCGCGGTCAAGGGCGAAGGCGCCGTGTTCCGCTTGCCGGCAGTCGCCATCGTCGGCGCCCGCAATGCCTCGCTGGCCGGGATCAAGATGGCGCGATCGCTCGCCGCCGAACTCGGCCGCAACGGCTACGGCATCGTCTCCGGCCTGGCGCGCGGCATCGACACGGCAGCACATCAGGGCAGCCTTGCGACTGGCACGATCGGTGTGCTGGCCGGCGGCCTCGACCTGCCCTACCCGCCCGAGAATGCCGGACTGTGCAACGAGATTGCCGAGCGCGGCGGCGCCATCATTTCGGAAATGCCGTTCGGTTGGCAGCCGCGCGCCCAGGATTTTCCGCGCCGCAACCGCCTTGTCGCCGGTGCGGCATTGGGGCTGGTCGTGGTCGAGGCCGCGCAACGCTCCGGCTCGCTGATCAGTGCCAGGCTTGCCGGGGAGATGGGCCGGCTGGTATTCGCCGTCCCCGGCTCGCCGCTCGATCCGCGCGCCGCCGGCGCCAACGCCTTGCTCAAGGACGGCGCCACCTTGGTCACCGAGGCATCGGATATTAGCAATGCGATCGCCCCCTTAGTCGGAGTGCAGACACGAGAGGCGCCGCCGCTCGAAGAGCCGCCCGACTTTTCGGCAACGCCGCCGCCCGGCGAACACGACCGCACCCGCGTCATCGAAGCGCTCGGCCCGACGCCGGTGGCGGTCGACGAAATCATCCGCCACACCGGCCTGCATCCCGCCCAGGTTTTCATGGTGCTGTTGGAACTCGACCTCGCCGGCCGGCTGGAGCGCCACGCCGGCGGGAAGGTCTCGCTGGTGTGATCAGAGTTTTCCGGATGTCTCAGCACACGATTCTTGGGAGAACCTGCCCCGATGCTCGCCTCATCCGCCTGTTGCTGGTCGCGTTTGTCGTGGCAGTAATCCGCGGATAAGCCTAAGTAACTGAATTTTAACGTGAAACAATGGTGAGCGCGCAGGGATTCGAACCCTGGACCTACTGATTAAAAGTCAGTTGCTCTACCGGCTGAGCTACGCGCTCCCGCGGGCTCAGAATGCCGCCCTCGAAATTGCGCGGAACATAGGGAGAGTGCCTCGACCGGTCAACCGGAAAAAGTGGGCACGTAAGCCGGGCTTTTCGCGGTCTCATGGCGCCTCGCAAAACGTCTCGACAAGGTCGGAGTTGCTGTCTCGCACAAAAACCGAGACGCGTTACAAATCAGCAGCTTGCTATTTTTCGCGGAACAATTGCGCAACCTGCCCGTTTTTGTCGCTACAAGGGACGACGCTTTCAAGGAGAAGATCAGGAACAGGATCATGTCGGGCTTGCTGGCGACCGCGCTGTCAGCGTCATTCGTTGTAGCGGAGATCGTGCCCGTCAATGCCCAGCCCATCTACGTGCCGCTGGGTCAGAACGTCTCGTCGGATGTCCAGACTGTCGAACACAGGCGGTGGAGGCGTGGTTTCAACCGCGATTTCGCCCGTCGCGATTTCTCCCATCGCGATTTTTACCGTCGCGATTTCGCCCGTGACGATTTCAAGTATTGGCGCGGCCATCGCGGCTATCGCTATTATCGTCGCGGCTATCGCCGTCACGGCGACTACTGGTTCCCGCTGGCTGCCTTCGCCACTGGCGCGCTGATCACCGGCGCGATCATCAACAACCAGTACCGCCCCGTCTATCGAGGCGGTTCACACGTGGGGTGGTGCTACAGCCCCTACAGATCCTACCGGGCCTATGACAACACGTACCAGCCTTACTACGGCCCCCGCCGGCAGTGCATCTCGCCCTATTGATCAAGCCCGGGCAGAGTTGAGTAAGGGTTGTTGAAGAGCCCGCGCCGGCAACGGCGCAGGCTTTTCGGTGCGCGAACTTACAGCATGCTCAGCGTCCGGCGCACAGCATCGCGCCAACCCGCCAGCTTGGCGGAACGGACCGAAGCTCCCATATCCGGCTTGAATCTCCGTTCGAGCGCCCAGCTCTTGGCGAATTCCCTTGTCTTAGGCCAGACGCCCGCCTTCGAGCCGGCCAGCCAAGCCGCGCCGAGTGCCGTCGTCTCCAAAATGGTTGGACGGTCGACCGGCGCATCGAGGATGTCGGCAAGCCGCTGCATCGTCCAGTCCGACGCCACCATGCCGCCATCGACCCTGAGAACGGTCTTCGCTGAAGCGCCCTTCCAGTCCTTGCGCATGGCATCGAGCAGGTCGCGGGTCTGGAAAGCCACGGATTCCAATGCGGCGCGGGCAAATTCGGCCGGGCCCGAATTGCGGGTCAGCCCGAAGATGGCGCCGCGTGCGTCGGCGTCCCAGTGCGGCGCGCCAAGCCCGACGAAAGCCGGCACCAGATAGACTTCTTGAGTCGGATCGGCGCTCGCCGCCAGCACGCCGCTCTGCTCGGCCTTGCCGATCACCTTGATGCCGTCGCGCAGCCACTGCACGGCAGCACCCGCGATGAAGATCGACCCTTCCAGCGCATAAGTGGTCTTGCCGTTCAGCCTGTATGCAATGGTGGTCAACAACCGGTTCTTCGAGCGCACCAGATCACTGCCGGTGTTGAGCAGCGCGAAGCAGCCGGTGCCATAGGTGGACTTCATCATGCCCGGCTCGAAACAGGCCTGGCCGATAGCCGCCGCGTGCTGATCGCCAGCCACACCGAGGATTTTTATCTCCGAGCCAAAGAGACTTTTCTCCGTGATTCCATAATCGTCGGCGCAATCCTTCACCTGCGGCAGCATTTTTCCCGGTATGTTCAGGATCGCCAAAAGCTCGTCGTCCCAGGTATTCTTTTCGATGTTGTAGACGAGTGTGCGCGAGGCGTTGGTGGCGTCTGTGGCGTGAACCTTGCCGCCGGTCAGCCGCCAGATCAAAAAGCTGTCGATTGTGCCGGCCAGCAATTCGCCCTTTTCGGCGCGCTTCCTGGCGCCTTTCACCTTGTCCAGCATCCAGGCGATCTTGGTGCCGGAGAAGTAGGGATCGAGCAGCAGGCCGGTCTTTCTGGTAAACTTCTTCTCCAGCCCCTGCTTCTTCAATTTCTGGCACAGCGGTGCAGTGCGGCGGTCCTGCCAGACAATCGCGTTGTGGATCGGTTTGCCGGTCGCCCGGTCCCAGATGACGACGGTCTCGCGCTGATTGGTGATGCCGATTGCCGAGATGTCGGCGGCCTTTCGCCTGGCAGCAGCCAAGGCTGCCTTGCAGGTCGAAACGACCGTGTCCCAGATTTCCTCTGGATCGTGCTCGACCCAGCCGGAGGCCGGATAGTGCTGGGCAAACTCCTTTTGTCCGCTGCCCACGAGTTTCATGGACCCGTCGAACACGATGGCGCGGCTGGACGTGGTGCCCTGGTCGATCGACAAGATGTATCCGGTCATGCTGTCTACCCTCAGTTACAACGAAGGGAGACGGCTCGCGCCGCCTCCCTGTGGTCTCTTTCCGCTTTGGCGGTTCGGCAAGCCTACTGGGTGGTCCAGCGCTTGATCAGTTCCTCATAGACGATGGTCTCGCCTTTCGGCTTCTCGTTCTCGAGTTTGGCCTTAGGACCGTTCGGCTTGCCCAACCATTCGGCCGGATCTTTCGGCTCGTTGAGTCGCGGACCACAGCCGCCATAGACCTTAGCGGACTCGTCGGCGGCCTGCATGCGGGCCATCGTGATGTCCATTTCCTCAGCGAGGCGATCCATCGCCTGTTGCGGAGTGAACGCCCCGGAGTTCACGTCGCCGATCTGCTGCCACCAGATCTGGGCGAGCTTCGGGTAGTCGGGCACGTTGATGCCGGTCGGCGACCAGGCGACCCGGTCTGGAGAGCGGTAGAACTCCACCCAGCCGCCGAGTTTGGGCGCACGGTCGGTAAACGACTGATGCCGAATGTCGGAATCGCGGATCAGAGTGAGCCCGACATGGGACTTCTTCAAAGACACGGTCTTCGACACGACGAACTGCGCATAAAGCCAGGCGGCCTTGGCACGATCGGCCGGGGTCGATTTCAGGATCGTCCAAGAGCCCACGTCCTGATAGCCGATCTTCTGCCCTTCCTTCCAGTACGGGCCGTGCGGCGACGGGGCCATGCGCCACAACAAATTGCCCTGATCATCGACCGTGTTGTTGCCTTCCGACTTGGGCTTCACCATGTCGGCGAGGAAAGCCGTGTACCAGAAGATCTGCTGGGCCACGTTGCCTTGGCTCAGCGCGGGCAGCGACTGGTAGAAATCGTAGCTCGCTGCTCCGGGAGGCGCAAAGTTGCGCAGCCACTCGTCCCACTTTGCGATGGCATAGACCGACGCCGGACCATTCGCCTCGCCACCGCGCGAAACGCTCGCGCCGACCGGATTGCAGGTGCCCGCCTCCATGCGAATGCCCCATTCGTCGATCGGGATGCCATTCGGCTCGCCGGGGCTGCCGGTGCCGGCCATGGACAGCCACGCGTCAGTCATGCGCCAACCGAGATCGGGTGCGCGCTTGCCGTAGTCCATGTGTCCGAAGACCTGCACGCCGTCGATTTCCTTCACGTCCTTGGAGAAGAATTCGGCGATATCTTCGTAGGCGGACCAGTTCACCGGGACGCCGAGATCGTAGCCATACTTGGCCTTGAACTTTTCCTTGAGTTCCGGCTTGTCGAACCAGTCCTTGCGGAACCAGTAGAGGTTGGCGAACTGCTGGTCCGGGAGCTGGTAGAGCTTGCCGTCCGGGCCGGTCGTGAACTTGATGCCAATGAAGTCTTCGAGATCGAGCGTCGGAAGGGTGACATCCTTGCCTTCGCCGGCCATGAAATCGGTGAGATTCACGGCAAGCTGCAGCCGCGAATGGGTGCCGATCAGGTCGCTGTCGTTGACATAAGCGTCATAGAGGTTGCGGTTGGTCTGCATCTGGGTCTGCACGGCCTGGACGACTTCGCCCTCGCCGAGGATCTGGTGGTTGACCTTGATGCCGGTGATCGCCTCGAACGCCTTGGTGAGCACGGTCGATTCATAAGTGTGTGTCGGGATACCTTCCGACAGCACGTTGACTTCCATGCCGGCGAAGGGTTTCGCAGCATCGACAAACCATTGCATTTCGGCTTCCTGAGCCGAGCGATCGAGGGTCGAAAGGCCATTGATTTCCGTGTCAAGGAATGTCTTGGCTTCGTCCATGCCTGCGTAGGCCTGACTGGCCCCGAGCAGCAGGACTAGTGCCGTTGTCGATGTTAGTAGGTGACGTCGCATGAGGTTCCTCCCATTTCGGTTTCAAGTGCGATCGGAGCGGTCGTTGTGCGGCCGCTCCAACAGTTTCTCCCCCTAGACGAATCGAAAAACGCCGATGGCGTAGACGATCGAGAGGGCGAGTGCCCACCACAGGTTGGGTCCGACAAGACCCAGCCAAGCGAGATGGATGTAGGCGCTGCCTAGCAGCGAAATGAACAGTCGGTCGCCACGCGTAGTATCGAGGCCGAGAATGCCATGGCGCGGCGCTCCGCCAGGACTGGCCCACTCCCACGCGGTCATCCCGACCAGAAGAAGCAGGATCACGCCGAAGAAGGTGGCGGTCTGCCAAGTCCAGGCCATCCATGACAGATCCATCGTCTTTACTCCTTCCCTGCGCCGCCGCTAGACGCGGCCGAGCGCAAACCCCTTGGCGATATAGTTCCGGACGAACCAGATGACGATCGCGCCCGGAACGATGGTGAGCACGCCGGCGGCCGCCAGCAATCCGAGTTCGTAGCCCGATGTGCTCGCCGTCCGGGTCATCACGGCGGCGATCGGCTTCGCGGCGACAGACGTCAGCGTCTTGGCGAGCAACAGCTCGACCCAAGAGAACATGAAGCAGAAGAACGCCGTGACACCGATGCCGGAAGCGATCAGCGGCATGAATATCTTCACGAAGAACCGCGACCAGGAATAGCCGTCTATGAAGGCCGTCTCGTCGATCTCTTTCGGCACGCCGGACATGAAGCCTTCGAGAATCCACACTGCGAGCGGTATGTTGAACAGGCAGTGCGCCAGCGCAACGGCCCATGGCGTGTCGAAGAGATTGATGGCCGAGTAGAGCTGGTAAAACGGCAGCGCGAAAACCGCCGGCGGCGCCATGCGGTTGGTCAGCAGCCAGAAGAACAGGTGCTTGTCCCCAAGGAAGCGGTAGCGCGAGAAGGCATAGGCAGCGGGCAGCGCCACGCTGACCGAAATCGCAGTGTTGATAAATACATAGCTGATGGAGCTGATGTAGCCATTGTACCAAACGGGGTTGGTGAGGATCTCGACATAGCTCGCCACCGTGAAACTGCGTGGCCACAATGAGAAGCCGCCGAGGATTTCGTTCGTAGTCTTGAACGACATGTTGAGCAGCCAGTAGATCGGCAGCATCAGGAAGATGATGTAGACCGTCGGCACGAGCCAAAGGAAGCGCGCCTCCCGGCCGCGTCCGCTCATTACGCTCGCCGACCGGAGACCCGCCGCATTCGACGCCGGTGGCGGCGTTGTCTGCTCTCGCATCAAAACGTCGCTCCTTTTATCCCCAAGGCCTTCCTTCACCGATGTCATCTCAGCCCTCCGCTTCGGATTGGGTCATCAGGGTGTAGAAGAGCCACGACACCAGCAGCGTCATCAGGAAGTAGATGATGCTCATGGCCGCCGCGATTCCGAGGTTGAATTCGCCGAGCGCTGCCTTGACAAGATCGATCGACAGGAAGGTCGTGGCATTGCCCGGTCCTCCGCCTGTCAGTACGAACGGTTCAGTGTAGACCATGAAGGAATCCATGAACCGCAGCAGCATGGCAATGGTCAGCACGCGCTTCATCTTGGGCAGTTGGATAAAGCGGAACACCGACCAGCGTGATGCACCGTCAATCTTTGCAGCCTGATAGTAGGCGTCGGGTATCGAGACGAGGCCTGCATAGGCAAGCAGCACCACTAGCGAGGTCCAATGCCATACGTCCATCAGGACGACGGTGAACCACGCCGACAGCGGCTGGCTGGTGAAATTGTAGCTGATGCCCATCGCGTTGATAACATAGCCGAGCAGCCCGATGTCCGGCAGCGCAAAGATGTTCCACATGGCGCCGACGACGTTCCATGGGATCAGCAACGGCAGCGACATCAACACCAGGCAGACCGCGACCCATGGGCCGGAACGCGGCATGGCAAGCGCCACCGCCACGCCTAGCGGCACCTCGATCAGCAGGATTAACCCGGTGAAGGCGAACTGGCGCAGGAGCGATGCGTGGAAGCGCGGCGAATTAAGGACTTCCTGGAACCACTTAACGCCTTCAAAGAAGAACAGGTTGTTTCCGAACGTCTCCTGAACTGAATAGTTGACCACCGTCATCAGCGGGATGATTGCGTTGAACGCCACCAGCACCAGCACCGGCAGCACCATGAACCAAGCCTTGTTGTTCCAGGTCTTATCCATGCTCAGCCTCCCATCTCGACGCGCCAGGAATCGGCATAGATATTGATTCCTGCCGGGTCGAAAGCGATCTTCGGATCGGCGGGAATGTCCTCGTCCTCGCCGACGATCGCCGCGATGTCGCGGCCTTCGAAACTGGCGCGCACCACCTTGTGGCGGCCGATATCCTCGACCTTCCGGATTGAAACCGGCATGCCGCTGGCGCCAAGCCTGACATATTCGGGGCGGATGCCGAGTTCGATCGCGCCTGTGATTCCAGCCTTGGGCGCGCCCGGCAATTCGATCGTCTGGCTGCCGAGCCGCGCGTTCCTGCCTTCGACCGCGACCGGCATGACGTTCATGCCCGGCGAGCCGATGAAATAGCCGACGAATGTATGCTTGGGCCGCTCGAACAGTTCGGCTGGAGAGCCGATCTGCACGATCTCGCCCTCATACATGACGACGACGTTTTCGGCGAAGGTGAGCGCTTCGGTCTGGTCGTGCGTGACATAGACCATGGTGAAACCGAAGCGCCTGTGCAGCTGTTTCAGTTGCGAGCGCAGCACCCACTTCATATGCGGGTCGATGACGGTCAGCGGCTCGTCGAACAGGATCGCGTTGACATCGGAGCGCACCAGCCCGCGCCCGAGCGAGATCTTCTGCTTCTGGTCGGCGGTCAGCCCCCTCGCCTTTCTCATAGCCATATCGGCCAACCCCGTCATTTCCAGCGTTTCGCGCACCTTGCGGTCGACGTCGGGTTCCGGAACGCCGCGGTTGCGCAGCGGGAAGGCCAGATTGTCGTAGACGGTCATGGTGTCGTAGATGACCGGGAACTGGAACACCTGCGCGATATTGCGCTCCTGCGTCGACAGATTGGTCACGTCCTTGCCGTCGAACAGAAGCTCGCCATGCGACGGATACAACAGGCCGGAAATAATGTTGAGCAGCGTGGTCTTGCCGCAGCCCGACGGCCCCAGCAGCGCATAGGCGCCGCCGTCCTCGAAGGCGTGATGCACCTCCTTCAGCGCATAGTCCTTGTCCGACTTCGGATGCGGCCCGTAGGCGTGGCGGATATGGTTGCAGTCGATGCGCGCCATGTGCCCTCCTCCCTCAAGCCGCCAGCATCTGTGGCGGCGCGGCCGAGCGGCCGTTCGCGTCGAAAACCATGATGTGCCGCGGATCGATGAACACCTCGATGGTCTGGTCCGGCTCGAACACCAGGATGCCGTGCTCCAGCATCACCCAGCGGACATCGGCGAAGTCGAGATGCACAAAGCTTTCAGAACCGGTGATCTCGGTCACCGAGACCTTGGCTTTCACCGGAACCGCCGACGGGCTCGGCCGGGCAAGAGAGAGATGGTGGGGCTGGAAGCCGATCGTGTAACTCGTATCGGCAATACCGGCGAGTTCAGCCGGCACCGGGAGGTTCACCCCACCATCAAGAAGGAAGCTCGAACCGCTCTTCTTCAGCACGATCGTGTTGAGCGGCGGATCGGCGAATGTCTTGGCCGTGACGAGGTCGTTCGGCCTGCGGAAGACGTCGATCGTCGGGCCGAACTGGGTGATGCGGCCTTCGGAAAGCGTCGCCGTGTTGCCGCCGAGCAGCAAGGCTTCATGCGGCTCCGTCGTGGCGTAGACAAAGATGGTGCCGGTCGCCGCGAAGATTTTCGGCAATTCCGCACGCAGCTCCTCGCGTAGCTTGTAGTCGAGATTGGCGAGCGGCTCGTCGAGCAGCACCAGGCTGGCGTTCTTGACGATGGCGCGCGCCAGCGCGGTGCGCTGCTGCTGGCCGCCGGAGAGGCTGAGCGGTGTGCGGTCGAGGAAGGGCGTCAGCTTGAGAAGGGCTGCGGCATCGCGCACCTCCTTGTCGATCTTTGCCCGCTCGGTTCCGGCCACCCTCAGCGGCGAGGCGATGTTCTCGTAAACGGTCATCGCCGGATAGTTGATGAACTGCTGGTAGACCATGGCGACGTTGCGCTTCTGCACCGGGATGCCGGTGACATCCTTGCCATCGAACCAGACCGAACCGGATGTCGGCACATCAAGGCCGGCCATCAGCCGCATCAGGCTGGTCTTGCCGGAAAGCGTCGGTCCGAGAAGGACGTTGAGCGAGCCGTGCTGGAGCGTCAGCGACACGTCGCGTATATGCTCCGTCGCGCCGATCGTCTTCGTCACGTTTCTCAGTTCCAGCATGATGCCTCCTCCCAGGCTTTCTGCATCACTATTCGGCAGCCGCGACATGGCGCCGGCTTATCCCGCGCATGAATTCGTCGAGCGCTGCCGCCTGCTCGCGGTTCAGATGCAGGCCGCGCTTGGTCCTGCGCCACAATACATCTTCGGCCGTCATCGCCCATTCATTTTGAACGAGGTAGCGCACCTCGGCCTCGTAGAGATCGGCGCCAAAGTTGCGGCCAAGGTCGGCATTCGACCTGGCGAGGCCCAGCAGCATCCTTGCGCGAGTCCCGTAAAGCCGGGTCAGGCGGCGCGCCAGACGCGCATCGAGGAACGGATAGGCCGTCTTCAGTTTCGCCACTTCGGCGTCGAAGCCGCTGGCCGGGAAATCGCCGCCCGGCAGCGACGCGTTTGCCGTCCACGGTTTGCCGCGCTTGCCGAGAAAACCCTCGATTTTCTCGAGCATCGATTCCGATAGCCGGCGATAGGTGGTGATCTTGCCGCCGAAGGTGTTGATGATCGGCGCCGTGCCATCGCCGCCGTCGGTCTTCAGAACATAATCGCGGGTCGCTTCCTGCGCCTTCGAGGCGCCGTCGTCATAAAGCGGGCGCACGGCGGAATAGGTCCAGACGATATCCGAACGCTTGACCGGTTGCGCGAAATATTCGCTCGCCGCAGCACAGAGATAATCGATCTCGGCGTCGCTGATCTTCACGTCGTGCGGGTCGCCAGAATAGTCCTGGTCGGTGGTGCCGATCAGCGTGAACTCTTCCTCGTAGGGGATAGCAAAGATGATGCGGCCATCCTTGTTCTGGAAGAAATAGGCGCGCGGATCGTCGAACTTCTTGCCGATGACGATATGGCTGCCCTGTACCAGCCGGACATTGTGCACATCGTTCAAGCCGACCGTAGCGGACAGCACGTGGTCGACCCATGGACCGGCGGCGTTGACCAAAAGCCGCGCCTTGACCTCATCGGTGTCCCCGGTCTGCATGTTTTCCAGCCTGACCGCCCAAAACTCGCCTTCACGGCGTGCGCTGATGACTTTCGTGCGGGTTCGGATCGTTGCGCCGCGATCGGCGGCGTCCCGGGCGTTCAACGCCACCAGCCGCGCATCGTTGACCCAGCCGTCGGAATATTCGAAGGCCTTTCGAAACAACGGCTTCAGCGGCTTGCCGGCTGGGTCCTTTGCCATGTCCAGCGTCTTGGTCGCCGGCAGCAATTTGCGCCCGCCGATGTGGTCGTAAAGGAAAAGGCCGAGCCTGATCAGCCAGGCCGGGCGCAGGCCCTTGGCGTAGGGCAGCACGAAGCGCATCGGCCAGATGATGTGCGGCGCGTTTTTCCAGAGAACCTCGCGCTCCATCAGCGCCTCGCGCACTAGGCGGAACTCGTAGAACTCGAGATAGCGCAAGCCGCCATGGATCAGCTTGGTCGAGCCGGAGGAAGTGCCGCTGGCCAGATCGTTCATTTCGGCAAGGAAGACCGAGAAGCCGCGCCCAACCGCATCGCGGGCGATGCCGCAGCCGTTGATACCGCCACCGATGACGAAGATGTCATGGATCGGGGGTGCGCTCACAATAGTCCTCCCGGATTTCGCATTGCAGCATTTTTAGGTTTTTACGAAACCGTGATGGGATTATTTCGAAATGAGAACGAATGTCAAACGAAATATAAACGGCGACAATTGCCGCAACGGCACCCACTAGGAGAGCGACGTTTCGATCAGTTGAACCTCTGCCTCCTGGCAGATCTTGCGCACCGACGGGATGTCGCAGCGGTCGGTGATGAAAGTGTTGACCTGCGACAGATGGCCGATGCGGACCGGCGCTGTCCGTTCGAACTTGGTCTGGTCGGAAACGAGGATAACATGCCGGGCATTGGCGATGATCGCCTGCGCCACCTTCACTTCACGAAAATCGAAATCGAGCAGCGCGCCGTCATGGTCGATCGCCGAGGCGCCGATCACCGCGTAGTCGACCTTGAACTGCCTGATGAAATCAACCGCCGCCTCGCCGACCACGCCACCGTCTGAGCCGCGCACGACGCCGCCGGCGATCACCACTTCGATCGAAGGATATATGCGCATCCTGTTGGCAACATTGATGTTATTGGTGATGACCATCAGGCCGCTGTGATCAAGGAGCGCCTTGCTGACCGACTCCGTCGTGGTGCCAATATTGATGAACAGCGAGGCATTGTCCGGGATCAGCCTGGCTGCTGCGCGGCCGATCGCCTCCTTCTCATCGGCGGCGATCTTGCGCCGTGCCTCATATTCCATGTTCTCGATGCCGGATGGGAACAGCGCCCCGCCATGAACGCGCGATAGCAGCCGCTGGTCGCACAAATCGTTAAGGTCCTTGCGAATGGTCTGCGGCGTCACGTTGAAATGCGTCGCCAGGTCGTCGACCAGCACGCGGCCATTGTCCTTGGCCATCTGGACGATTTCGGAATGACGCGGCGACAGATACATTGGGGACCTCCCGTTTTCGTTTTTCTTGTCTATAGCGGAAAACGAAAGTGATGAAAAGGCATGAGCCGGCTAACGAAATTACATGCGTCCAAAGACAAACCTCGACGCAACTTTGCCGACCAATTTCAGGCCATGCCGCGGGCGATTTCGGTGATGACCTCGAAAGCGGTGTCGACATCCGCCGCCGTCGTCTCGAACTGACCGACCTGAAAGCGGATCGCGATCTGCCCGTCCACCCGTGTCTGCGTCAGGTAGATGCGGCCATCGTCGTTGATCGCATTGACCAGTCGCAGATTGTGTTCGTCCGAATCGATGCCGGCCGCGGCCAGATGCCGGAACGAAAACAGCGACAGCATCGGTTCCGTGACGATCTCGAAATCCGGTTCCCTGGCCAGCCGGGCGGCAAGACCTTCGCTCCAGGCGACATGGCTGCGGATCATGGTCCGCAGATTTTCCAGCCCGTGTGCGCGCAGCAGGAACCACAGTTTCAGTGCGCGAAAGCGCCGCCCGAGCGGCACTGACCATTCGGAATAGTTGATGATGCCGTCGCGTCCATGCGTCTTCAGGTAATCCGGCTTGATGGCGAGCGTCCGCACCAGGTCTTCCGGTCGGCGGATGAACTGCATCGAGCAGTCGAACTGCGCGCCCAGCCATTTGTGTGGGTTGAAGACGATGGAATCCGCCTCCTCCACGCCCGCCCAGAAATGCCGGTATTCCGGACATATCATCGCCGATCCGGCCCAGGCGGCATCGACATGCAGATAGAGCCCGTACCGCTTTGCCACGGCGGCGACGCCGGCGATGTCATCGGTGCCGCCGGTGCTGGTGCCGCCGACACAAGCGATGATGCCGGCCGGCAGCATGCCGGCATCCCGGTCGGCGACGATCGCCGCTTCGAGGGCTGTGACATCCATGGCGCGAAGGCGACCGGCAACCGGAATGCGCACGAGATTGTCCTCGCCGATGCCCGATACCCAGATTGCCCGGTCGATGGAGGTATGGACCTGGTCGGAAGAATAGACGCGCAATATCGGCTGGCCTTGCAGACCCTTCTTGTTGCCCTGCCAGTTCAGCGCGCGCTCGCGCATGGTCAGCACGGCGGCAAGCGTCGCCGACGATGCCGAATCCTGCATGACGCCGGAAAATCCTTCCGGCAGGCCAAGCGCCTGACGCATCCAGTCGACGACGCGCGTCTCGAGTTCGGTCGCTGCCGGCGAGGTCTGCCAGAGCATGCATTGCGCGGCCATCACCGAGACCAGATATTCGGCCACCACGGAAGCTGGTGCGGCATTGGCCGGGAAGTAGGCGAAGAAGCGCGGATGCTGCCAATGCGTCATGCCCGGCAGGATTTTTTGCTCGAAGTCGGCGAAGATTGCCTGCATCGTTTCGCCTTTTTCCGGCGGCGAGACATCGATGCTTCTAAAGATTTCGCCCGGTTCGACAAGCGGCCGCACCGGCCTTTCGCGAAGTGTGCTTCTGTAGTCGGCACCCCATTCGGCCGCGTACAGCGACCATTCCCGGAATTCGTTGCTATTCATTTTCCTCTCCGTCGCATCGAGCCCAGCAATCAAAGAGCACGAAAAACGGAGGCTTTCATTCGGGAAAATCGGGCAGGCTCGCAAAAGCAGCCTTCAGTGCATTCGACCAGCCGTCCGAGATCGTGCGGTAGTATTGATCGTCCTGGGCTATCCGCTTCTTCAGGCTGACCTTGAAGGCGTCCTTTTCATAGAATAGCAGGTCGAGCGGCAGACCCACCGACAGGTTCGATTTCAGCGTCGAGTCGAACGACACCAGCAGCAGTTTCACCGTCTCGGCGAAACTCATCGTCTTTTCATAGGCGCGGATGATGATCGGCTTGCCGTATTTGGTCTCGCCGATCTGGAAAAACGGCGTGTCGTCGGTGGATTCGATGAAATTGCCTTCCGGATAGATCATGAACAGCCGCGGCGCGCTGCCCTTGATCTGGCCGCCGAGGATAAAGGAGGCATTGAAATAGGAATCGGCCTTCTCGCCCGCCGGCGACGAACTGGCGATGACTTCCTTGACGGTGTCGCCGACCATCCGTACCGTCTGGTACATGGAAGGCGTTTCGAGCAGCGTCGCGTGGCGATCGGCCACCGCCTTGGTGCGTTCGTCGAGCAAACTGACGACGGCCTGCGTCGTCGCCAGATTGCCGGCCGACATCAGCACGATGACGCGCTCGCCCGGCTCCTCCCAGACATGCATCTTCTTGAAGGTCGAGATTGAATCCATGCCGGCATTGGTACGCGTGTCAGACATGAACACGAGCCCACGATCGATCTTCAGGCCGACGCAATAGGTCATCGAATCTCTTTGGCGGCAATCTTGCCGTGGATTACTGCTCCACGGTGACGATGACCGCAAGCTGTTCTTCCGCTTGTCCCAGCCGAATTCCTGATACGGGCGTGGCGTCGCGGTAATCACGGCCGGTCGCCACCTTTACATAGCGTTCGTCGGGCGAAATGCCGTTGGCGACGTCGAACGCGACCCAGCCAAGGCCCGCAACATGCGCCTCGGCCCAGGCATGGCTAGCCGCCTGCTCGACCGCCGCATCCATCATCAAATAGCCGCTGACGTAGCGGGCCGGAAAGCCCATGGCGCGTGCGGCGGCGGCAAAGATGTGGCTGTGGTCCTGGCAGACGCCGGTCTTGAGCGCCAGCGCGTCCTCGGCCGGCGTCGCCGCATTGGTGGTGCCCGGCGTATAGGCGACGCGCTCGCCGATCACCGCCATCAGCCGGTGCAATCTTTCGATATCAGTCCCCTCGCCGACCGAGGCCGCGAGTTCGCGAATGCCGCTGCCGACCGTGGTCAACGGGGTTTCATGGCCAAACAGCCAGAGCGGCGCGAAACCCTGATGTGGCCCGGAGACGCCAGATGTGTCGCGTGTCACCACCTCGCCTGATGCCTCGACGGTGATGAAATCGCGCTCGCCTTCGACGCTCAACAGCCGCGTGTCATTGCCGAAATGGTCGGTGAAGCGAACTTCCTCGCGCGCCCCCTCGATCGTCAGCGCCCAGGACAAAACGGTCTGCGTCGGCCCGCTGACCGGAAGCAGCCGCAACCGCTGCAACAGATAGTGCACCGGCGCATCGTAGCGGTATTCGGTCCGGTGGGTGATCCTCAGCCGCATTGCTCTCGTCCCCTGAGCATGATCATTTCCGGAAACAGGCTTTCACTTTCCGGGATCATGCTCAATAGAACCTGTAGTCCTGCGCGATCTCGTCGCCGAGCCTGGTGTTGTCGCGAATGAAATTGGCCAGGAATTCATGCAGGCCGGCGTCGAATATGTCCTTGATCGAGCCGGCCGTCAGCATGGCCTGGGTCTTGCCCGCTGTCGCATGACAGGCATGGCGCTCGCCATAGTCGTCGCCCAGGAATCTGAGGTGCTCCGTCAGGAAACGGTAGCAGAATGTCAGCGAGCGCGGCATGCGAACGTTGAGGATCAGATAGTCGGCGATGTTGCTCGGCTTGTAGTCTGCCTCATAGACCCAGCGATAGGAGCGGTGCGCCGACACCGAACGCAGGATCGATTCCCACTGGTAGTTGTCGAGCGTCGAGCCGACCCACGAGATCGACGGCAACAGCACGTAATATTTCACGTCCAGGATGCGCGCCGTGTTGTCGGCGCGTTCGACATAGGTGCCGAGCTGCGAGAAATCGAAGATCTCGTTGCGCAGCATGGTGCCGTAGAACGAACCGCGGATCAGCGCCGTTTCGCGCTTGATCGCGTCGAGCACGCTGGGCAGGTCGCGTTCGTCGATCGGCTTGGCCAGCATGCGCTTCAGCGACATCCAGGCCTCGTTGATGCTTTCCCAGGTTTCGCGCGTCAGCGCGGTGCGCACCATGCGGGCGTTGTTGCGGGCCGTCTCGATCGACACCATCGTGCTCGACGGGTTCGATGTGTCGCGCAGCAGGAAATCCGCGACGTTGGCGGCGGTATAGTCGGAATATTTCTGCGTGAAGGCAGCGTCCGAACCGGCACTGAGAAGCACCGAATTCCACTCTTCGGAGGCGTTCTGGGTACGAGTCAGCGCCATGCGCAGCCCGGCATCGACCAGCCGCGCCATGTTTTCCGCCCGCTCGATGTAGCGGTTCATCCAGTAGAGCCCGTTGGCGGTGCGGCCGAGAAGCATGGAAAGCGGCCCTTCGGGGCTAGTGAGTAGTGAGTGGTGAGTAGTGAATAGTGAATGTTTGGATTTCGACGGAATATGACATTGTGCTTTCCTCTGCTGCCGACTACTGAATACTTACTACTGACTACTGACTACTGACTACTGACTACTGACTACTGACTACTGACTACTCACTATTCACTATTCACTATTCACTAATCATCCAGCACCCATGTATCCTTGGTGCCGCCGCCCTGGGACGAATTGACCACCAGCGAGCCCTCCTTCAGCGCCACGCGCGTCAGCCCGCCCGGCACGATCTGGATGCGGTCGGAAACCAGCACGTAGGGCCTGAGATCGACATGGCGCGGCGCCAGCCCCTTGTCGGTCAGGATCGGACAGGTCGACAGCGCCAGCGTCGGCTGGGCGATGTAGTTCGACGGTTTTGCCGCGAGTTTTTTGGAAAAGTCCTCGCATTCCTTCTTGGTCGCCGCCGGCCCGACCAGCATGCCGTAGCCGCCGGAGCCGTGCACCTCCTTCACCACCAACTCGTCGATATGTTCGAGCACGTATTTCAGGCTGTCCGGCTCCGAGCAGCGCCAAGTCGGGATGTTGCCGAGGATTGCCTTGCGGCCGGTGTAGAATTCGACGATCTCGGGCATGTAGGAATAGATCGCCTTGTCGTCGGCGATGCCGGTTCCCGGCGCATTGGCGATGGTGATGTTGCCGGCGCGGTAGACATCCATGATGCCCGGCACGCCAAGTGCTGAGTCCGGACGGAAGGTCAACGGATCGAGGAAAGAATCGTCCACCCTTCGATAAAGCACGTCGATCTGCTTGTAGCCTTCGGTCGTACGCATCGCGACGTGGCCATCGACGACGCGCAGATCCTGCCCCTCGACAAGCTGCACGCCCATCTGGTCGGCAAGGAAGGCATGTTCGAAATAGGCTGAGTTGAAGCTGCCCGGCGTCAGCACGGCAATGGTCGGCGCACCCTTGGTGCTCAGCGGTCGCACCGCTGCCAGCGACTGGCGCAAGAGCTGCGGATAGTTTTCCACCGGCCGCACCTTGATCTGCTGGAACAGCTCTGGGAAGAGCTGCATCATCGTCTCGCGGTTCTCCAGCATGTAGGAGACGCCGGACGGCGTGCGCGCATTGTCCTCCAGCACGTAGAACTCGTTCTCGCTGATGCGAACGATATCGACGCCGATGATATGGGTGTAGACGCCGGCCGGCGGCCGTACCCCGATCATCTCCGGCAGGAACGCCTCGTTCTTGGCGATCAATTCCTTGGGGACGCGCCCGGCGCGCAAGATCTCCTGGCGGTGGTAGATATCGTCGAGAAACGCGTTCAGCGCCTGGACGCGCTGCTCGATGCCCTGCGTCAGCCGTCGCCATTCATTGCCGGAAATGATGCGCGGGACGATATCGAAGGGAATAAGGCGTTCGGAGGCTTCCTGCTCGCCATAGACGGCAAAGGTGATACCGGTCTTGCGAAAGACGCGTTCGGCGTCCTGCATCTTCTCGCTAAGCCTGGCCGGATCCTGCTCCTTCAGCCAGCGGTCGTAAGCCGAATACGGTTTTCTCAATCCGGAGATTTCCGGAAGCATTTCGTCGAACGCTGCCAATCGCATACTCCCCTGTGAGGCCATTTCACTGGCGTCACGCGAGAAAATCAAGCGCAATCGGTGATTTGGAGGATGCTGGCGATCAGTATGTCGCGACCTGCCTAAAATTAGGGCATCGCCGATATGGCTGGGTCAGGCTTTGCCTCGTGCCCGGGCAGGCGGCCGGCGCCGCTCAGAACGCGCGGAAGGTGACGACTGTAAACGTGTCCTTGATACCTGGAAGAATCTGCACCTTCTCGTTGACGAAATGGCCGATGTCTTCCTCGTCGTCGACATAGAATTTGGCGAGCAGATCGTAGTCGCCGGCTGTCGAGTAGATTTCCGAGGCGATCTCGGCATCGGCCAACGCGCCGGCAACGTCATAGGACTTGCCCAGATCGCACTTTATCTGCACGAAAAATGCCTTCATTGCCCGGTCCTGCTCAAGCTTGCACGCATATCGGCCCTTGTGGCAGACTGCCGCCCGGCTTTCAAGCATCAGGACGGCGCTCAGGCGGAACCCGGCTTAAGTGCAGCCAATCGCCGAAATGTTCGCGCCCGCTGATCGTCGGGCCGGACGGCAAGGATTACCCGACGGCAGTTCCCGCATCACTGGCTGCAACCTGCGCGCGGCACTTCGCTGAGCACCTGAGCGCTCGATCACATCGCCGGGATATCGCCCCTAGCCCAGCCCTCGGAAATTTCCGCCGCCCGCGCCTCGAAGGCGCCGGCGTCGATGGCGGCACGAATGTCCTGCATCAGCCTCTGGTAGTAGGAAAGGTTGTTCCAGGTCAGAAGCATCGCCCCCAGCGCCTCTTGCGAGCGGACCAGATGATGCAGATAGGCGCGTGAATAATCTCTGGCGGCCGGGCAGTCGCTTTCCTCGTCGAGCGGACGCGGATCCTCGGCATGGCGGGCGTTGCGCAGATTGACCTTGCCGCGCCTTGTATAGGCGAGGCCATGGCGGCCGGCGCGCGTCGGCATCACGCAATCGAACATGTCGATGCCGCGCGCCACCGATTTCAATATGTCGTCGGGCGTGCCGACACCCATCAGATAACGCGGCCTGTCGGCGGGCAGTTCCGGGCAGGTGATGTCGAGCATTTCGAGCATCACCGCTTGCGGCTCGCCGACCGCCAGCCCGCCGATCGCATAGCCCTTGAGGTCCATCGCTTTCAGCGCCTGCGCCGAGCGCAGCCGCAGGGCCGGTATGTCGCCGCCCTGGACGATGCCAAACATCGCCTTGCCCGGCTGGTCGCCGAACGCCGTCTTGCAACGCTCGGCCCAGCGCAGCGACAGGTCCATGGCCCGCTCGATCTCCTTCTCCATGGCCGGCAGCGCGGTGCATTCGTCGAGCTGCATCTGGATGTCGGAATCGAGCAGCCCTTGGATCTCGATCGAGCGCTCGGGCGACATCTCATGGGCGGCGCCGTCGATATGCGAGCGGAAGGTGACGCCGTTTTCGGTCAGTTTCCTAAGCTTCGACAGCGACATCACCTGGAAGCCGCCGCTGTCGGTCAGGATCGGATGCGGCCAGCGGGCGAATTCATGCAGGCCGCCAAGCCGCGCCACACGTTCGGCGCCGGGCCGCAGCATCAGATGATAGGTGTTGCCCAGGATGATGTCCGAGCCGACACCGCGCACCTGGTCCATATACATGGTCTTGACCGTGCCGCCGGTGCCGACCGGCATGAAGGCCGGCGTGCGGACTTCTCCGCGCGGCATGGTGATGGAGCCGCGCCGCGCTTTGCCGTCGGTCGCCAGCACCTCGAAGGTGAACGCCTTAGTCATTGAATTCCTTGTTCTATACCGGGAGCGCGTCCATCGTTGTCCTCTTTGAACAGAAGGCTTGCATCTCCGTAGGAGTAGAACCTGTAGCGGGTCTCGATGGCATGCGCATAGGCCGCACGCATCGTTTCCAGACCGCAAAACGCCGAAACCAGCATGAACAGCGTCGAACGCGGCAGATGGAAATTGGTCATCAGCATGTCGGCGGCCTTGAATCGGTAACCGGGTGTGATGAAGATGTCGGTCGGACCCGACCATCCGGCCAATGTGCCGTCCTCCCGCGTGGCGCTCTCCAGCAGGCGCAGCGACGTCGTGCCGACGGCGATGATGCGCCCGTCGCGCGCCTTCGCCGCGTTGAGCGCCGCGGCGGTTTCCGGGCTGACAGAACCGATCTCGGCATGCATCTTGTGGTCGGCGGTGTCGTCGACTTTCACCGGCAGGAACGTGCCGGCGCCGACATGCAGGGTGACGAAGCGCCGCTCGACGCCCTTGGCATCGAGAGCGGCGAAAAGCTCGGGCGTGAAATGCAGGCCGGCAGTGGGTGCCGCCACAGCCCCCTCCTCCCTGGCATAGATGGTCTGGTAGTCGCTGCGGTCGCGTTCGTCGTCGTCGCGCTTCGAAGCGATGTAAGGCGGCAGCGGAATGTGGCCGACGGCGTGTAGCGCCTCATCGAGAAACGGACCTGACAGGTCAAAACCGAGCAAAGCCTCGCCGGCCTCGCCCTTCTCGATCACCGTGGCATCGAGCTGGCCGAGAAAGCAGGAATTGGCGTCATGGCCGAAATGGATGCGGTCGCCAACGGCGATGCGCTTGCCCGGCCGCATGAAAGCCAGCCAGCGGTCGGGAGCCACTCGCATGTGCAGCGTGGCTTCGACCTGCGCCGCTGCTTCGCCGCGCCGCCTGATGCCTTTCAGCTGCGCCGGGATGACCTTGGTATCGTTGAAGACCAGCACGTCACCGGTCTCGAGCAGGGACGGCAGCTCGCGCACCGTCCGGTCCTCAAGTCCCTCACCCGGCCTGACAACCAGCATTTTGGCGCTGTCGCGCGGTTCCGCCGGTCGAAGCGCGATGCGCTCCTCCGGCAGATCAAAGTCGAATAGATCGACGCGCAAGAAAACCCCGCCTCAAAATTCCGGGCAGGTCACCGCCCAGGCGCCAACACCGTCGATGCTCAGCGTGCCGCCCATTGCGAAATTGGACTGTTCGCTGGCCTTGACCAGTCGCAATTTGGCTACGATCGAGCTGATGCCCTCATCGGTGAGGTCGATCGCCATCTGCTGGTCGTCCTCGAATGCCTGTCCGACGATGACTTTCGTCGAACCCGGCTGACCGTCGGTGGTCCAGTTCCTGCCGCCGGCATCAAGCCATACGCGCGCAACCGCGATGACGGCAGTGTGCCCCATCAGGACGTCGATCGATGCCGCGTCGCCCTCAGCGCTGCAAACAATCGATTCTGTCGCCAGCGCCGGAGTAGCCGCCGCGACAAGCATCAGAGTGATCGCCGCGACAGCTCGGTAGGTCATTTTACGTCGGCCGCCACCTTCAGCGACACGATCTTGTCAGGATCCGGCACCGGCTCGCCGCGCTTGATCTTGTCGACATTGTCCATGCCTTCGATGACCTGGCCCCAGACCGTGTATTGGCGGTTGAGGAAGGCGGCATCGTCGAAGCAGATGAAGAACTGCGAGTTGGCCGAGTTCGGGTTCTGCGAGCGTGCCATCGAGCAGGTGCCGCGGCCGTGATTGGCGTTGGAGAACTCCGCCTTCAGGTCGGGCTTGTCGGAGCCGCCGGTGCCGGCGCGCGACGGTGCGAAAGAGGGCTTGCTGGAATTGCCGAATTTCACGTCCCCGGTCTGCGCCATGAAGCCGTCGATGACGCGGTGGAACACCACGCCGTCATAAGCGCCTTCGCGCGCCAGTTCCTTGATACGGCCGACATGGCCGGGTGCCAGATCGGGAAACAGTTCGATGACGACCTTGCCCTTGGTCGTTTCCATGATGAGCGCGTTCTCGCGGTCCTTGATCTCGGCCATGTCAGAATATCCTTTGAAACAAATAGGTTTACTTGCCGTCGGCGGCGATGCGCACCTTGATCATGCGATCGGGACCGGTGACGACCCCGTTCTGCGCCTCGTCGCCTTTCTTTATCTGGTCCACCAATTCCATGCCTTTCTCGACATTACCGACGATGGTGTACTGGCCATCGAGCGGCGGCGCCGGCGCGAACATGATGAAGAACTGCGAATTGGCGGAATCCGGGTCCTGCGAGCGGGCCATTCCGACCACGCCGCGCTCGTAGCGCTCGGACGTCGAGAATTCGGCCGGCAGGTCGGGAAGATCGGAACCGCCGGTACCCACAGCATCGGCGTTGAAGCCGTTTTTCATGTTGCCGAACTTCACGTCGCCGGTCTGCGCCATGAAGCCGTCGATGACGCGGTGGAAAGCGACGTTGTCGTAAGCGCCCTGACGCACCAGCTTTTTGATCTGCTCGACATGCTTCGGCGCGAGATCGGGCCTGAGCGCGATGGTCACGTCGCCGCCCTTCAGCGTGATGATCATGGTGTTTTCCGGATCGGCGGCGAACGCCGAAACGGTTGCAGCCACAAGACCGAAAACAACGACAAAGCAGGTGGCGAGCCTTTTGAGCGGCATGGATATTTCTCCGAAAACCTTTGTTTCATGCATGTCGTTGTCCCAAAACCGGGTTCCACGTTGGGGCGACACGCATTATTTCGCAAATTTGGCGGTAAGTGCGCCGGCCACAGCCGCCGGCACGAAGGGGCGGATGTCACCTCCCATCGAGGCTATCTGACGGACAAGTGTGGCGGTAATGGTTCGCACCGAGGGGCTGGCGGGCAGAAAAACCGTCTGCAATTCCGGCGCCATGGTCTCGTTCATGCCGGCCATCTGCATCTCGTAGTCGAGATCGGTGCCGTCGCGCAGGCCGCGGATCATGATCGAGGCGCCCTGCTTCCTGGCCGCGTCGATGACCAGCCCGTCGAAAGCGACAACCTTGATGCGCGCGCCGTCGCGGCCGAATTCGGCCTTCGTCGCTGCTTCGATCAGGCCGACCCGTTCCTCGAACGAAAACAGCGGCTTTTTGCCAGGATGAGTGCCGATCGCCGCATACACGGTGTCCGCCACGGCCAGCGACGCCTTCAGCACGTCGAGATGGCCGTTGGTCGGCGGGTCGAAGGAGCCGGCATAAAGGGCGATGCGTTCGGTCATGGCAGGGTGCTTCTAGCGAGCCTCTCTCGCAAAGGCAATCCGATCAGCGAGCCGCCAATGCATGTCGCCGCAAAAGCATGCCCTCGGGCCTGACCCGAGGGTGCGCGGCGGCTTTGGGACAACGACATGCACCCAGAAAGGGACTCGAAGCGCATCGGCTGAGCCACGTTAATCGCGATGCGCTTTGAGTGAACCTTTTGGCCGAGATGAACGACCAATGAATGGGCCGATCACGAAGGCTTCACGCAGCGTTCACTAGGTTGCAGCTTCAGAAGATGAAACCAAAACCCCATTTAATCGTTGCTAGGTGCAGGAGAACACGCACATGCTGATCTACATGCTCGCCGCCGCAATGACCGTCGCCATGCTGATAGCCACTGTATTCGGGCTGCATCAGGAAGCAGGGCGTATCCGCGCCAAGGTCAATACCAAACGGTTCGAAGGCTTCGGTATCCGCAAGCCTTATCGCCACTTCTGAACCGGCCGCTATCTGTTGACGGCGCCGGACCCACGGGCCGGCACACCCCAATCAAGGCTTAGTCGGCGTTGTTCTCCGGGCCAGCGCCTTCAGTACCGATATCCAGAGTTGCGTCGCCGTCGACGCTCTCTTCGGCTTCCTCGTCTGATTGCGGTTCCGTTATCCGCTCCACCGAAACGACCTTCTCGCCGTCAGCCGTGTTGAAGATGGTCACGCCCTTGGTGGCGCGGCTGGCGAAACGAATGCCGTTGACCGGCACGCGGATGACGGTGCCGCCGTCCGAGACAAGCATGATCTGATCGTCGTTGCCTACCGGGAAAGTCGCCACCAGGCGGCCGATCTCAGCCGCTTTCGACACATCGGTGGCGCGGATGCCCTTGCCGCCGCGCCCTGTGAGGCGGAAATCATAGGAAGACGAACGCTTGCCGTAGCCATATTCCGTCACCGTCAGCACGAACTGCTCGTGTTCCTTGAGGAATTCGTAGCGCTCGTCGGAAAGCTCCGTCTCCTCGCCGACCTCCTCATTAGTGAGCTGGATATCTTCGTCCTCGCCCGCCGCAATGCCGGCGGCGAGCCGCCTTTCGGCCGCCACCCGCTTGAGATAGGCGGCGCGCTCGGCCGGCGGCGCCTCGACATGTTCGATCACCGCCATCGAGATCACCCGGTCGGTGGCAGCCATGGCGATGCCGCGCACGCCGACCGAGTTGCGGCTCTGGAAGACGCGCACGTCGCTGACCGAGAAGCGGATGCACTGGCCGGAGCTTGCGGTCAGAAGCACGTCGTCATTATCGGTGCAGGTCTCGACGCCGAGAATCTCGTCGCCTTCCTCTTCCAGCTTCATGGCGATCTTGCCGTTGCGGTTGACCTGGACGAAGTCCGACAGCTTGTTGCGGCGCACCGTGCCGCGCGTCGTGGCGAACATCACGTCGAGCTCGCCCCAGCTGGTCTCGTCCTCGGGCAGCGGCATGATGGTGGTGATGCGTTCGCCCTGCTCCAGCGGCAGCATGTTGATCAGCGCCTTGCCGCGCGACTGCGGATTGCCGATCGGCAGGCGCCAGACCTTTTCCTTGTAGACGATGCCACGCGAGGAGAAGAACAGCACCGGCGTGTGGGTGTTGGCGACGAACAGCCGGGTGACGAAATCCTCTTCCTTGGTCGACATGCCGGAGCGGCCCTTGCCGCCGCGGCGCTGTGCCCGGTAGAGCGACAGCGGCACACGCTTGATGTAGCCGGAATGGCTGACCGTCACGACCATGTCCTCGCGCTGGATCAGGTCCTCGTCTTCCATATCAGCCCCGCCCTCTGAGAGTTCGGTGCGGCGCGGCGTGCCGAACTCGTCGCGCACGGCGGCAAGCTCGTCCTTGACGATCTGCTGAATGCGGGCTCGGGACGACAGGATGTCCAGGTAATCCTTGATCTCGTCGCCTATCGTGTTCAACTCGTCGGCGATTTCGTCGCGGCCGAGCGCGGTCAGCCGCTGCAGGCGCAGTTCGAGGATGGCGCGGGCCTGTTCCTCGGACAGATTGTAGGTGCCGTCCTCATTGATGCGGTGGCGCGGATCGTCGATCAGCAGGATCAGCGATTCGACGTCGCCCGAGGGCCAGCGCCGCTCCATCAACTGCTCGCGCGCCGTTTGCGGGTCCGGCGCGCTGCGGATCAGCTTGATGACCTCGTCGATGTTGGCGACGGCAATGGCAAGGCCAACCAGCACATGGGCGCGGTCGCGCGCCTTGCGCAGCAGGAATTTCGTGCGCCGGCTGATCACGTCCTCGCGGAAGGCGACGAACGCCTTCAGCATGCCGGTCAGCGTCAGCAATTCCGGCTTGCCGCCGTTCAGCGCCACCATATTGGCGCCGAACGACGTCTGCAGCGGCGTAAACCGGTAGAGCTGGTTGAGGATGACGTCGGCGACCGCATCGCGCTTCAGTTCGATGACGACGCGGTAGCCCTGGCGGTCGCTCTCGTCGCGAATGTCGGAAATGCCCTCGATGCGCTTGTCGCGCACAAGCTCGGCCATCTTCTCGATCATCGACGACTTGTTCACCTGGTAGGGAACCTCGGTGATGACGATCGATTCACGGTCGTTGCCACGCGCCTCGACGTTGACGCGCCCGCGCATGACGATGGAACCGCGGCCGGTCGAATAGGCGCTGTAGATGCCGGAGCGGCCGAGCACGATGCCGCCGGTCGGGAAATCCGGCCCCGGAATGATCTCCATCAGCGCCGGCAGATCGATCGCCGGATTGTCGATGAGGGCGATGGCGCCGTTGCAGACCTCGCCCAGATTGTGCGGCGGGATGTTGGTGGCCATGCCGACGGCGATACCGCCGGAGCCGTTGACCAACAGATTTGGAAAGCGCGCCGGCAGGACTTTCGGTTCACTGCCGGACGCATCATAAGTGTCCTGGAAATCGACGGTGTCCTTGTCGATGTCTTCCAGCAACTCATGCGCGACCTTGGTCAGGCGCGATTCGGTGTAACGCATCGCCGCCGGCGGATCACCGTCGATCGAGCCGAAATTGCCCTGCCCGTCGATCAGCGGCACGCGCAGCGACCAATCCTGCGCCATGCGCACCAAGGCGTCGTAGATCGAGGCGTCGCCATGCGGATGGTATTTGCCCATCACGTCGGCGACCGGGCGCGCCGACTTCACATATTTGCGATTCCAGTGGTAGCCGCTCTCATGCGCGGCATAGAGGATGCGGCGATGCACCGGCTTCAGCCCGTCTCGCACGTCGGGCAGCGCACGGCTGACGATCACGCTCATGGCGTAATCGAGGTAGGAGCGCTGCATCTCCTCGATGATGGATATCGGCTCGATGCCGGTCGGGCCGCCGTCGGCGCCGCGCGGTGTCTTCTGGTCGGTCAAATCAGGTCACAATCTAATCGGGAATCACTCGGTGCTTATATAGGAAGCCGGGTCGAAACTCCAATGTCCGCGGCAGTTTTCCAGTGGCGATTTTTGTGGTGATTTCAAAAGGATATCACTGATTGCGACGATATGGCCGAGGCGCTTTTTCGTGGCTGTCGCGGCAAAGCTCATTGTCAGGCCAATTTTGCTTCACAAAGCCGTAACGGCAGATGCGTTCAGCGCTTTATCGCCTCGCCGCTGGAGCCGATAGGCGCCGGGCGCCACCCCCATCACGCGCCGGAAACGACGGTTGAAGGTCGACAAATCGTTGAACCCGGCCTCGAAGGCGATCGTCGAGATTGGCTCGTCCGACATGCGCAGCCGCACCGCTGCCCTGTGCAGCCGGGTTTTCAGCAGGAACTGGTAGGGCGCCATGCCCGCGACGTGTCGGAAGGTGCGCAGGAAATGGTAGGGGCTAGTCGCCGTCTCGCTTGCAAGCTCGGCAATTGAGACCGGCCGGTCGGCATCCAGCTCAATGCGCCGCACCGCCTCCGCGACACGTTTCTGGTCACGGCGGCTCGGCACCCGGGCAGCAGGCGTGACGCCGGAGGCAACGGCTGCGCCGGCAATGCGCAAAGCGAGTTCCTCGAACGCCTCGATGTCGGCCATCTCGCGTGCGGCTTCCGCCTCGGCCAGCAGCGGTGCCAGCGCCGGTAACGGCGGCAGCCGCGGCGTCTCGAAGGCCAGCTTCTTCGTGCCCGGCGTGTCGGCGACGATCTGTTCCATATAGGCCGGGCTGAAATGATAGGAGAGGCAGCGGTCGCCGGCGCCATGCTCGTGCCCACACTCGTAGCAAGTGCCAGGGTTGCCGAGCAGAAGCGCGCCCGGCGTCAGCATCGCCGTGCCCTGGCGTGCGCGGTAGCGGAATGTGCCATTGGTCACCACGGCGACGCAGAAGTTGCGATGCTCTTCCTCGAACGGGCGATCAGCGACGCCGGCAGTGCAGACCACGTCCGACACCTGCCAGCCTTTTCCGGACGCCAGTGTATGCACGCTCGTCGTCATGGCCGAAACATAGCAATTTTTCCCAAGCGCAAGAAGCCTAGCGCGGCGTATTCATCCCATTCTCCTGACAAGATGGGGCTCCTGACAAGAAGAGACCACAACCATGTTCAATTCATCCTCCTTTGCCGAAGCCTTGCATAGCGACGGGCCAGCCGCGAACCTTGCCGAGAAACTGGATCTTTACGGCCGCTTCGTCGGCGCCTGGACATTCGACGCCACGCGTCATCTCGAAGACGGCCAGGTGCTGACCGGGCGCGGCGAGGTGCATTTCGGCTGGGTGCTCGAAGGCCGCGCGATCCAGGACGTATGGATCCTGCCCGCGCGGAACACTGGCGCACAGAGTTCCCTCGGCAAATGGACTTTCTATGGCACGACACTGCGCGTCTATGACCCCGGCGTCGACGCCTGGCACATCTTCTGGAGCGATCCGCGCACCCAGTATTACAGCCGCCAGCTCGGCCACGCCGAGGGCGACACCATCGTCCAGCAAGGCGCTGACGGCACCGGCGCCTCGGTACGCTGGAGCTTTTCCCGCATCACCGAAAATTCGTTCCGCTGGCTGGGCGAACGCTCGCAGGACGACGGCGCGACGTGGCGGCTCGAAGTCGAGTTCCTGGCGCGGCGCGTCGCCAGCACCTGACCTGCACGGTTTCCCCTGACGCCGCTTTGCTCTACCAATGCAGGGTCTCGGGCACGGCCCGGCGGGGAGGGTCAGAGATGCCGAGCTTCGACAGCCTGTTCAACGCCTTCGTCACCATTCTCGTGACCATCGACCCGCCTGGGCTGGCGCCGCTCTTCCTCGCCGTGACGCGCGGCATGAACCGCGAGGAGCGCAACCAGGTTTCCGTGCGCGCCTCGATCATCGCGTTCCTGGTGATGGCGCTGTTCGCAATCGCCGGCGCATCGATCCTGTCGGTGTTCGGCATCACGCTGCCGGCGTTCCGCGTCGCCGGCGGGTTCCTGCTGTTCTTCATCGCCTTCGAAATGGTGTTCGAGCGCCGGCAGGACCGCAAGGAGAAGATCGGCGATGTCGCCATCACCAAGGACATGATTCACAACATCGCCGCCTTTCCGCTGGCGATCCCGCTGATCGCCGGTCCGGGCGCGATCTCGGCGACCGTCCTGCTGTCCGGCGCTTTTCCAGGTTTTGGCGCGCAGGCAGCCCTTGTCGGCATCATCGCGATCTGCCTTGTGATCACTTACCTGGTATTCGTGCTGGCCGAGCGCATCGACCGTATCCTCGGCCAGACCGGCCGCTCGATCCTGACACGGCTGCTGGGCGTCATCCTGGCGGCACTCGCCGTGCAGTTCGTCGCCGACGGCGTCAAGGCGTTAATGGCGGCTCCCTGAACCGACGAACAACAACGCGTTTAGTTTAGGGTTGTATCAGTCGATGAACGATGACCGGCCAGCCCGTTTCATTGACTGCCCATGCCCTTTGCTCCCGCGGAGGGCTGACGACCAAAATCCACGCCGTGGTCGACGCGAATGGCCTACCGCTCCACGTCTCAATCACCGGCGGTCAGCAGCACGATAGCCTGGCAGCACGCGCTCTGCTTGAAAGCTTACCGCGCGGCGGGATGGTTCTCGCCGACAAGGCTTACGACGCGACCGAGATACGAACATTTCGTGAGTTCACGTGGAGGCTGGGCGAACATCCCGCCCCGTCGGCACCGGCGTGGTCCAATCTGCTTCAGCCCGTACCTATCGCCACCGAAACCAGGGCGAACTGTTCTTCAACCGGATGAGAAACACGCCGCTAACTTCCTCGTCTTCGTTAAGCTCGCGGCCATCCGGCTCTGGCGTCGGGTTTATGAGTCCACGACCCGAAGCCGGGGCATAGGCCGGCCATTCTCGGATTCAACCGGCCCGCCCTGCAGGTCAAACCAATTGCCGCCAAGAGCCGGCCGTGCGGTTTCGGTCCAACCTGGAAAACCTTGTTTGCGTTCGAGATACCCCAATCGCGCGAGTAGCTGTGCAATGGCTGGTGCTTGTTTCACAAGGACGACAGGCAGTGACCGGGCGGTGCTGGATGAATTAGCTAGTACCTGTATATGCTCAAGGTCGACTCTGGCCTCCAGGGCGTCAATGATAGGTTCTATCTGAGAACGCCAATGTTCGCTTTCCCACACGAGGTCGAGATAGGTTCGTAGGACATAGTTCAATGACGGAAACGAATATTCCGAATAGGTTGCGGCGATGTTGGTGCTGCGCCGAATATCATGACGAAGCCTGAAGAATGCTGGAAAACTACGATCATCGTATCCAGAGTGCCATTGCCCCTTCACCAGCCTCACCGGTTCGGCGACTCCCAGCGTCCAGAGCAATCCGGACGCTTGCTCGTAAACCGATATGAGGCTGTGACTGAAAACACGTCCCGCGCGGTACAGTTCCTTCACTTCCGTACTCTTAGCTTCGACGTAATTCCCTTTTTCATCTTGCGGGCCATGCCGTATCGTCCGCAAAATTATTTCGGCGACCAACAGTCGATAGAGCGATTTTTTACTTTTTCTCTCCGCTGAACGTCCGAATACAAACTTCGCCAGACTGGTCAGCGACATTAAACATAAACTCCGGACTGCAAAAATGACGACGCCACGGGAAAGTCTAAATATTCAGCCCTTATTATTCGGTTACTTCGCCGCTGTATCCACAACCTCGAAATCATGCGTGACGGTGGCGGTCTTGGCCATCATCGCGGTCGCTGAGCAGTATTTTTCGATCGAAAGATCGATCGCCCGTTTCACCTTGTCGGGCGAGAGCGCGCGGCCCTTGATGATGAAATGCATATGGATGCGGGTGAACACCCTGGGTTCCTTCTCCGCCCGGTCGGCGTCGAGTTCGACCACGCAGTCTTCGACCGCCTCGCGCCCCTTTTCGAGGATGTGGACCACATCATAGGCCGAGCAGCCGCCAGTGCCGAGCAGCACCAGCTCCATCGGGCTCGGCCCCGGCGTCTTGCCTTCCGGTCCGAACGCAGTCCCCAGTACCACCTTGTGACCGCTGCCGGACTCGCCGACGAAAGTGCGCTCCTCGACCCATTTGACCCGTGCTTTCATCTGATACGTCCTTTCACCGCGCACTACTCAAACGCACAACGTCCCGAAAATCCAAGACAGATTTTCGGGACGCCAATGCGTGGCCTCAAATAGTGGCGTTGTCAGCTCGCGCAGAGCCGCTCGCTCCGAGCGATCAGAACGGAATTTCGTCGTCTAGTTCGCGCGACGAACCGCCGCCACCCTTGTTGCCGCCACCGACGCCGCGATTGAAACTCTCGCCCGGGCCGGACTGGCCGAAATCGGAACCGCGGCTGCTGCCGCCACCGGCATAGCTGCCGACCTGACCGCCCTCGCCCTGCCCGCGTGCGTCGAGCATCTGCAGCTCGCCACGGAATTTCTGCAGCACGATTTCGGTCGTGTAGCGGTCATTGCCGGTCTGGTCCTGCCATTTGCGCGTCTGCAACTGGCCCTCGACATAAACCTTCGCACCCTTCTTCAGATACTGCTCGGCGACCTTGGCGAGCTGCTCGTTGAAGATGACGACATTGTGCCACTCGGTCTTCTCCTTGCGCTCGCCGGAAGTCTTGTCGCGCCAGCTTTCCGAAGTGGCGACGCGGATATTGACGACCGGCTCACCCGAATTCAAACGGCGGATTTCCGGATCCGCCCCGAGATTGCCCACCAGAATGACCTTGTTGACGCTACCCGCCATGATACTTCTCCGCGCTCATCCGAAACAAAATTTCTGTCGCTCACCTTATAGACTGCGGACAATCCCTGCCTGCCGTGGCTGGCTTTTCCCACAAGGTTTTTGTTCTCTTTTCGTTCCTAGGCTCATTAATCTCTACTGTCAAGGAATGTCAGCAACAAGTAGTATCTTGGGCCTGGAAATTCCACGATATCTGGCCGCCGGGATCGAAGGTTGAACACAATGAAGACAGTTGTACATGAGGACCAGCCGCAAGAAGAGTGGCGAGCGGGAGTACAAACCCGCATGCACGTCTCGGCCCGCAACGGCGCAACTCAACTTTGCATATTTGAACAATGGGTCGAGCCCGCGGTTGGCGCCCCGGCACATTGGCACCCGGTCGAGGAAGTGCTTACTGTGATCGCTGGCAAGGCTGAAATGTGGATCGATGAGGAGAGTATCGTCTTGACTCCCGGGCAGTCCCTTGTTGTTCCCGCGCACAGGAAACATGGCTTCCGAAACGCCGGCTCCGAAACGCTTCATATCCATGCCGTGCTCGCGTCACCAATTTTCGAGGCGACGTTCGACGGGTCCCCCGAGATGGTGAGACGCTGGCTTCTAACGAGCCTGTAAAAAGCGCCTGCCTAAAACACCGCCAGCCTAAAACACCGCTTGCCAAACCAATAAGTGTCGACTTATGCTTCTGCCATGATCGAAGCAGAGATTTTTCGAGCGCTTTCCGACCCGACGCGCCGCGCCGTCTACGAACGGCTCGCCGCCGGCGAGATGACCGTATCGGAACTGCGCAGCGGCATGACCGTGTCGCAACCGGCCGTCTCGCAGCATCTCGCAGTGCTGCGCGGCGCCGGCCTGGTGGCCGAGCGGCGAGTCGGCCGCAACGCTTATTATCGCGCCGATCCGCAAGGGCTCGACCCGCTGCTCGGTTGGATCGAGCGCTACCGCGCGTTCTGGCCCGAGCGTATCGAAAGACTCAAGGCGGTTTTGAAGGATATGGACCAATGACGGCAAAACAGCATTCAGACATGGCGGCAGATTCGATCGAGTTTGAGTGCGAGCTTCCAGAGCCGCCGGAAAAAGTGTGGCGGGCGCTGACGGTGCCGGACCTGCTTGCAGCCTGGATGATGCCGAACGACATCAAGCCGGAGATCGGCGGCCGCTTTGCCTTTGCTAAGGCTGATAGTCAGATCGAGTGCGAAATCCTCGACGCCGAGCCCGAACGCCTGCTGCGTTATTCCTGGCGGGAGCGGCCGGCGCCTGGCAACACAGCGGATCCGCTCACCAGCCCGCTGGACAACCCAATGGATAGCATTGTCACCTTCACGCTCGACCGCACCCTGTCGGGCGGCACGCATCTGCGCATCGTCCACGATGGATTTGCGCGGGTAGCTACGCCTGCGGTTGCAGGCGCCGGTTGCCGGGTTTCGCTCAACGCACACAGCCCCAGACAGATCATAGCCGCAAACACGCCTCGCCTCTCCCTGCGCGCGGCCTGAACGACACAACGGAGAAAAGCGATGAGCGGTTTTGCCAACCTGGTGCCGATGGTGATCGAGCAGTCGAGCCGCGGCGAACGCGCCTTCGACATTTTTTCGCGGCTGCTGCGCGAGCGCATCGTCTTCATCAACGGTCCGATCGATGACAATGTGTCGGCGCTGGTCTGTGCCCAGCTTCTGTCGCTGGAATCCGACAATCCCGACAAGGAGATTTCGCTCTACATCAACTCGCCGGGCGGCGTGGTGACCAGCGGTTTCGCCATCTACGACACGATGCAGTATATACGCAGTCCGGTATCGACCGTCTGCATGGGCTTTGCCGCCTCGATGGCCTCTTTCCTGCTGATGGCGGGCACGCCGGGCCGGCGCATCGCGCTGCCCAACACCAGCATCCTGCTGCACCAGCCGTCAGGCGGTTTCCAGGGCCAGGCCTCCGACATCCAGCGCCACGCCGAAGGCATCCTCAGGACCAAGCGGCGCATGACCGAGATTTACGCGCACCACTGCGGTCGCACCTTCGAAGAGGTCGAACGCACGCTCGACCGCGACCATTTCATGACCGCCGAGGAGGCAAAGACCTGGGGGCTTGTCGACCATGTTTTTGACACGCGCAAACAGGCGGCGTGAAAGGGGTGGCCGAACGCCATGAGCGATAACAGCCAAGCCGTTCGGCAAGTTTGATCGCCACCGGTCTGGCTTCGGCCAGTGTGCGGCGATACAGTCCGCCGATGTCTAGGATTTCACGCACTTGCTTGAACCGACTGATCATCGGCATCGCCGTCGCGACCATGACCTCCGGCGCAGCGCTCGCCGAAGACAATTCAACGCCGCCCCACGAAGGCACGCTGCCAGGCGTGGCCGGCGACTATCGCGTCGCCAGGCCGGCTCCCGAACCCGACGACGCCGTGCCCAGCAACGGCCAGTTCAAGATCGGCGATACCGATGTCAGGATTTCCGGCAGCATAACCTTCGATGTCGGCGCCGGCACGATCAATGCCCCCCGGCGGTAGGACAGGTCCATCGGCCTTCATCGTTGCCACAAATCTCAAGGCACTCGTGCGCTGCGGCCATCTGAAATGAACAGCCCCGCCGCTGCTTCCGCAAACGGTCGGGGCTTTTTTTGGATCTAAAATCCAAACTTGCCGGGAGTGCACTGCCGGCCTTTGATTTCGGATGCTTCGCGGCGTTCAGCCGACGATCCGACTAGTAGTCTCTGATTTTAATGGGGATCGGCAGATCACGGTTTGTCGGGCGGCGCAAACGCCTGGCCCTGGCACTTATGCCTGCCGCGGCTCCAGCGACACGTGGAGCCTCAAGGGACTGTCCGGTGGAGTCATTCCTCTGCTCTCCTTTTCTGTCCATTGCGACCGGTGTCGTCCGAAGCACATATCGCAAAAGCCCGCGGCGTCTCGCAGGCCACCTTGGGTGGCGCGGCCATCAAAAGACGGCCGGCTTCGGTTGACGTTTGGAGTCTGACTCTCAGAGGCTGAGACGTCAACCGTTGGATAGCCGATTACAAAAAATGTGATCGCTTGTGTGGCGAATCCGAAATTTGCATCCGTTTTGAGCAGCCCGGCGTCGGCCGTGGATTACCTGGGCGCTTTTGTCAGGAGCGTGTTCGGCCTTTGTTCTTTCCGCTTGCTCGCCCGCGCGAAAGACGGTTAAAGGCTCTGGTCGAGAGTTGTGGCGTCTCTCGAAAAGGTGACGAAATTACCTACATAGGGGATGGTCGGGACAACCCGCCATCCCATGAGATTCCAGATCTGAGGCGGCGACCGGCGATGGCCGACCATAAATATCTTTCCATTCGCGGGGCGCGCGAACACAATCTGAAGAATGTCGATCTCGACTTGCCGCGTGACAGCCTGATCGTCATGACCGGCCTGTCGGGGTCCGGCAAGTCGTCGCTCGCCTTCGACACCATCTATGCCGAAGGCCAGCGCCGCTATGTCGAGAGCCTGTCGGCCTATGCGCGGCAATTCCTCGAAATGATGCAGAAGCCTGACGTCGACCAGATCGACGGCCTGTCGCCGGCCATCTCAATCGAGCAGAAGACCACTTCGAAGAACCCACGCTCGACGGTCGGGACCGTCACCGAGATCTACGACTATATGCGGCTGCTGTTCGCGCGCGTCGGCATCCCTTATTCGCCGGCCACCGGCCTGCCGATCGAGAGCCAGACGGTGTCGCAGATGGTCGACCGCGTGTTGGCGGTCGAGGAAGGCACTCGTCTGTTCATCCTGGCGCCGATGGTGCGAGGGCGCAAAGGCGAATACCGCAAGGAACTGCTGGAACTGCAGAAAAAGGGTTTTCAGCGCGTGAAGGTCGATGGTGTCTTTTACGAAATCGCCGACGTGCCGGCGCTGGACAAGAAATACAAGCATGATCTCGACGTCGTCGTCGACCGCATCGTGGTGCGCGGCGATCTGGCGACGCGGCTTGCCGATTCCATCGAGACCGCGCTGAAGCTCGCCGACGGGCTGGCGGTGGCCGAATTCGCCGACCGGCCGCTCGACGCCAGCCAGACCGGCGAGGATTCGGTCAACAAGTCGAAGAACGAGACGCACGAACGTATTCTGTTCTCGGAAAAGTTCGCCTGCCCGGTGTCCGGCTTCACCATTCCTGAGATCGAGCCGCGGCTGTTCTCCTTCAACAACCCGTTCGGCGCCTGCCCGACCTGCGACGGCCTCGGCAGCCAGCGCGCCATCGACGCCAGTCTGATCGTGCCCGACGACAATTTGTCCCTGCGTGCGGGCGCCGTCAGCCCATGGGCGAAATCGACCTCCCCCTATTACGTGCAGACGCTGGAGGCGCTGGGCAAGGCCTATGGCTTCAAGCTCGGCGACAAGTTCCGGGACCTGACCGAAGAGGCAAAGCAAGCCATCCTGCATGGCACCGGCGAGCGCGAGGTCACTTTCCAGTATGATGACGGCCTGCGCTCCTACAAGACGACGAAAACCTTCGAGGGGGTCATTCCCAATCTCGAGCGGCGCTGGAAGGAAACCGAATCGGCCTGGATGCGCGAGGAGATCGAGCGCTTCATGTCGGCCACGCCTTGCCCGGCCTGCCGCGGCTACCGGCTGAAGCCGGAAGCGCTTGCGGTGAAGATCGCCGGCAAGCATATCGGCGAGGTCACCGAGCTGTCGATCCGCAAGGCCGACCAATGGTTCACCGCCCTGCCCGCTTCGCTCAGCGACAAGCAGAACGAGATCGCGGTGCGCGTGCTCAAGGAGATCCGTGAGCGGCTGCGCTTCCTGAACGATGTCGGGCTCGACTACCTGACGCTGTCGCGCAATTCCGGCACGCTGTCGGGCGGCGAGAGCCAGCGCATTCGCCTGGCCTCGCAGATCGGCTCCGGCCTCACCGGCGTGCTCTATGTGCTGGACGAGCCGTCGATCGGCCTGCATCAGCGCGACAACGCGCGCCTGCTCGACACGCTGAAGCATCTGCGCGACATCGGCAACACGGTGATCGTCGTCGAGCATGACGAGGACGCCATCCTGCATGCCGACTATGTCGTTGATATCGGCCCGGCCGCCGGCATCCATGGCGGCCACATCATCGCGCAGGGAACGCCGCAGCAGATCATGGCGAGCCCCGCCTCGATCACCGGCAAATATCTGTCAGGCGAGCTCGAAGTGGCGACGCCGGCCGTGCGGCGCGAGGCCAAGAAGAACCGGCGCCTGAAGATCGTCGGCGCGCGTGGCAACAATCTGAAGAACGTTACCGCCGAAATCCCGCTCGGCACCTTCACCGCCGTCACCGGCGTCTCCGGCGGCGGCAAGTCGACCTTCCTGATCGAGACGTTGTTCAAAGCAGCGTCGCGCCGCATCATGGGCTCGCGCGAGCATCCGGCCGATCATGACCGCATCGAGGGCCTCGAATTTCTCGACAAGGTCATCGATATCGACCAGTCGCCGATCGGACGGACGCCGCGTTCCAATCCCGCCACCTATACCGGCGCCTTTACGCCGATCCGCGACTGGTTCGCCGGCTTGCCGGAATCCAAGGCGCGCGGCTATCAGCCGGGCCGCTTCTCGTTCAACGTCAAGGGCGGCCGCTGCGAGGCCTGCCAGGGCGACGGTGTCATCAAGATCGAGATGCACTTCCTGCCCGACGTCTATGTCACCTGCGACGTCTGCCATGGCAAGCGCTACAACCGCGAAACGCTCGACGTCCTGTTCAAGGGCAAGTCGATTGCCGACGTGCTCGACATGACGGTCGAGGAGGGCGTCGATTTCTTCGCCGCCGTGCCCGGCGTGCGCGACAAGCTGGAGACGCTGAAACAGGTCGGCCTCGGCTACATCCATGTCGGCCAGCAGGCGACGACGCTGTCGGGCGGCGAGGCGCAGCGCATCAAGCTCGCCAAGGAACTGTCGCGCAAGGCGACCGGCAAGACGCTCTACATCCTCGACGAGCCGACCACCGGCCTGCATTTCCACGACGTCGCCAAGCTCTTGGAAGTGCTGCACGAGCTGGTCGACCAGGGCAACACGGTGGTCGTCATCGAGCACAATCTCGAGGTCATAAAAACCGCCGACTGGGTGCTCGACCTCGGTCCCGAGGGTGGCGACGGCGGCGGCGAGCTGGTGGCGTCAGGCACGCCGGAGGACATCGTCCGCGAGAAGCGCAGCTACACCGGCCAGTTCCTGCGCGAATTGCTGGAGCGGCGGCCCGGAGGCAAGCGCGAAGCGGCGGAGTGAGTGAGGACTGGCTGGCGTTTGGAAGAACCTTCAAATGAAGATCAGAAGAGCGCTTGCTGAGGATCTCGCCACAATCGTCCGGCTGACCGAAGCCGCCTATGCGCCCTACACGGCCTTGCTGGGCGCGCCGCCGATCCCGGTCACCGAGGACTATGCGCCGCGGATCGAACGCGGCGAGGTCCGGCTGCTGGAAAGCAGCGGCGAGCCGGCCGGACTGATTGTCCTCGAGCGGCACCCAAACCACACGATGATCTTCTCCGTCGCCGTCGGCCCTGCTTTCCAGGGCAAGGGTTTCGGCATCGCACTGCTCAAGTGGGCGGACGAACAGACGCGCCTGTGGCATTTGCCCGAGGTGCGGCTCTACACCAACGCCAGGATGGAACGAAACATCGCGCTCTACAAAGCCTATGGCTTTCACGAAACGGGTCGTCGGCCCAATCCATACCGGCCAGGATCGACGGTCGTCGACATGGCTAAAGCCACCCAGACAACGGCCATCGCCTGATCCTTTTCAGCAAACGGGAGGACGACAGTGACTCAATCAGGAACAATTCGCGCCGGCATGGGCGGCTGGACCTTCGAGCCCTGGGACGCGTCGTTCTATCCGGACAAGCTGTCCAAGGCGAAACAGCTGCACTACGCTACCCGGCAGGTGGCGAGCATCGAGGTCAACGGCACCTATTATTCGAGTTTCAAGGAGCCGACCTTCGTCAAATGGGCTAACGAGGCGCCGGACGGTTTTGTCTATTCGCTGAAAGGCAACCGCTTCGTCACCAACCGCCGCGTGCTCGGCGAGGCCGGTGAATCGATGATGCGCTTCCTGGGGTCGGGCGTCGCCGCACTCGGCGACAAGCTCGGGCCGATCCTGTGGCAGTTCGCGCCGACCAAAAAGTTCGATCCGGACGATTTCGAGGCCTTCCTCAAGCTTTTGCCTGAAAAGCAGGACGGCGTTGCGCTGCGCCATGCGGTGGAGGTGCGCAACGACAGCTTCGTCGTGCCGGAATTCGCTGCCCTGGCGCGCAAATACAAGGTGGCGATCGTCTACGCCGACCACGCCAAATATCCTGGGATCGCCGACATCACCGGCGATTTCATCTATGTCCGGTTGCAGACCGGCAGCGATGATAATCCCGACTGCTACACGCCAAAGGCGCTCGACGAATGGGCGGCACGGGCAAAAACCTGGGCGGAAGGCAAGGCGCCGGCCGACCTGCCGCGCACCGATCCGCCAACCGACGCACCGGTCAAACCGCGCGATGTGTTCGTCTACTTCATCACCGAGGGCAAGGTCCGCGCGCCGTTCGGCGCCATGGCGCTGATGAAGCGCGTCACCGGCTGACAACGTCGAATCATGGCATCTTCACAGCCGTCGTAACCTTATCGATACCTCCTTGCTGCATGAATTCGCGGAGCTGGGGCAGCCGCGGGTTAGGGCATGTCGCTCGACTACCACTCACTTCTGCTGGCTGTCGGTTTTTCCGCCGCCTGCCTGAGCCTGACGTTGTTCGGCATCTGGCTAACCGCGCGAACTGAAAAGTTTCTGCTGACATGGTCGATCAGCGCGTTGTTGGTCGTCGGCGACGTATTCATATACGAGGACTATATCGAGACGCCCGGACGCATCCTCGGTATCGCGACCTTCGCCTTGCTCCTGGTTGGGTTCTCGACCATGCTGGGCGCCGCCTACCAGTTCAGGTCAGGCCAGTCGCCGATCCCGCTGACGGTGCTCGGCAGCTGCATCTCGCTTGCCCTGGCGCTGCCGCCGATGGCGCTCGGATATGACGGGCTCGGCTTCATATTCGAAAATTTCCTTGCCGCCCTGATTCTGTTTTCAACGGCCTATCAGTACTGGGTCGGGCGCGCTGAAACTCCTGTCCCGATCATCGGCCTTACCGTGCTCTACTCGGCCACCGGCATTTCCTTTGTGCTGTGCGCCATGGCTCTTGCATGGGATGGGAAGCTTGTCCTCGGACATGCGCCCAGCAACTGGGCCGAGGATCTGAGCCTCGTCGTCGTCATCGCCAGCATGACCGGCATCGGCGCCCTTTCGCTGGCACTCAACCAGGGCCGTCTGGCCCGATATCACCGTCTGAACGCGCTGACCGATCCGCTGACCGGCCTGCTCAATCGCCGCGCGCTGTTCGATCTCAATGGCGGCGCCCCGATCGGGGCTTTCACGGCGGTGGTCATGTTCGACCTCGACGGCTTCAAGGTCATCAACGACGAGTTCGGGCACGCCACGGGCGATCAGGTGTTGAGAGTGTTCGCCGAGGACCTGGTCGAGAACCTTCGCCCGACCGATGTCGCCGCGCGCATGGGCGGAGAGGAATTCGCGCTGGTTCTGAAGCGCACCCTGCCCGAAGCGGTGGAGTTCACCGCCGAGCGTATACGCACCTCCTTCGCCGCGCGTGTCATCGAGACCGAAACCCGTCCCCTGACATGTACGGTCAGCGCCGGATACGCTTTCGGCAGCAAGGACGGCATGAGCTTTGACAAGGTGCTCAGCGCCGCCGACAAGGCGCTCTATGCCGCCAAGCGTGGCGGTCGCAACCGCGTCGCGGCCTCGACCTTCCGACGCGCAAGTTAGCCGCGTGGCGGTATAGCGCATCCGCCCCTTCCGTCAGCCCTCACGCCGCCATCACGACCTCGTTGTAGGTATCGAGATCGACGTAGAAGACCTTGGTGATCTCTGCGATCAGCTCGTCGTGGTCGTATCCTTGCGATTTCAGAACATTGATAGCGGTCATGATGTCGACGCGCTCGGTGAGCCGTCGTTTCTGGTAGTCCTCGACGTAACGTTCCATCGGCGTCCCTGGCCCAAGTGCCCCAAATGCATCGAACAAAAATCGGATCGCAGGAAGGGGTTGCTTGCACAGAACGTGCCGGCTGAGCCCACGCCTCACCTTGATCCGTCAACGAGACTGATACGGAAAGCGGCCGACTCAACAAGGCCAAGTAAAGCCTAGCATGCAATCCTCGGCGCGCCAGAGGCGTTCAGGAAAGACTGAGCGGCTTTCGTGATTTCGTCATCCTTGGGCGCAGTGACGCGAAGCGGAGCGAAGACCCAACGCCGTAACTTCAGAGCATCGCCACAGTGCAGAATCCAGGGTGGGGGGAGAACGGCTTCTATTCTTGACCGCTGCACTCTTCGGCGGATGTCACGGCATGGATCCTGGGCTCTGCGCCGCGTCGCTTCGCTCCTTGCTTCGCCGCAGGATGACGAGGGGAGAGATGGTTCGGCTAATCTCGAGGGTCTGCGATCAAACGGTCAGGAACTTGCGAACATCCGCCCGGTCGAGATCCTCGGCCGGGCCGGTGTGGACGATCTGCCCGCGGTCCATGATGTTGACCTCGTCTGCCAGTTCCCGGCAGAAATCGAGATACTGTTCGACCAGCAGCACGGCTATGCCGGCCTGGTCGCGCAGATAGCGGATGGCGCGGCCGATATCTTTGATGATCGACGGCTGGATGCCCTCGGTCGGCTCGTCGAGCACCAGCAGTTTCGGCCGCATCACCAGTGCCCTGCCGATGGCAAGCTGCTGCTGCTGGCCGCCGGAAAGGTCACCGCCCCGGCGGCCGAGCATCTGCTTCAGCACCGGGAACAATTCGAAGACATGGCCGGGAATGTTGCGGTCGGCGCGCCTCAATGGCGCAAAGCCCGATTCGAGGTTTTCCCGCACCGTGAGCAGCGGGAAGATCTCCCTGCCCTGCGGCACGAATGCGATGCCCGACCGGGCGCGATCATACGCCGCGCTCCGGTCGAGCGCCTTCCCCTCGAAGGCAACGCTTCCGCTCGTCAGCCGGTGGTGGCCGACGATCGATCTCATCAAACTGGTTTTGCCGACGCCGTTGCGGCCGAGCACGCAGGTGATCTTGCCCGCGCCGGCCTTCAGCGAGACGCCACGCAGCGCCTGGGCGGCGCCGTAGTGCAGCGTGGCGTTGGAGACTTCGAGCATGGTCAGCGCCTTCCCCAACGCCTGAAGAACGAAAGGTCGAAATGATGGAACGGAACGCGCCAGACCATGATTATCTCCCCAGATAGACTTCAACGACACGCTCGTCGGCCGAAACGAAATCGAGCGAGCCTTCGGACAGGACCGAACCTTCGTGCAGGCAGGTGACCTTGACGCCGAGCTCGCGCACGAAATGCATGTCGTGCTCGACGACGATGACTGAGTGGTCGCGCGCAATATCCTTGAGCAGCCGCGCGGTCTCCTCGGTCTCGGCGTCGGTCATGCCGGCGACAGGTTCGTCGACCAGCAGCAGCTTCGGATCCTGCGCCAGCAGCATGCCGATCTCGAGCCATTGCTTCTGTCCGTGGCTGAGATTGGCGGCGAGTTCATCGCGCTTGTCGCCCAGCCGGGTGATGCCGAGGATGTCGTCGATCTGCCGCGCCTCCGCGGCCGAGCGGCGATGGAGTAGCGCCGGGAAGATTGAGCGTGGGCCCTTCAGCGCCAGCACCAGGTTCTCCTCGATCGTGTGGCTTTCGAAGACGGTCGGCTTCTGGAATTTCCTGCCGATGCCCATCATGGCGATTTCGGCCTCGTCATGTTTGGTCAGGTCGACCTGGCCGTCGAAGTAGACCTCGCCCGCGTCGGGACGCGTCTTGCCGGTGACGATGTCCATCATCGTGGTCTTGCCGGCGCCGTTGGGACCGATGATTGCCCGCATCTCGCCCTTGTCGAGCACCAGCGACAGATTGTTGATGGCGCGAAAGCCGTCGAAGGAAACCGAGACGCCGTCGAGATAGAGGATGGTGTTGCTCTTCGACATCGCTCACTCCGCCGGCTGCGGTTCGGGGCCGGACGCGGACCAGTCGCCGGGCGTCCTCGCGGCACTGCGAACGATCTTCGGCGGCGCCGGGGCATCCTGATCGGTGCCGGCTTCCTCGGCAATCGAGGCCGCACGCAGCGCCTTGGCATTGCCGCGCCAGGAATCCCACATGCCGACAATGCCCTTGGGCAGGAACAGCGTGACGGCGACGAACAGTCCGCCCAGCGCAAACAGCCAGAACTCGGGCAGCACGCCGGTGAACCAGGATTTGCCGGCATTGACCACAAGCGCGCCGATGATCGGCCCGACGATGGTGCCGCGCCCGCCTACGGCCACCCACACCACGACCTCGATCGAATTGGACGGCTCGAACTCGCCTGGATTGATGATGCCGACCTGCGGCACGTAGAGCGCGCCGGCAATGCCGGCCATGACAGCCGACACGGTGAAGGCGAACAGTTTGACGTTCTCCGCGCGCCAGCCGAGAAAGCGGGTGCGGCTCTCAGCGTCGCGCACCGCCATCAGCAGCTTGCCGTATTTGGAACCGACGATTGCCCAGGTGACGAAGACGGCGAGCGCCAGCGTGGCGGCGCTGGCCGCGAACAATGCCGAGCGTGTCGCATCCGCCTGCACGTTGTAGCCGAGAATATCCTTGAAATCGGTCAGGCCGTTGTTGCCGCCGAAACCCATGTCGTTGCGGAAAAACGCAAGCAGCAGCGCATAGGTCATCGCCTGGGTGATGATCGACAGGTAGACGCCGGTGACGCGGCTGCGGAAGGCGAACCAGCCGAAGACGAAGGCGAGCAGGCCGGGCACCGCAAGCACCATGATCGCGGCAAACCAGAACTGGTCGAAACCGTACCAGAACCACGGCAATTCCCCGTAGTTCAGGAACACCATGAAGTCCGGCAGCAGCGGATTGCCGTAGACGCCGCGCGAACCGATCTGGCGCATCAGATACATGCCCATCGCATAGCCGCCGAGCGCGAAGAAGGCGCCGTGGCCGAGCGAAAGGATGCCGCAATAGCCCCAGACGAGATCGAGCGCCAAAGCGAGCAGCGCGTAGCAGAAATACTTGCCGGTGAGCGCGACGACATAGGACGGCACGTAGAACGCACTCGTCGGCGAGACCGCAAGATTGAGCAGCGGCACGATGAAGGCGACCGCCAAAAGGATGAAGATCGTGATCGCGATGCGGCGATCGGCGCCGGCGGCGAAGAAGCGTCCCGTGATCATGCTTCCACCGACCTGCCCTTCAGCGCGAAAAGGCCGCGCGGGCGCTTCTGGATGAACAGGATGATGATGACCAGCACGACAATCTTGCCGAGGACTGCCCCGGCATAGGGTTCAAGGAATTTGTTGACGATGCCGAGCGAGAAGGCGCCGACCAGCGTGCCCCAGAGATTGCCGACGCCGCCGAAGACGACGACCATGAAGCTGTCGATGATGTAGCCGCGGCCGAGATTGGGCGAGACATTGTCGATCTGGCTGAGCGCGACACCGGCGATGCCTGCAATGCCGGACCCCAATGCAAAGGTCAGCGCGTCGACCCATGGTGTCCTGATGCCCATCGAAGCGGCCATGCGGCGGTTGGCGGTGACGGCGCGCATCTGCAGACCCCAGGGCGTGCGCTTCATCACATAAAGCAGCACCGCGAACACGCCGAGCGCGAATACCAGTATCCAGAGCCGGTTCCAGGTCACGGCGAGCTGGCCGATATCGAACGAACCCGACATCCATGACGGGTTGCCGACCTCCTGGTTCGTCGGCCCGAAGATGGTGCGCACGGCCTGCTGCAGGATCAGCGAGACGCCCCATGTCGCCAGCAGCGTCTCCAGCGGCCGGCCGTAAAGGAAACGGATCACGCCCCGCTCGATGACAAGGCCGACGAGCGCCGCGACCGAGAAGGCGAGCGGCAGTGCGATGACCAGCGACCAGTCGAACAGGCCGGGAAAGGAGTTTCGGATCACTTCCTGCACGACAAAGGTCGTGTAGGCGCCGAGCATGACCATTTCGCCATGCGCCATGTTGATGACCCCCATGACGCCGAAGGTGATGGCGAGACCGATCGCCGCCAGCAGCAGCACCGATCCGAGCGAGATGCCGTACCAGATGTTCTGGCCCGCATCCCACAGCGCCAGCGTCGAATTGATGTTGGCGATCGCCGCCGTCGCCGCGTCCTTGACCGCGCCTTCGGAATTGGCCTCGACGGCGGTGAGCAGGGACAGTGCGTTGCGATCGCCGCGCGCGCCGATCAGGGCGATCGCCGCGAGTTTGTCGGCTTCCGGCCTGTCCGACACCAGAACCGATGCGGCGCGGGCCTGTTCGAGCAGCGCTTTGACGCTTGCCACGCTCTCGCTGGTGATTGCGGCATCGAGTGGCTCGATGTTTGTGGCATCGGGCGTCTTGAACATGGTGTCGGCGGCAGCAAAGCGCGCAGCCGGATCTTTCGCGCCGAGCGTCAGTGTGCCCAGAGCATCGCGGATGGCGCGGCGCAGCGTATTGTTGACCTTGATCTTGGTGATCTCGCCCTTGGCCGCCTCGCCGGACTTTTCCCCGCTCAGCGGGTCGAGCAGCGCAACGCTGCCGCCGCCTTCCTTGCCGATGAAAACCAGCGAATCGGCCTTGCGAACGTAAAGATCGCCCTCCGCAAGCGCGCCAAGCGGACGTTCGACGGCAGTGTCACCGGTGGCCGCGAGCTCGCGCACGACAGCTTCGGTGGCCGAAAAATTCGAGGCAGTGGCAAATTTGGCAATGATGGCGCGCAGATCCGCTTCGGCAGCGTTCGACGGCGACAGCATCCCCAGGAGGAGGAGCAGCAGCGTCAGGCCGATCGCGCGGGTGAAGATCATCGATTTCTGGCGACTCTTGAAAGGTTGAACTTCGCGTCCGGGCGGGCTGGAGGAGAGGAGGAGCCGCCCGGACGCGTTGCGGTCTAGGTCGTGGAGAAATCCACGACCGTCAGACCCGGGAGGATCAGTTGGTTCCCTTGCCGCCACACTTGCCGGTTGCAACATTGAAGTTGCCGCAGGACAGAGGCGCGCGCCAATCGGAGATCAGGTCCTTCGAATCAGCCAGATAGTCAGACCACTCGTCACCCATCACCAGGCCAGGCGTCTGCGAGACGGTCTCGAACTGGCCGTCGGCCTGGATTTCGCCGATCAGCACAGGCTTGGTGATGTGATGGTTCGGCATCATGGTCGAATAACCACCGGTCAGGTTCGGCACCGAGACGCCGATCACGGCGTCGATGACCTTGTCAGGATCGGTGGTGCCGGCCTTCTCAACCGCCTTCACCCACATGTTGAAGCCGACATAGTGGGCTTCCATCGGGTCGTTGGTGGTGCGCTTGTCGTTCTTGATGAACTTGTGCCAGTCGGCAATGAACTTCGCGTTCTCGGGCGTATCGATGCTCTGGAAATAGTTCCAGGCGGCGAGATGGCCGACGAGTGGCGCGGTGTCGAGACCGGCAAGCTCTTCCTCGCCGACCGAGAAGGCCATGACCGGGATGTCCTCGGCCTTGATGCCCTGATTGCCGAGTTCCTTGTAGAACGGCACGTTGGCGTCGCCATTGACGGTCGAGACGACGGCGGTCTTCTTGCCGGCCGAGCCGAACTTCTTGATCGCCGAGACCTCGGTCTGCCAATCGGAGAAGCCGAACGGCGTGTAGTTGACCAAGATGTCTTCGGCGGCGACGCCCTTGGCTTTCAGATAGGCTTCGAGGATCTTGTTGGTGGTGCGCGGATAAACGTAGTCGGTGCCTTCAAGCACCCAGCGTTTCACCGAACCGCCGTCCTCGCTCATCAGATAGTCGACGGCCGGAATTGCCTGCTGGTTCGGCGCCGCACCGGTGTAGAACACGTTGCGCTCGCTCTCCTCGCCCTCATACTGGACGGGGTAGAACAGGATGTTGTCGAGCTCGCTGAACACCGGCAGCACCGACTTGCGCGACACCGAGGTCCAGCAACCGAACACCGCCGCGACCTTGTCCTTGGAGATCAGCTCGCGCGCCTTTTCGGCGAACAGCGGCCAGTTCGAAGCCGGATCGACGACGACCGCTTCGAGTTTCTTGCCGAGCAGGCCGCCCTTTGCATTCTGCTCTTCGATGAGCATCAGCATGGCGTCCTTCAGCGTCGTCTCCGAAATCGCCATGGTACCCGACAGCGAGTGAAGAATACCCACCTTGATCGTGTCGTCAGCCGCCCTGGCCGGGACGCTCATCAGCAGGCCGGCCGTAACCGCGCCTGCCGAAAGCATTTTTGTTATTGTCGAGAAACTGCCCCTCATATTTCAAACTCCCTAACTGGTTGATCGCATCGCAAACAGACCATGCAACGGCTGTGCCAACCGCGGGAGCAAAATTAAGTGGGCTTGGATTTCCCAGCCCTATCAGCCGGTTAATATATTAGCCGCCAAAGATAAGCGCCGCCGCCGGTGCTCTGCCTGGAAAAAACTCCCCCGCTCTCGCCTAATTTTTGATCACTCGCGAATTAATGCGCCAATTTTGAGCAGAACCAAATCAAAGACGGCGAACCGTTGCACCGCAGCAGGAAAATGGGGCAAGTTCGATCTTCAAAAGAGCGACGTCATGGCCTCCAGGATTTCTTGTATTTTCAGCACCATGCTTCTGGTTGCGGCCACCGGCGGCGCACGCGCCGACTTCACCGACGGCAAATTGCCGGACGGCACCTATCACTGCGAAGTCTATCTGCTTGGCATGTTCCTCAGCCTTGGCGACATCACCATCAAGGGGAATGTCTATAGCGGCCCGGTGACCTTCGGAACCGCCCGGCAGGGCTACAACTATCAGATGGATGCAAACGGCGAGATCACCTGGTTGGGCCCGTTGGGCGGCTATACGACCGGCGGCAACTCGATCTCGCTCACGCAAGCCACCCTGGACGGTCAAACCAGCCCGTCCTTCGACATCATCATGAAGCAGCCTGACGGCGCCTTCACCGCCTCGACCTGCACAAAGCGTTGAACAGCCGACAGGAAGAGGCGCGAAACCTTGCGAGGTTCCGCGCCAGCAGGCAAGTCGGGAGGGTATGGCTAAATGCTCTTGGCCGACATCTGTTCGGCAATATAGTCAGCCTGACGGATCGCCAGCGACACGATCGTCAATGTCGGATTTTCAGCGCCGCCGGTGGTGAACTGGCTGCCATCCGACACGAACAGGTTCTTGATGTCGTGCGCCTGGCCATGCTTGTTGACGACGCCGTCGGTCGCCTTCTCGCTCATCCGGTTGGTGCCGAGATTATGGGTCGACGGATAAGGTGGCGTCGGGAAGGTCCGCGTCGCCCCGACCGCCGCGTAGAGCGCCGAGCCCTGCTTGTAGGCGTGGTTGCGCATCGCCGTGTCGTTGGCATGGTCGTCGAAATGGACGTCCGCCACCGGCATGCCGTGCTCGTCCTTGATATCGGCATGCAGCGTGATGCGGTTTTCCTCGCGCGGCATGTCCTCGCCGACGATCCACATGCCGGCCATATGGTCGTAGTGGTCGAGCGCCGTGGTGAAGGAACGCCCCCAGCCGCCGGGATTAAGGAAGGCGGCCATGAACGGCAGGCCGAGCGACAGCGTCTCTAACTCGTAGCCGCCGACGAAGCCGCGCGAGGAATCGTTGCGGGCTTCGTCGCGGATGATACCGGCCATGGTGGTGCCGCGATACATATGCACCGGCTTGTCGAAGATGCCGTAGACCGAGCCCGTGGTGTGGCGCATGTAGTTCTTGCCGACCTGCCCCGACGAATTGGCAAGGCCGTCGGGAAACTGGCTCGATGCCGAATTGAGCAGCAGCCGCGGGCTCTCGATCGAATTTCCCGCGACGGCGACGATGCGGGCCTTCTGTTCCTGAAGTTTGCCGTCCTTGTCGGCATAAACGACGCCGGTCACCTTGCCGCTGGGATCGTGGTTGATCTTGATCGCCATGGCGTTTGGCCTGACCTCGAGATGGCCGGTCGCCTCGCCCTTGGGAATTTCGCTGTAGAGCGTCGACCATTTGGCGCCCCATTTGCAGCCTTGGAAGCAGAAGCCGGTCTGCTGGCAGGCATTGCGGTCGTCGCGTGGCTCGGAATTGATTGCCATCCGGCCGGTGTGGCACTCCTTGTAGCCGAGCTTGTCGGCGCCGGCCTTCATCACCTTGAAGTTGTTGTTGCCAGGAAGGCCCGGGATGTTGTTGGTGAGCGTCACGCCTAGTCTGTCTTCGGCCTTTGCGTAGTAGGGCTCCAGCTCGGCAAGCGTGATCGGCCAATCGAGCAGGTTCGCGCCTTCCAGTTTTCCGTAGGTCGAAAGCGTTCTGAATTCATGCTCCTGAAAGCGCAGCGAGGCGCCCGCCCAGTGCGTGGTCGAGCCGCCGACCGCCTTGACGATCCAAGCCGGCAGATTGGGGAAATCCTTCGCCACCCGCCAGTCTCCCGAGGTCGTGCGCTTGTCCGTCCAGGCGAGCTGGGCGAATGAATCCCACTCGTCGTTGATGAAATCCTCATATTCGTGGCGGGCGCCCGCTTCCAGGATGACGACATCGATGCCCTTCTGGGCGAGTTCGTTGCCGAGCGTGCCGCCGCCGGCGCCCGAGCCGATGATGACGACCACGCCATCGTTCTTGAGATCAAATGGTGCTGCCATGGATTCCTCCCGTGATGTCTGTTGTGTACGGATTGGGACGATGGGGCTCAGAGCCACTCGATGTCGTCGAACCCGCGCGCCATGTAGCCGCCCTTGGAATAGGACTCGCCCTCGTAGCCGAAGATCGGCCAGACCTCCTTCTGGTTGTAGAGGCCGACGACAAGCCCGCCGCGGACTGCCTGGAAGAACGGCGTGTCCTCGATCTCTCTCAGCACCGTAATGCGCTGCTCCTCCCAGCCGAGACCGGTGTAGCCGCCCTTGCCCGACTTCACGTCGAGATCGGCAATTCCCTTTTCGATAAGATCTTTGTGGGTGGGGTCTTTCCCGGCCTGCTCATCATGGGCCTTGACGGCGATTGCGTAATATTTGTCAGGCACTTGATCGTGCGGGTAGATGTCGCGCGCCATGTGAATCAGGGTCGCCATGGTTTCGGGCTTGAGCGCGGATGTTTCGAGACCCCAGGCATGTTCCGGGCTGATGACGGCACTGCCTGAAATGACCAGCAACGCGCCGACACCGCCGCGCTTCAGAAGCTCGCGGCGCGATAGGCCGGGCTTCTTTTCATGGGCCGGCTTGCTCTCATAAATCGTGACCATTTGTTCCTCCCTTGCTTGCTATCTGCACCCGAAGGTGCCCTGGCTGGCGCCGCGCTGGCCGGCGCGGCCGTAATGTCTCCTATTTGAACCGGCCCTGACGCTGCAGGACCTCGATCTTGTAGCCGTCGGGATCCTCGATGAAGAAGAAGCGCGCGAGCAGCGCTCCGTCGCGGTTGAACTCGACGATCTTCTTCAGGCTCAGGCCAAGCGCGCCGAGCCGGTCATGTTCGCTGTCCAGATCGGCGACCGAAACCGCGAGATGGCCGTAGCCGTCGCCGAGCGCGTAAGGCTCCTGGCGGCCCTTGTTGACGGTGAGCTCGACCTCGAACTCCGCCTCGGCATTGCTCAGATAGACGAGCGTGAAAGTTTCGAAATCGAGCCGTTCAGCGACGTCCAGCCCAAAGGCTTTCCGGTAGAAGTCGATGGACCGGGCCTCGTCCAGAACCCGGATCATGGTGTGGATCGTCTTCGCCAAATGACACTCCGTCGCAGCAGCGCCTTATGCGCGTCGGCGTGATTATGCGCGGGTTGCGGCAGAGGTGGTGGCAGCCGATTACCACGCGCTAATCTAACGACGGGGTGGCAAACCGCTAATGCATGTCGCGCAAAAGTGCGCAGCGGTTTTGCGATAACGACATGCATAAGAACGAGGCCTAAAAGCGCGTCGCATGAATCCATTCAAACGCGACGCGCTTTTAAGGACGAAAGTCCGATTGCTGTTTTCCGCTTTCCAGCTGAAGATAATTTGCCACGATAGGCACTGCTCAAAGGCGCGAATCGCTGCAGATTGCGCCTAAAATCAACAAGAATGGCCAAGACCAATAAGAACGGGAGGTAACGATGTGCAGAGTTTTTGCCGGGCAGGATCCGGAGGGCTACCGGCAGATCAATCGATCGATCCGTATCGACGGGCACTCGACGAGCATCCAACTCGAGGCGACGTTCTGGGCATTGCTCGACGAGATCGCCGACAGCCAGGGTCTGACGACCCCGAAATTCATCTCGAAGCTCTATGACGAGGCTATCGAGATCAATGGCCAGATTCCGAACTTCGCCTCGATGCTGCGCACGACCTGTGCTCTCTATCTGCGTGGCCATCGGCCGGGCATCGAGGAACACACGGCCCCGAAGCGGCAAGCAGCTTAACTTTCGATCGCAACATCGAGTGCCAGGCGAGTCATATCGGTGAAAAGCGCCTGGCGTTCGAAATAGTCGGTTTGCTCGCCGGTCACCACATTGTCGACGACAGTCAGCATCGACAGGGCCCGGGCGCCGAAATGCGCGGCAATGCGATAGAGCGCACTGGTCTCCATATCCACGGCCAGCGCGCCCTGTGCCTGTGCTTCGGCGAAGCGATCGCGCCCCTGGGGATGATAGAATATATCGCTGCAGATGGTCAGCCCGGCCTGATGTTCGATGCCGATTTCGGCAGCCCGCGTCAATGCCTGGGCATAAAGCGCCGGATCGGGGCCGGCATCAGCACCGTAGAGCCCAAAGACTTGGCCGCTCTCTGCACTTTCACCCCGCACCGACTGCGAGATCACCAGGCTGCGCAGTTTAACCGCCGCCGTCAGGGCGCCACAGGTGCCGGTGCGGATCAGTGTCCTCACGCCATGGAAGTCCAGCAATTCATGCGCGTAGATCAGGAATGACGAGACGCCGATGCCGGTGGACTGGATGCTGACGGGCTTACCGCGAAACAGGCCGGTAAAACCGAGGGCCTCCCTTCGACGGTTGACGCAGCGCGGCGCCTCCAGAAAGGTTTCCGCCATCCATTCGGCACGCTGCGGATCGCCCGGCAACAGCACTGTTGCGGCATAATCACCCTTGCCTGCCTCGTTGTGCGGCGTCACGGTATGCTCCCCCAAAACCCGCCGCCCGTTTCGCCATAATCATGGCAGTCTCACGCCATTTCGCAAGTGCGAGAATTAGTATGCCCTAAGATTCCAACACATCCTTGACGATTGTGGCCAGTTGCTTGAGCGAAAACGGCTTCGGCAGGAAACCGAAATGCGCGTCTGCCGGCAGGTTCTTGGCGAACGCATCCTCGGCGTAACCGGAAACGAAGACGAATTTGATGTCGGGTTGCCGCTTGCGCAGTTCGCCAAGCAGGGTCGGCCCATCCATCTCAGGCATCACCACGTCGGAAACGACAATGTCGACCTTGCCGCCGAGCGCCTCGAAGACTTCCAGCGCCTCGACGCCCGAGGACGCTTCGTGGACGGTGTAGCCGCGCGACGTCAGCGCCCGCATGCCGCCCATGCGCACGGCATCCTCGTCCTCGACGAGCAGCACCGTGGCCGAGCCCGACAGATCCTTGGCTGCGTCGGCGATCTTTGCCGGTGCGACCGGTGCCTCGCCGGGCTCGCCTGCCTTTCTCGCCTCAGCAATGTAGCGCGGCAGGAAAATGCGGAACACCGATCCCTTGCCGACCTCGGAATCGCAGAAGATGAAACCGCCTGTCTGCTTGATGATGCCGTAGACCATGGACAGGCCGAGGCCGGTGCCCTTGCCGACCTCCTTGGTGGTGAAGAACGGTTCGAAAATCTTCTTGAGGACTTCGGGGGCGATGCCGCTGCCGGTGTCTTCGACTTCGACCACCACGTAATCGGCCGGCGCAAGTTCGCGGTAGGGTAGGCTTTTGCTCTCTTCTGTCGTCACGTTCCGGGTGCGCACGGTGAGGTCGCCGCCAGCCGGCATCGCATCGCGCGCATTGACCGCCAGATTGACCACCACCTGCTCGAACTGCCCGATGTCGACCTTCACCGGCCACAGATCGCGGCCATGATCGACCTTCAGCTTGATGTCGCTTCCGACCAGGCGGGCCAGCAGCATCCGCAGGTCGGCAAGCACATCGGTCAGGTTGAGCACCTCCGGCCGCAGCGTCTGCTTGCGCGAGAAGGCCAGAAGCTGCCTCACCAGCGAAGCCGCCCGGTTGGCGTTCTGCTTGATGTTCATGATGTCGGGGAAGGACGGGTCCGACGGGCGGTGGTTGGTCAACAAAAGGTCCGACGCCATGATGATGGCGGTCAGGACGTTGTTGAAGTCGTGTGCGATGCCGCCGGCAAGCTGGCCGACCGCCTGCATCTTCTGGCTTTGCGCCATCTGGCCCTCGAGCGCCTTCTGCTCGGTGGTCTCGACGGCATAGACGATAGCCGATTCTTCGGCGCCCTCGCCGGTGCCGTCGGCAACCGCGTTGACGTAAAAGCGCATGTGCCGTTCTTCATTGCCGGGCAGCAGCGTATCGATCGGTTCGATGTCGGCCTGCCTTTGTCGCGCTTTTTCGAACGCCGCGGCAAAGGCGGGCCGGTCGCGCTCATGGATCACCGTGTCCAGCCGCACGCGCCGATCGACCGCGTCCCCGTCGACGACGGAGGAAAACAGCGACAGGAAAGGCGCGTTGGTGCGCAAGATGCGCCCGCTGTTGTCGACCGCCGCTATTGCCATCGGCGTCGAATTGAAGAAGCGGGTGAAGCGGATCTCCGAGGCGCGAAGATCGGCGGAAGCGTCCTCACCTTGCGTCCGGTTGAGCACGATGGTGCGCGTCGGACCGTTGACACCCTCGCGGCTGGCTGAGACCCTATGCATGAAACGCACGGGCAGCGCCTCGCCTTTCACCGTCGTCAGATCGAGATCGATGACCGCATTGCGCGTGGTGCCGGGATCGGCCTTGACTGAGCGGACCAGCGCCATGCCGTCGCCGGCGACGATCTCCGGAAGCGTAACGGCACCAGGCGTGAAGCTCGTCAGGTCGATGCCCAGCCACTCCGCCAGCGTGGCGTTGATATAGGTGACGCGGCCTTCCTGGTCGGCCGAAAAGAAGCCGGCCGGCGCATGGTCGAGATGGTCGATGGCCTCCTGCAGATCGAGGAAGAACCGCTCCTGCTCGGCCCGTTCCTCCGAGATATCGGCGAGTTGCCAGGCGAGCAAGGGCAGCCGCTGGCCCGGGACGCTGAAGGCGCGGGCGCGGGCACGGTACCAGCGCGCGCCCGGCTCGGCGCCGGGTCGAATGGATTGCGCAAGCCGAAACTCTCCGTCGCCGGGCTGGCCGTCGCGCAGGCCGGAGGCGAGCCGGTATATGGTCACCGAGGCCTCGGGAACGTCGGACAGCAAACTTTCGACCGTCTTGAGATCCGCCGCGGACGCGGCGCCCGTCATGTCGGCATAGGCCCGATTGGCGTAGACGACACGACCCTTGGTGTCCGTGACCAGAAGACCTTGCGACATCGAATCGACAAACGCTTTCGATAGCTCGTCACTCGTCGAGCGCGGTGTGATCTGCACGAAGCCGATGGCGGTGGCGAACAGGAAGCCGACGCCGATCATCGCCAGCACACCAAGCATTCCGAGCAGGAATGGATCGCCAAGACGTTCGCGGAAAAGGCCGAAGACGATCGCAGCGCCGGTCAGGACGACGATGAAGACGATGAGCCGGGTGACCGCACCCGGTCGCGTGTTCTGGTCGACGATCGGTACCGGATAGAAATCGCCGCGCGCTTCCTTGGCCATATGCCCCCTGCTCGTGAAATCCGGTACTTGCCCCTGCCCGGTTGAATCACATTCTCAGGGTCCGGAAAAGGCCTTGGCGGCAAATGTCCGCTAAAAATGACGCCCGTTCTGCGCCTGGTGTGGTGAAACCGAAATTCGCATCACCTTGGTGCAACGCGGAGCGAATTTCGGATTCATCACATCAGCAACTTGCTGAAAATCCAGTGTGGTGGATTTGAAGTGGGAACGCTGACGCACTCAATTCGCAGGTACTTCAAATCCACCAGATTGGCGTTTCAAGCTGTTCAAGAAGCGCGAAAGGCAACTTGCAGGGGCGTGCCGCAACAGTCTAGTGTCACTTTTCTTCGAAAGCCGATACGGGGGCACTAATGCAAGGGCTGGATAGCGTTTTGGGTCCTTATGCCGCGGAAATCCTGTGGACGCTGGTCGCGCTTGTCCTTCTGGCCATTATTCTCCTCATCATCAAGCTGGTCCGCAATCTGACCTTTGGAACATTCGTTGCCGGTGGCAGGAACCGCAAGACGCGCCTGGCCGTCATGGACGCCACCGCTGTCGACAGTCACCGCCGGTTGGTGCTGGTGCGCCGCGACGACATCGAGCACCTGCTGTTGATCGGAGGCCCAACCGATGTCGTCGTCGAACGCGACATCCGGCTGTCGGCGCTGCGCCGTCCTGCACTGACCGGAGATAGCGGCGGCCATCAGCCGGCACCGCGGCCGCGCGCGCCTCAACCGGCTCCTGCGCCAATGACGCAAGCACCGCCTCCGCAGCCGGTAAGCGCGGCCCCGGCGCCTGTCCGGCCCCATCAGACGGCGCCAGCGCCGAAGCCAGCAGCGCAAAGTCATCAATCGGCGACCGTCACGCCGCTGCCCGCCTACGGATCGGCGAACGCCACTGCCTTTCGACAGGCGCCATCGCCGGCAAGACAGGATTCCCCGCCAAAGCAGGATTCTATTGACGATACGCTGATGAGGGAGCTCGAGGTCTCGTTTGATGACCCGCACCCCACCAAGCCGGAGAGCAAGCCGGCGGCAAAGGCACCGTCGTCTCTCGATGACGAGATGACGAAGCTTCTCGGCGAGCTTTCCAGCCAGAAAAGATAACCGGCCAGAAACCGGGGCAGCGAACAGCTAACAAAAAATGTCCGGAGACCGGCCATGACAAAATTCGCTATCGGCTGCTTTTTAGGCGCTCCGCCTGTGCTTCAGTCGTCGCGGTAGACCTTCTCGCGGCGCTCGTGGCGCTCCTGCGCCTCGATCGACAAGGTCGCGATCGGACGCGCATCGAGCCGCTTCAGCGCGATGGGCTCGCCGGTTTCCTCACAATAGCCGTAAGTGCCTTCATCAATGCGCTGAAGCGCGGAATCAATTTTTGAAATGAGTTTTCGCTGGCGATCGCGGGCGCGAAGTTCGATGGCGCGGTCAGTTTCCGAAGAGGCGCGATCAGCGAGATCGGGATGGTTGGCGTTTTCCTGCTGCAGGATTTCGAGAGTTTCGCGCGCTTCGCGCAGTATGTCGTTCTTCCAGGTGACGAGCTTCAGGCGAAAGTAGGATTTCTGCCGTTCGTTCATGAACGGCTCGTCTTCGGAGGGTACGTAATCGGCAGTAACGATGTCGTTCATTCGACTCACCCAAACAGCCCCAATTTTGGCGCCTATATATTCGCGGACCGAATGCTGCACAAGCGTAATCGACGACAGTTTCACGCAATTGTTAATGTCGGGCAAAACGGTATTGGCCGCATCATTCGCATGAAGGGCACGACCGAATTCGCGTATGATTTGTTGGGTTTGAAAGGTGCCGGCCATTGTGCATAAGGCCGTTCTCATGGCTAATCCTGCAGCGCCTTTTGACGAGTTTCGGTGTTTGGCACAAGCGAGGGCCGGTGAGCAAGCTCTACCTGTTGAGGCATGCCAAGGCCGGATGGGCCCTGCCCGGCATGCGCGATTTCGACCGTCCGCTCGACGCATCCGGCCTCGCCGACGCCGAAACCATGGGTGCGGCCATGCGGGCCCGCAGCTACATTCCGGACCTCACCCTTTGCTCCAACGCAAAGCGAGCGCGCCAGACGCTGGAAGGCCTGGCCGGCCACACCGATACAGGCCGGGTCCTGTTCTTGGACACGCTCTATAGCGAGGACGCCGCCAGTTATCTCTCGATCATCCGCGGCAATGGCGGGCCAGGCTCGCTGCTCGTCATCGGCCACAACCCGATGACGGAAGATCTTACTATCGCGCTTTCGGGCGATGGCGACGAGACTGCGAGGGGAATTCTGAACCACGGCTTCCCGGCCTCCGGACTCGCGGTCGTCCATTTTCCAGGCAGTCTTGCCAACGCCGCGCAAGGCACCGGCTATCTCGAAGCCTTCGTGACGCCGGCCGATCTCTGACGCCATTTCAACCTAGCGTTGTAGATTTGAAGTTCCTGCCACTTCAATGGCATCAGCGCACACTACAGCGCCGTCCTCTTGGACGCGCAAAGGACGCTGTAGAACTCAATTTTGCGCATGATCTTTTCCGAACCTATGGTTCGGGTTCATGCGCGAATTCAATGATTTGCTGGTGTGGCTTAGAATCCGAAATTCGCTCACTGCGCTGCTCCAAGGTACTGCGAATTTCGGATTCGCCACACTAGGCGGCAGCGTCTATATCGGGTCGTACCGAAGCCCCGAGAGACGCATTTTGGCATCATCGCTGACCACTTTCACCGACGAGGCGAAGATTGCCCTGGATACGCTGTCGGGGCGCGCTACCGGGCTTTTTTCGCCATCGCTGCGGCTGGGTGTCACTGGCCTTTCCCGCGCAGGCAAGACAGTGTTCATCTCAGCCTTTGTCCACAATCTGATCCATGGCGGGCGCATGCCGCTGTTCGCGGCGCAGAAATCGGGACGCATCGCCCGTGCCTTCCTCGAAGAGCAACCGGATGACGCCGTACCGCGATTCCAGTACGAGGATCACGTAGCGGCCCTGGTCAACGACCGCCTCTGGCCGGATTCGACACGGGCCATTTCCGAGCTGAGGCTCACCATCGAATATGAATCGGCCTCCGGCTGGAGCCGCATGTTTTCATCAGGCAGATTGTCGGTCGATATCGTCGACTATCCCGGCGAATGGCTGCTCGACCTGCCGCTGCTCGGCAAATCCTACGCTGATTTCTCACGCGAAGCCTTCGAGATGGCCGCGCTGCCGGTGCGCGCCGACCTTTCGCAGGAATGGCGCGCGCTCTCTGCCGCTGTCGACCCGAATGCGGACGCCGACGAGATGACGGCGCGCCGCCTCGCCGACAGCTTCGCCGCTTATCTCAAGGCATGCAAGCTCGACGAGCGGGCGCTTTCAACCCTGCCACCCGGCCGTTTCCTGATGCCCGGCGATCTTGAGGGCTCGCCGGCACTGACCTTCGCGCCCTTGCCGGGCCTGAGTGAGCGGCGGGCGCGTTCCGGGTCGCTTCAGGCGATGATGGAGCGGCGCTACGAGGCCTACAAGACATATGTCGTAAAGCCGTTCTTCCGGGAGCACATCACGCGCCTCGACCGTCAGATCGTGGTGATAGACGCCCTGCAGGCCTTGAACGCGGGCCCCGGCGCCATGGCCGATCTCGAACGTGCTGTGACCGAAATCCTCGCATGTTTCCGCCCCGGCCGCGGCAATTTCCTGACCGACTTTTTTTCAAGGCGCATCGACCGCATATTGGTAGCGGCGACGAAGGCGGACCATCTGCACCACGAAAGCCACGACCGGCTGCAGGCGATCGTGCGGCGGCTCGCCGACCGTGCCGTGGCGCGGGCGAATTTCACCGGCGCCGATGTCGACGTGGTTGCCCTGGCGGCGGTGCGCGCGACCCGGGAAGGCACGGTCAAGCAAGGCCGTGAGACGTTGCCGGTCATCATTGGCACACCGTTGAAAGATGAAAAGATCAACGGCGAAACATTTGATGGAAGAACCGAAACAGCCATATTTCCCGGTGACTTACCAGAGAAAATTGACACGGTGTTCGAAGTCTCTGGGCCAGACAATCGGCAGAGCCCAGACCATCGGCAAAGTCCAGACCGTCGACAAAGTAATGATGACCCGGCAATCCGCTTCGTGCGCTTTCGCCCGCCAAAGCTCGAAAGCACGGCTGAAGGCGTCACGCTGTCGCTGCCGCATATCAGGCTCGACCGCGCCCTGCAGTTCCTGATCGGAGATCGTCTGGCATGACCGCGCCCCGCAAGCCGGCGGCTTTTCGCATCGAGCCGGAAGCCGCGCCAAAAGAACGGGCAGCCTTGCGGCAGCCCGACGCTCCATCGGCCAGAAGGCCACGCGCCGCGAAGGCTGATCTTGCCGTCGTCACTCCGGCGGAAATCGACGTTTTCGACGAGCCAGATATTATCGCCGCCGAACCGCCGCCGGCGACCGCGCCGCGTAAGCGTTCGATATCAGGTGGCTTGTTGTTCGGCGCATTGGGCGTTCTGGTTTCGCTGGCCCTCGGCCTTTGGACCGATCAGCTGATTCGCGATCTGTTCGCACGTGCCGAATGGCTGGGCTGGCTTGCCGCCGGGATGGCCGTGATCGCGGTGCTGGCGCTTCTGGTCATCCTCGTCCGCGAATTCCTGGCGATCGCCCGCCTCGCCGAGGTCGAAAAGCTACAGAAGCGGGCACTCGACGCCGTTGCCCGCGACGATCCGAAGGCCGCTCGCGCCGTGGTCGACGAACTCTCGGCCTTTGTCGCGGCCAAACCCGAAACCGCGGCCGGCAGACGTGCGTTGGCAGACTTGCGCGACGAGATCATCGACGGTGGCAATCTGGTGCGCCTGGCCGAGACCGAAATCCTCGGCCCCCTCGATGCGCGCGCCAAGGTGATGATCCTCGAAGCGGCAAAGCGTGTGTCGCTGGTGACGGCGGTCAGCCCTCGCGCTCTGGTCGACGTCGCCTATGTCGTGTTCGAAGCGGGCCGGCTGATTCGCCGGCTGTCGGAACTTTATGGCGGCCGGCCGGGCACGCTGGGGTTCTTCCGGCTGGCGCGCAGCGTTCTCGCTCATCTGGCGGTGACCGGCTCGATTGCCGTCGGCGACAGTTTCGTTCAGCAGATCGTCGGCCATGGCCTCGCTGCTCGGCTCTCGGCCAAGCTTGGCGAAGGTGTCGTCAACGGCATGATGACGGCGCGCATCGGCATTGCTGCGATGGAGACCGCAAGGCCCCTGCCCTTCAGCGCCACGAGACGGCCCGGCATGGGTGATTTCCTGTCCGCGCTGACATCGTTTGCAACGAAAAAGCACAAGGAAACATCGGCTTCCGACAATTGACAACTATCTCCAGCGCCGCACGTCTAGTGGGCGCGAAAAGGACGCTGAAGCACTTTGATTCGCGCATGATCCCAGCGCAAATCGCTTCCGATTTTCGGAGCCATGCGCTAGCGGTGACGAAGCATTAACCAATCTTGTTCATGGTCGGACGGGTTCCAAACAGTCTCTTTGTTGCCGGGTGTCGTCGATGAAAAGCGTGATCTTGTCTAGCGTCCTGCCAATGGCGGTCGCGGTTTCAACAACTGCCGGCATGGCCGAAAAGACCTTTGCAGCAGAACGGGACAAGAAGTTCTTTCAATCGGTGGAAGGCGAATGGGTCGGCCCGGGGGAAATCGTCGCCGGCAAATACAAGGGCACGAAATTCACCTGCAATTTCACCGGTTCGACACCAGACGGCAAGATCGGCATGTCGCTCGACGGCGGCTGCCGGGTCGGCATGTTCACCCAGCAGATGTCGGCGACGATCCAGCACAAAGGCCGCGAGGGCTACAAGGGCAGCTTCATGGGCGGTGCTGCCGGTTCCGGCCTCGACATTATCGGCGGCAACGTGGTCAGCGCCAACAAGGTCGTCTTCACCATCAACCGCAACCAGTTGCGCGGCGTCATGCAGGCTCTTGTCCCCAACGACAATTCGATGACGGTGACGGTTGCGGTGCGCGTCGACCAGCAATTAGTGCCGGTCATTGGCATGAAGCTGAAGCGCGTCGATACGGTCGAAGTCGGCTCCATAGCGCCGAACTGAGCGACCTTTTGCACGTCCGATAGGCGGCGCTCTACTCTAGTTGCAAAAAAGCGGCAGCCACCGCCACCGCTTTCTCCAAAACTCCGATCGATGCACAGCCCTTGATGGCGGTGATCAACTCGTCATAGGCCTTGCAGGCCTCGTCCGCCGTCGTCGTGCCCTGATACTTGGTTATGACCGCCTGGACCTTGGCGGTGAGGTCGGCTGCCTTGGCCGGATCCTTGGTAACGGCCTCCTGAAGGGCTGCAGTCATGTCCTGAGCTTTCTTGGACAGCATTTCGGTCGTGCAGTCCGGCGCCTTCGAGCAGGCCGATCCGGCGAGTGCCGCGATGCCAACGGCAACAAGCAAAAAAATCTACATGTCAGTCGTCTCCCTCAAAAAAGGCGGCCGACTTGATCGTCGTCCGCCCTTCACGGCCAAAGCCGCGCGTCCTTAGCGCCCGATTGCTGCAACATTCAACGCAGCGGGTGCATAAAGCTGTGGAGCGCGCCTGCAACGCTGCTGCACCAGTTTCCGGATTCGGACTGTTCGATTTCAGCCGAAGCCCCTATCTTGGCCGCTCGATGCCGCAGCACGTGCGGCGGCCCCTAGAGAGAACGGAACGGCAGGCATGGCGGCAGAAGCAGCGGGCAGCGATCTGATCCACGTGGTGGCGCTGCTCGCCGCAGGTGTTGTCGCCGTACCGATCTTCAAGCGCGTGGGGCTTGGCTCCATTCTCGGCTATCTGGCGGCCGGCGTGGTCATCGGCCCGTTCGGCATCGGCATCTTTTCCGAATCGGAAGCGATTCTTCACGTCGCCGAGCTCGGCGTCGTCATGTTCCTGTTCATCATCGGGCTGGAGATGCAACCGTCGCGGCTGTGGGGACTCAGGCGAGAGATCTTTGGCCTTGGGGCATTGCAGGTCGGCGTGTGCGCGCTGTTGCTGACCGGCGTCGGACTGGCGGGAGGTTTTCCGGTCTCGCAATCCTTCGTCGCCGGCGCCGGCTTCGTGCTGACCTCGACGGCGATCGTCATGCAGCTTCTGGAGGAGCGCGGTGAGATCGCCGCGCCCAAAGGCCAGCGCATTGTCTCCATCCTGCTGCTCGAGGACCTGGCGATCGTGCCGCTGCTGGCCCTGATCGCCTTCCTAGCGCCGGGCGGCGCCGATATGAGCTTGACGCAGCGGCTGATGGAGGTGGGCATCGGCCTTGCCGCCATCGTCGGGCTGGTGCTGGCCGGGCGCTATCTGCTCAATCCGTTCTTTCGCATCCTGGCGGACGCCCGCGCCCGCGAAGTGATGACCGCAGCCGCCCTTCTGGTGGTTCTGGGGTCGGCGCTTGCCATGCAGCTCAGCGGCCTGTCGATGGCGATGGGCGCTTTCCTGGCCGGCGTGCTGTTGTCGGAATCCACCTTCCGCCATCAGCTCGAGGCCGATGTCGAACCGTTCCGCGGTGTGCTGCTCGGGCTGTTCTTCCTCGCTGTCGGCATGTCGCTCGACCTGCATGTGGTCATCGAGAACTGGCGGATTGTCGTCATCTACGTCGTCGCCTACATGGTGATAAAGGCGATCGGCATCTATCTCGTCGCCCGCACCCTCAAGACCGGTCACCGGGAAGCGCTCGAGCGTGCCGTCTTCATGGCGCAAGGCGGCGAATTCGCCTTCGTTCTCTATTCCGCAGCCGCGGCGGTCGGCATCATCGACAGCCAGGCTAACGCGACCCTGACGGCGATCGTCATCATCTCCATGGTGCTGACACCGCTGGCCATTCTGGCATTGCGGTATCTGACGCCGCGCGACGAGCAGTCGCTCGAAGGCGTCGACATCGCCGATGGCCTTACCGGCAGCGTGCTGATCATCGGCTTCGGCCGCTTCGGCCAGATCGCCAGCCAGCCGCTGCTGTTGCGCGGGATCGATGTGTCGATCATCGACAATGAGGTCGAGATGATCCAGGCGGCGGCCGATTTCGGTTTCAAGGTCTATTATGGCGACGGCACGCGGCTGGACATTCTGCGTGCCGCAGGCGCTGGCCGCGCGCGCGCCGTGTTGATCTGCGTCGACAAACCCGATGTCGCGGTCCGCATCGCAAAGCTCATCAAGGCGGAGTTTCCCCTGCTGACCGTGCTGGCACGCGCTTTCGACCGCGGAACCGCACTCCAGTTGATACGTGCCGACGTCGATTTCCAGATTCGCGAAACCTTCGAATCAGCGCTTGTCTTCGGCGGCTCCACGCTGGAAGCGCTGGGCGTCGACCCGGAGGAAGTCGCCGAGGTGATCGAGGACGTCCGCCACCGCGATGCCGCCCGCTTCGAGCTGCAGCTCGCCGAAGGCGTTCGCGCCGGAGCGCGCTTCCTCAAGGGCAATATCGGCACGCCGATTCCGACACCGCTCAGCCAGCCACGCCACGCCGGTCAGGCGCTCAATGAAGAAACCGCCGGCGTTCTGCATAAATCCGAGCCTGCGGATTTAACACCTGGAGCAAACAGATGATCGAACTGGACGAGCGCGCGCTCTCCGTCACCAAATTCTGGCGTGACGCTGGGGAAGACGCACGGTTCGAGAAGAATGACGCCTTCGACGCGGAGTTCCGCAATCGGTTTCTCGACCTGCACTACGCTGCCGCGCGGCGTGAATGCGACGACTGGTCGGAGCATGCCGAAGGCTCACTGGCGCTGATGATCCTGCTCGACCAGTTCCCGCGAAACTGCTTTCGCGGCACCGGCCATATGTATGCGACCGACCCGCTGGCAAGGCATTTTGCCGAGAAGGCGATCGCCGCCGGCCAGGATCTGGCGCTCGACGAAGAGCTGCGCGTCTTCCTCTATCTGCCTTATGAGCATTCGGAGCATCTCGCCGACCACCTCAAATCAGTGGACCTCACTACCGCCAAAGCCCAATCTTATCTGAAATATGCGGTCGAGCACCTGGAGATCATTCAGCGCTTCGGCCGCTTTCCGCATCGAAACAGGATGCTTGGCCGCGAGACGACGCCGGAGGAACAGGTGTTCCTCGACGGCGGCGGATTTTCCGGCTGAGCTCAGTGCATCGGAGCGAAAGGTGCGAAGCGGCTTTCGGTTAAATCCAATGCGTAAACAAAGAGATAGAGCAGCGCAGCGGTTCCATTTGAAAACACGCCGTTTAGGTCAGCCACCAATCCCGGCCGGACGGCAATTGCTCGATGCCGGCGCTGTCGAGAGCGGCAAGCCGCTCCGCCACGCTTCTGCCGTCGACGGTGAGGTCAGGCGCGATCTCGGCCAGCGGCGCCAGAACGAAAGCGCGCTCCAGCATGCGCGGATGTGGCACTTCCAGCCCGGTTTCGTGGATAATCCGATCGCCGAACACCAGAATGTCGATGTCGATCAGGCGTGGACCCCAGCGCTCCTCGCGCACCCGCTTCAGCCTGCGCTCTACATCGAGGCAGAGATCGAGCAAAGCATGTGGTGCGAGCACAGTCGAAATTTCGGCAGCCGCATTGAGAAAATCCGGCTGGTCGAGCTTGCCCCAGGGCGGCGTGCGGTAAAGCGAGGAGACGACAACGACGCGCGCGTTCTCGTCGGCGTCCAGCATGCGCAGCGCCGCGCCCATCGACCTTGCCGGGTCGCCGAGATTGCCGCCAAGGCTGAGGTAGACAGTATTATTCGGGCCAGACAACGGTCACCTCGACATGATCGAGCACACCGGGCACCGGAGCGTTCGGCTTGCGCACGGTAATCTCGGCCTTTTTGATCTGGGGAAACCGGGCCGTCAGCGCCCGGGCCACCTCCAGCGCCAGCGCTTCTATCAGAAAACGCCTCTCCCCGGTTATGATCTTTTCGATCACCCCGAAGGCGACACCATAGTGGACGGTATCCTCGATGGAATCGTCGACCAGCGCGCGGCCGGGTTCGACGGTGAGCGCGGCGTCGACATAGAAGCGCTGGCCGAGCGTCTCCTCCTCATCCAGCACGCCGTGCCGGGCGAAGAAAGCGCAGTTCTTCATGCGTATGACATACATCGCTCAGCGTCCCGCTCGATTAGAGCGAGGTGCGTCCAGTTGGACGCACAAACTACGCTCTAACGCTTAAATCGACGCATCCTGCCGGAAATCGATTTTGATTTTCGAGCCTATGCGGTGGTTTCACGCGCCAGCATAGCATCGGCAAGCGCCAGCGCATCCACATTGATTGCGACATCGTGGACGCGAAAAAGCTGCGCGCCCTTGAGCCTCAGTATGACGCTCGTCGCCGCCGTTCCGGCACCCCTGGCCGAGGCGTCGCGGCCGGTGACGGCGCCGATGAAGCGCTTTCGCGACGTACCCGCCATCAGTGGAAAGCCCAAGGCATCGAGTTCGGAAAACCGTGCCATCAGGTCGAGATTTTCCTCCGCTGTTTCCTTGGCGAAGCCAAAGCCCGGATCGAGCACGATTTGGTCGTCGACAACGCCGCTTCGCCGGGCGATTTCCAGTGACTTGCTGAGGAAGGAAAACTGATCCTCGATCACGTCGGGCAGTTTTTGCCTGTCACGTCCGGTGTGCATGATGACCAGCCCGGCGCCGGTCTCGGCAGCGACCCGCGCGACGCCCGGTTCGCGCTGCAGGCCCCAGACATCGTTGACGATATGGGCGCCGGCAGCGACGGCAAGCCGGGCAGTGTCCTCGCGATAGGTGTCGACCGAAATCAGCGCCTTGCCAAGCCTGGCGAGCGCCTCGATGACAGGCAGCACGCGGGCCTGCTCTTCCTCGACGGCTACCGGAGATGCGCCGGGACGTGTCGATTCTCCACCGACGTCAATGACGGAGGCGCCCTCTTCCACCATCCGGCGGGCCTGGGCCATCGCCTGTTCGGGCGCAACGAACAGTCCCCCGTCGGAAAAACTGTCCGGCGTGACATTGAGGATACCGACGATCACCGCCTTGCCGCCAAGGTCGAGATGACGCCCATGCGCCAGTTGCCATCGCCGTGTCGTCATTGTCCATCAATCATGTGTGATCCGCCAAAGATCAATTCCGTTGCGCCGGCAGCGGCCGTAGCGCATGGTAGGCAAAGAGGCAACATGATGAAACGATCACTGCTTTGCGCCCTGATGCTCGCTTTTTCTGCCTTGCCGGCGGGCACGGCGAGTTTGGTAAAGACATATAGCTACTTCAGCATCGGCGGCAGAACGCTCGATGATATCGGATCCCAGCTTACGAAACTTGGACCTCAGGTGAAAAGCACCGGGATGCGGCATCCAGGCGCCACGCAGATGGCGTTCACCACCCGCGTCAGCTATGCGGAAAAATCGAATTCCTGCGCGATTGCTGACGCCGACGTCACTCTCAAGGTCAAGGTGATCCTTCCCGAGTGGCGCCGCTCGCGCAAGGCTGATGCGGGCGTAAGGCTGTTTTGGGATACATTGTCCGCCGACATCAAGCGCCATGAGGACCGCCATGTCGAGATCGCCAAGAACCATGCCCGCGACCTCGAGGATGCGCTGAAGGCGACCTATCCGCAGAAGACTTGCCAGGAGGCCAAGGCCAAGGCCGCGGAAGTCGCCGCCGCTATTCTTGCCAAGCACGACCAGGCCCAGATGCAATTCGATCGCGTCGAGACAATCAATTTCGAAAGCCGTATCCTGCGGCTGCTGCGCTATCGCATGGAGCGCATCGAGAACGGCCGGCTGCCGGGTTAGCTCAGGCCAGATGATAAGATCGATTCTCGTGGAGTAAGAGTGGGCGTCAGCCGGCGACGCCGAGCTTCTTCTGTAAGCTGGTCGACGACGTCGTATACTGGAATACGATGCGCTCGCCGGGGCTGACGATGCGCTTGGCTGCCTGGGCCATCAGGGCGACCTCATGGAAGCCCGACAGGATCAGCTTCAGCTTGCCGGGGTACCAGTTGATGTCGCCGACGGCGAAGATGCCCGGTACCGACGTCTGGAATTTCTCGGTGTCGACCGGGATCATGTTCTCATGAAGATTGAGCCCCCACTCGGCGATCGGTCCGAGCTTCATGGTCAGGCCGAAGAACGGCAGCATCCGCGTGCACGGCACCTCGATATCGCCGCTGGGGCCTTTGATGGTCGCGGAGGAAAGCTGGCCGTCGGCGCCGGACAATCCCGTCACCTGCCCGACCTGGAAATCCAGTTCCTTCATCTCCTGCATGGCGTACATCTTGTTGACGCTGTCGGGCGCCGCGCGAAACTCCGGCCGGCGGTGGACCAGCGTCACGCTCTTGGCCACAGGCTGCAGGTTCAGCGTCCAGTCGAGCGCCGAATCGCCGCCACCGACGATGATGAGGTCGTGGCCGCGAAATTCCTCCATCCGGCGAACCGAGTAGAAGACGCTCTTGCCCTCATAAAGCTCGATGCCCGGGATCGGCGGCCGCTTCGGCTGGAACGAGCCGCCGCCGGCGGCGATAACCACAACTTTGGCTTCAAACACCTCGTTCTCGTCGGTGATCACGCGAAAGCTGCCGTCCTCGAGCTTTTCGAGGCTTGAGACCATGCGGTTGAAGGTGAAGTCGGGCTTGAACGGCGCGATCTGCTCAAGCAGTCTGTCGACTAGGCCCTGCGCCGAAATCGATTGCCAGCCGGGAATGTCGTAGATCGGCTTTTCCGGATAGAGTTCGGCGCATTGCCCGCCGGGCCGATCGAGTATGTCGATCAGATGGCATTTCATGTCGAAGAGGCCGAGTTCGAACACGGCGAACAGGCCGACAGGCCCCGTCCCGACAATCAATACGTCCGTCTTGGTGATATCGGTCATGAATGCGCCTTCGATGCGCACGACCGCAAAAATCGAAATCGATTTTTGCTGGGGATCATGCGCCAAATCACGGTGCTACAGCGTCCTTTGCGCGTCCGAGAGAACGCGCGGCGCTGTAGAGAACGGCGCGACACTGCATGACCATTGGCCCGCTGCCAAGCCGGAGCCGGAAAAATCGGCTATATCTAGCGCTTCAGCCTTCACGCTTCAGCCTTGGCGGGCGGGCACGCGCACAACCAGCCCGTCGAGAGCGTCGCGCACCTTGATCTGACAGGAAAGCCGTGAGTTCGGCTGGACGTCGTAGGCGAAGTCCAGCATGTCCTCCTCCATCGCTTCCGGCTCGCCGACTTCCGCCGTCCATGCCTCGTCGACATAGACGTGGCAGGTCGCGCAGGCGCAGGCGCCACCACATTCGGCCTCGATCCCCGGCACAGCGTTGCGGATCGCGTTCTCCATGACGGTCGAGCCGTTTTCGGCATCCACGTCAAAATGTGTGCCGTCATGGGCGATGAAGGTCAGCTTGGTCATTTGTCACCTGAAGGGAGTCCCAGCCGAGATAATCACTCCGGCAGACAAGTCAACTGCCGCGCGAAAGCGGCGCTCTATGCCGTTTTTTTCGGAAATCGGTTTAACGGCTGATGGCGGCGACGAAATCGCGGACTTCTTCGATCAGGGCGCCAAGCCGCTTGAGGGTATTGATATCTTCAGGTTGAAGTTCGATCGCGCTGGCGCAATCGGCAATAGCGAAGGCGCCGACGCCGCGCGCCGAACCTTTCAGCCCGTGCGCCAGAAGCAGTCTTTGCCTCACATCGGCGTCGACGATCCTGTCGCGAACCGACAGCGCCTGCTGTACGAACAGCGCCAGCACCTCCTGCTCGAGGCTGCGGTCGCCCATCGTCTGGCGCGCCAGGTGCGCCAGGTCCACCGGCCGCGACCCGGCCGTTCCCGACACGTCGCCGCCGGGCATCGAGAAGGCAATGCCGTTTTCGCCACGCATGAATCTGCAACTCCGTTCTTCCAGCCGCAAAAAATAGGCCCATCCTGTGGACGACGGGTTAATGATTGGCCCGGAAAAATGTTGCGATAACGGCGCCGGAATCACAGTTCTGTTAACCTTATATTTAAAGTTTTACGTATCGCGCCGAATGCATGTTTTCTTTACCCCGGTGTGTCATTACGATACGACAGGTCCATTTTCAGCCTCTTGCGTGGGACACGACAAGCAGAATCAATAAGTCCCGCGGCAGCTTGTACAGGGTAGCGAAGGCATGGCGAAGAAAACATCGACGACAAGAACGCTCGACAACGACGTAGCCAGGGAACTCGAAAAAGCACTTGATATCGATCTGAGCGGCGATGCCGGCGGCGACCTCGACATCGCAGCGTCGATGGAAGATCTGGAAGCGCAGATATCGCAGGCTGCCGACGAGTTGGCCCGCGAAGGCCGTAACCAGAATGCCGAACCTGTCGCCGACCAGAGCCAGAATGCCGAGCCTATCGCCGACCAGGGACAGAATGCCGAGCCCGCCAACTGGAGCCTACAGACGGAGCCTGCCAACCAGGACCAGAAAGCAAAGCCCGCGGCAATGGCCAAGCCGGCTGAACTGCGCTCTTTGGAAACGCGCAATGGCCAGCCGGCCGGTTTCACGCCAGCCAATGACCCGCGTCAAAAAGACTACAAAACGCTGCTGCACACCCTCAATCGGCGTGCCTCGAACACGATCTACTGGATCGTGGCGCTCGTTTCGCTTGCCTGGATCGCGGGCGCCGGTGCATTGGCCAACCTGCTGTTTGGACCAGGCATCTGGCAAATCCGCACGCCCGGCCAGTTCTTCGCCCGTCCCGAACTGATCGGCCTGGCGATCGCTGCGATCCTGCCCGTCCTCCTGTTCTGGGCGTTTGCAGCCATGATCCGCCGCGCGCAGGAAATGCGCATCGCGGCTCAGTCGATGACGGAAGTGGCCTTCCGCCTGACCGAGCCGGAAAATATTGCCCAGGATCGCGTCATGATGATCGGGCAAGCCGTCCGCCGCGAGGTGGCGGCCATGGGTGAAGGCATCGAGCGCACGCTTGCGCGTGCCGTCGAGCTCGAAACCCTGGTCCACAGCGAGGTGAACCAGATCGAACGCTCCTACTCGGAGAATGAATCGCGCATCCGCTCGCTTGTCGACGGGCTGGGCAGCGAGCGCGAAGCGGTGGTCACTCACGCCGAACGCGTGCGCGCCTCGATCACCGGCGCGCATGAGACGCTGAAGGACGAAATCGGGGCTGCCAGCGACATCATTCGCGACAGCATTCTCAACGCCTCGACCAACCTGTCGATGACCATCACCAATTCCGGCGACACGCTGATCGACAGGATCAACCAAAGCTCGTTGTCGATCTTCGATTCGGTGGAAGGCCGGCTCGAGTCGATCACGGACCGGCTGTCGACCTCCGGCGAAGCCTTCGCCAGTCTTCTCGATACACGCATCGCCAAGCTGACGGACACGACCGACGGCCTCACCCGGTCGCTGACCGATCTGCTCGACGATCGGACCTCCGGCATGGTATCGCTGCTCGGCGGCGCCGCGCGCACGCTCAACTCCGAATTTGAAGCCAGCCTTGACGGCATCGAGCGGACGCTGGCCGAACGCGGCCAAGCGCTGATCAGTGAATTCCAGACCCGCGCCGAAGCGCTCGACACCGGCACCCAGAAGCTCAACGCCGCACTCGAGGCCCGCGCACGCCAGATCAACGAGACGCTGGTCGAGCGCGCGCGCGAAATCGCCCATACCTTCCAGGAGAGCAAGGAGACGCTGTCGGCGATGATCGATCAGGGCAAGACCCAGATCGGCGCCGACATGGCCGATATTGTCTCGTCGACTTCGTCCATGCTCGAAGCACGCGCAGGCGATTTCGCCGGGCGCATGGAAGCGGCCCGTCATGTGGTGTCGCGCTCCTTCGACGCCGACATCCAGCGGCTTGCCGATGCCCGCGTCGGCATCGAAGAAGCCGTCGAGAACCACAGCCGCAAGCTTTCCGAAAGCCGCGAACGCATGGCGGCGGCAATGCAGGCCGATCTTGCGAAATTCGCCGAAAGCCGCGCCGGCATCGACGCGGCCGTCACCGACCAGGTGCAGAAGCTTGCCGAAGGCCGCAACCTGATCTCGCGCGCCCTCGAAGAGGATCTGCGCAAGGTCAACGAGTCAAGCGCCGCCATCGATGCTTCGCTCGGCAGCCATCTCGAAAGGCTCGAAGAGGGCCGCAACAGGCTTTCACAAGCATTGAACGAAGACTCCGGAAAACTTGTACAAGCCCGTACGATCATTGACGAAATGGTTGCCGGCCATGTTGGCAAGCTCGCCGAAGGCCGCAGCATTCTTTCACGCGCCCTCGAGGCCGATCTCGGCAAGCTGGCCGACAGTCGCGCCAGCATCGACGGACTGGTCGCCGGTCAGGTCGAGAAGATCGCCGAAGGTCGCGCCATACTCGCCAAGGCGTTGGAAACCGACATTGTCGGCATCAAGGATCTTATCGAGGGCCATTCCGCCAAACTGGCGGAAGACCGCAGCCTGCTTTCGCGCTCGCTTGAAGGCGACCTGTCCGACATCCGAGGCTTGATCGAGAACCATTCGGGCAGGCTCGCCGACGATCGCAGCCTGCTTTCGCAGACGCTCGAGGCAGACCTCGCCAAATTGGCGGAAAGCCGATCGAGCATCGACGGGCTGGTCGCCGGTCAGGTCGAGAAACTGGCCGAAGGCCGCGATATCCTCAAGCGCGCGCTGGAATCCGATCTCAACACGATCAAGGACGTCATATCTGGCCAGTCCGAAAAGCTGGCGGAAGATCGTGGTCAGCTCTCCAAGGCGTTGGAAACCGACCTGCAGAGCGTGAATGGCCTTATCTCCGATCACATGAACAGGCTCGCCGAGGACCGTTCAATCCTGTCGAAGGCGCTCGAAGACGACCTCGCCAAACTGGCCGAAAGCCGGTCGAGCATCGATGGTCTGGTTACCGGCCAGGTCGAGAAGCTGGCAGAGGGCCGCGACATCCTCAAGCGCGCGCTGGAATCCGATCTCAATACGATCAATGACGTCATAGCAGGCCAGTCCGAAAAGCTGGCGGAAGACCGCTCGACCCTGTCCAAGGCGCTTGAGGACGACCTCGCCAAGCTGGCGGAAAGCCGGTCGAGCATCGATGGTCTGGTTACCGGCCAGGTCGAGAAGCTGGCCGAAGGCCGCGACATCCTCAGACGTGCGCTGGAAGCAGACCTCAATACCATCAAGAGTGTCGTCGCCGACCAGTCCCAGCAGCTGACTGACAATCGCGCACAGTTTGCGCAGGCGCTGGAAGCCGATCTCGGCAGCGTCAACGGTCTTGTAAACACCCATGCCGAGAAGCTCATCCAGGACCGCTCGATCCTGTCCAAGGCGCTTGAAGACGACCTCGCCAAGCTGGCGGAAAGCCGGTCGAGCATCGACGGGCTGGTTGCCGGCCAGGTCGAGAAGCTGGCCGAAGGCCGCGACATCCTCAGACGTGCGCTGGAAGCAGACCTCCACACCATCAAGAGTGTCGTCGCCGACCAGTCCCAGCAGCTGACCGACAATCGCGCACAGTTTGCGCAGGCGCTGGAAGCCGATCTCGGCAGCGTCAACGGTCTTGTAAACAGCCATGCCGAGAAGCTCATCCAGGACCGCTCGATCCTGTCCAAGGCGCTTGAAGACGACCTCGCCAAACTGGCGGAAAGCCGGTCGAGCATCGACGGGCTGGTTGCCGGCCAAGTCGAGAAACTGGCCGAGGGCCGCGACATCCTCAGACGTGCGCTGGAAGCAGACCTGCAGAAAATTGCGACGAGCCGCAGCGAGGTGGACGACATCATCGCCGGGCATGTCGGCAAACTGGGCGAAGGCCGCGACGCGCTGACCCGTGCGCTGGAGGACGATCTCTCCAAGCTCGCCGATACGCGCAAGGAAGTCGACCGTTCCCTGTCCGGCCATATCGACCAGATCGCCGCCAGAAGCACCGATATCTCGGACGCCATTGCCGCAGACGTCGAAAAGATCGAGCAGGCGTTCAGCCGCCAGACCGGCATCATTGAGGAGCGCGCCGCAACCATGGAGCGCGCGCTGTCGACCGGTGTCGACAACGTCCGCAGCGTGCTCGAAAAGAGCGCCGTCTTCGTTGCGGGAGCGCTGCGTGAAAAGGTCATGGAAGTCACCAGCGCGCTGCATGAGCAGGCAGGCGCGGCGTTCAGCGACGCCGATCGCAAGATCGCCGAACGTGCCGAGCAGACCTCGGCCGCCTTGCTCGCCAGGGCGGAGGATATCGCCCGCACCTTCGAGGAGGCGGACCGCCGCCTCGCCGCACGTGCCGAAGACACGTCGAGCACGCTCATTGCCCGCGCCGAGGATACATCCAGCGCAATCATGGCCCGTGTCGACGACACATCGAACTCCTTGCTGACGCGCGCCCAGGAAACAGCCGACCAGCTGGCCGCTCGCGCCAGCGAGATCGCCGGTACATTCGATGCGGCGGACCAGAAGCTGGTTGCCCGCGCGGTCGAAACGGCGCAATCGCTGGCGGCACGCGCCGGCGACATCCTGCGCAATTTCGAAGGCGCCGACGAACGGCTCGGCGTGCGCATCGGCGAATCGGCCGAAGCGCTAGCAGCGCGGGCATCGGACCTTGGCCGCATTTTCGATGCCGCCGACCAGCAGCTGATCTCGCGCATCGCCGAAGGTTCGGAGGCGCTGGCGGCCCGAGCATCCGAGATCGGCCGTATCTTCGACGAGGCGGATCACCGTCTGGTTTCCCGCATCACCGACAGCACGTCGACGATCGGAGAACATGCCGACAGCATCGTCGGGGCGTTTGCCAGCACCGAGCAGCGGGTTGCCGAACGTGCGAGGCAGACCGGTCAGGAACTGGCCGTCCACGCCCGTGAAATCGAGCAGGCGCTCGCCGGCGCCGACGAGCGCCTGGCATCCAGCGCGGCGGCTGCGGCGGCTCGCGTCGAGGAGCAGGTTGCCGGCGTCGAAAACCGTCTCGTCTACACCACCGAAACGATAGGCCAGAAGCTCAACGAGCAGGTTTCGACCGCTGAGGCGCAACTTATTTCGCGTGCCAACTCGATCGCCGAAACCTTCACTGCGGTCGGCCAGCATATCGGCCAGAGCACCAACGACGCGGCGAAGACCATCGGCACTAACACCCGCGAGCTCAACACCATGCTTGCGGCACGTTCGGCCGAGATCTCGAAAATCCTCGACGAAACGGCACGGCCGCTGGTCGAGCGCTTCGCCCTGGGCGGCTCGGAACTGCAAAAGAGCATGGAAGAGGTGACCGAACGCGCCACCGAGAAGCTGCGCAGTGAAAACGCCACCCTCGTCAATGCGCTCGCCAGCCGCACGGCCGAAACATTGTCGGCCGTCGAAGGCGCGCGCTCGACGCTCGCCGACAGTGTCGCCGATCTCATCGGCCGCATGAGCACCTCGAGCTCGCAGCTCGGTCAGTTGATCGAGCAGGCGGCGGCCAATCTCGGCCAAGTCGACGAACGCCTGACCGGCAGCACGCAAAGCTTTGCGGCGACGACGGAAAAAGCCGCGCAGACCTTCGCCAGTTCGGCACGCCTGGTCGATTCGAACACGACACGGCTTACCGAGCTGTCATCCGCGACCTTGCGCGAGGTTGCCTCGATCGCCACCAAGTTCGACGAGCACAGCCGATTGCTGTCCAGTGCTTCGGATCTGTTGAGCTCGGCCCAGAGCAACCTCGAACACACGCTGGAAAGGCAATCGTCGCTGGAGGACCTCGCCGTCGGCCTGGTCAAGAAGTCGGAGGATCTCGAAAAGGTCATGCGCTCGTTCGAGGATCTGGTCGGCCAGACGTTGCAGAACGCCGAAGGCAAGACGCTGGAGTCGGCGGACAAGATCCGTACCGCCATCTCCGACGTCGTCGATTCGGCAACGAAGCGCTTCGCCGACGCGACCGAGGAGATGCGGCGCACCGCCGGCTCGATCAAGAGCGAGCTCGACCTCACCCGCGCCGAGCTCAAGAAGGGCGTCATCGAGATGCCGGAAGAGGCAAAGGAATCGACCACGGCCATCCGCCGCGCCGTTTCCGAGCAGATCAACGCGCTGAAGGAACTTTCGGATATCGTTGCGAAATCGGGCCGCAACACCGACTCCTCGGAGCCGCGCAACCTGCGTCCTGCGCCGCAAGCGCCTGCCGCGCGCGCCGCTGAGCCGCAGGGCCGTCCTCCAGGCCCGCAACCGGAGCCTCTTGGCCCGCAGGCGCCATCGGGTGACACCGCACTGCGCGGCACGCTCGACCTGGAACGCCCGGCTGAGACGGCGCCGCGCCAGCGCGACCCCAATGGCCGTACGCCGCAGGGCGGCTGGGTGCGCGATCTCTTGACCGGGGCATCGCGCGAAGAGGGCGCCAAGCCCGCGGCACCTTCGGAAGCGCCACGCTCGGCCCCTGCCCAGCGCTCGCCGCTTCATGTCGTGGAGTCGCTCAACTCGCTTTCCGTCGACATCGCCCGCGCCATCGATCACGACGCCTCGATCGAGCTGTGGGACCGCTACCGGCGCGGCGAGCGCGACGTGTTCACGCGGCGTCTCTACACATTGAAGGGTCAGCAGACTTTCGACGAGATCCGTCGCAAATATCAGATGGAGGCGGAGTTCCGCGCCGCCGTCGACCGTTACTGCGACGATTTCGAAAAACTGCTCAAGGACGTGTCGCGCAACGACCGCGACAACATGATGGCGCAGACCTACCTGACGTCGGACACCGGCAAGGTCTATACGATGCTTGCACACGCCAGCGGCCGCCTGCATTGATCAGGCGATAGGGACCGAAAAGGCGGGAAAATTTCCCGCCTTTTTCATGCCGTCCCGCGTCCTCGGGGATGATGCTCTATTGATTGATCTCCGGTTCGACGAGCCTTGCCAGGTTTCGCAGCGACTCCTGCCAACCGAGATAACAAGCCTCAGCTGGAATGGCGTCCGGAACACCTGCCTGCGTGATATCCAGTTCCGTGCCGACTGATACTTTCTTCAATATCACCGTCACCTGCATCTCACCGGACAAGTTAGGATCGTCGAACTTGTCCGTATAGCGCAGGCGTTCGCCCGGAACGAGCTCGACATATTCGCCGCCAAACGAATGGCTTTTGTCCGTTGTGAAGTTGCGGAACGACATTTTGAATGTGCCGCCGACTTTGGGTTCCAGATGATAAACCGTGCAGGTAAAGCCGTTGGGCGGTAGCCATTTCGCGAGCGCGTCCGCCTCAACGAATGCGCGATAGACTTTTTCTGGGCTGGTTGCCAGAACGCGGTGCAGGCGTACGGTACTGGGCATATCATTTATCCTTGTGATGTCGTTCCATGCCCAAGGACGAACCGGTCTTGACCAATCCGACACAAGTTCTGAGGTTTTTGGAACCGGGGCCGCAGACCTTCATGTAGGGCTCTCTGCGACCGCTTTCGACCCTTCTCTGCCCTTCCACCGAGTTCAGCTTGAACTGTCCCAGTCACGCAGCCGCAACTTTGTCGGCAACAAAGAGGTAACGATTGAGGCTGAAGAAGAACTTCCCCTGCTTGCCAAGCTCGGCGAATTCAGCAAGCCAGGCGTTTGCTTCCTCCTGGGACACGCCTCTGCGTCCGACCGCAAACGACGCCATGATACCCAGCGCACGCTTGCCGTAGGTGTTATCGTGGTATTCGGGATTGAACATCGGGATCACGTTGCGCTGTCGGATCGTGAAACCGGCGTCGCGGAGGTGCCCTGACAAGATGCGGGGTAGCCCGGCGTGTACGAAATGTTCTTCCCAGGCCGATAACACCCGCCCCATGCGCGCCTCGTCCTCCGTGTGAATCACCAACGACCTGTAATCCGTGTCCAGAACGACCACGCGACCGCCCGGACACGTTACCCGATAAAGCTCCGCAAGGGCTGCCGGAATATCCGCAACATATTCGTAGACCTGAGTCGATACTGCGGCATCGAAACTACTATCCGGATACGGTAGGTTGGTTGCATTTGCCCGCTGGTATTCGGTCCAAGGCAGGTCGGCGCAGCGCTTTCTCGACATGGCTAGCATGTCTTCGCTGATATCAATGCCGCACACACGGCCCTCACGCCCGACTGAAGCTGCCATGTCATAGGCCAGGAGTCCGGGGCCGGAACCGATATCGAGAACCCGTTCACCCTCCCTCAGCTGCAGAGCCTTTAACACTTGGCACCGCTGTGCGGCCACGTCCGGAGTTAGATAGAGCGCCTCGACCTTTCGGCTGGTCTCTTCGTCAAATTGCAGCCCACCGCTCATTTGGTTTGACCTCCCTAAATAGCGCCAGCGCGACAGGCATAGCCACCACTTTAGATTATCATATCCTCATCATATCCGCCTCCCCTCAGCCGGCTCGCGGCGATGTGGTCATGATGCTCGATCTCAGGAACTTCGGCTATTGGCGCGAACAAGCCTGCCAGCGGCGGGCGAATTGGAACCCATTCGAAGAACCAGCGTCGCAATCGGGTGGAAGTTTGCCGTATGGCGCGGCTGCGAACGGCCGCTTCGCGCCACGAGGCGGACATCAATCGGGGGAGACCGCGACGAGTCAACTCCGGCGCCCCATCGTTCTTGCCGCAGGATTCGCAGTCACTGCGGTCGGTCGAAGACCTCAAGAGCGACCAGGCCATCGATGCTCCGCACATTGTGCTCGTGCTTGAACTTGACGATCTCCCGCTCGCCTTTCTTCTCGGCCCACCTCAGAAGCGTGTCCCGCGGTTTCACGAATTTGTAGAGGGGCACACCGAAGCCACAGGAATCCTGGATGCGCGTAAGACCGACGCGAATGACGGAGCGCACGCCGAGCTTGCGGCCGAAGCGCTTGTTGATCGCCGCGAAGTCTGGATTGTCGGGTTCCAACACCTCGCCCCGGCCGTAGAGGCGCAAAATGAACGGCGGCCCTTCGAAGGCGCAGAACATAATGGTGATCCGCCGGTTTTGCTTGACGTGAGCGATGGTCTCGGCGCCGCTTCCCGAGAAGTCCAAATAAGCGACGGTATGGGGATCAAGGATGGCGAAGGTATCCTGGCCCTTGGGCGACACGTTGACGTGGCCACCTTCCTCCAAGGGAGCAGTGGCAACGAAAAAGACATGCTGCCGTTCGATAAAGGCCTCGAGCCGATCGGTTATGTGTCCATAAAGCTTGCCCATCGCTGCCTCCGTCATCTGGCGCAACCATTCGCCAGAGTTCGGCCGATCATGGCCGCTCGGGCACAGGCGGAATGTTTTGGTTGAGACGGAACAGGTTGGTCGGGTCATATTTCCTCTTCAGCGCCATGAGCCGGAGATACTTGTCGGGACCGTAGGCGGCCCGCACCCGCTCCTGCCCCTCTGCGCCGAGGAAATTTACGTAGACGCCACCCGTCGATAGTGGATGCATTGCTTCCCAGAAGGTTCGGGCCCATGCGACATGACCTTCGGTGGTTTGCGGATCGGACCACACCGCATTGATATTCAAGGCGTGTTCGGCGTTGCGATCCTCGAAAGCTGTCGCTGAGCCATCAATTCGACGGATAGCGCCACCCAGGTGGAACAGGATGGTGTAGGACATCGGCGACGGCGCCTGCCAGGCGTGCCCAATCAGCGCGTCGAGCTTCGCGTCGTCGAGCGGCCCGAGATAATCGGCTTTCCAGTAGTAGTGCAGACCATGGGGCACGCTCGCATCGAACATGCCCTGGTGGCTGGTGTACGGGGTCGCCCTGATCAAGTCGATGAGGGGCTCGCCGAAACGCCGCAGCGGCGCGAGAACGCGCTCTCCGTCATCGAGCGAGCCCGCGTAACAGACGGCGATGACGACGACAGGGCGACCGTGGAGATCCGAGGGCAGGTACGGCGCCGGCGGCGCCTTTCGGAGATTGACGATCGTCGTCAAATCGTCCGGCGCAGTGGCGATGTAGTCGCGATAGATACGGAGCACTTCGGGCGCCCGTTCAGCGGCATGCAGCACCACGCCTGCGAGCACTTGTGGCCCGACCGGATGGAGACGATACTCGAAGCCGGTGACGATGCCGAAGTTGCCGCCTCCGCCTCTCAGCCCCCAAAGAAGATCGGTATTCTCGCGCCCGCTCGCGCGGCAGGATCCGCCGTCGGCGGTCACAACGTCGGCTGCAGCGAGGTTGTCACAGGTCAGTCCGTGCCTGCGCATCAGCCAGCCGATGCCGCCACCCAGTGTGAGTCCAGCGATCCCCGTATGCGTGACGATGCCGCCGGTGGTGGCAAGGCCGAACGCCTGCGTTGCGCTGTCGAAGTCGCCCCAGAGTAGTCCCGGCTCGGCACGCGCGCTTCGGCGCTCGGGGTCGACTTCAATGCGCTTCATGCCGGAAAAGTCTATGACGAGCCCGTCATCACAGACCGCACTGCCCGCAACATTGTGCCCACCGCCGCCAGCTTGGGCAAGTTAAGATGGCCTTCAAGCCCGTCGAGGCTTTGGGGGACTATAGCGTGTGGGAATCGACGAGTCCGCCCGGCTCTGGTGCCGGCCTCCATCGCCATGATTATGACGAGTGGCATATGATCATCGAAGGTCGATACGAATGCCAGGTCGGCGACGAGGTTCGCGTTCTTGGCTCAGGGGAGATGATGTTTGCCCCTGCTGGAACACCGCACGCCATCAAGAATGTCGGCCCGGGCGAAGGGCGGCAAATAGGGATCAGTTCGCCTGCTGGGGCATTTGAAGCGTTTATCGCAGATGTGGTCAATTCGCAGGTCGATAGTGGCAATCCGTCAAGGCAGGGGGCGGCGACTTTCAGGGACATTGCCGCCAAGCATGGAGTCGAGTTCATCAATGCCTAAAGGACCAAAGGCAAGAAGCGTCCCGCCGAACGATCCACGCGCCGTGCTACTCTGCCAACGGAGGGGATCATGCAGATTATTGATCCTAACCTTCAGCCGAGGCAGCCGCGCTCTGCATAGTCGCACCGGGAGGTGGCACACGTACTCACAGCCATTCCGTCGAGGAAGTCTGGCCGTTCTGGAAGGCCAAGCCGAGCTGTGGTTGGATGATGAACGAGAACAGTTTCAACGGGACAATCCGTCATCGTGCCAGCCGGCACGCCAATCTTCGAGGCCTCTTTCGAGGGGCAACCGGAAGTGATGACATTGGGCTACCGCAAAAGCATAACACCCGCCATCTTGATGGCTGGATGGGTCGATGCAAGCCGTAGCGCGAACGGCAGCTATGGAGAAGCGCCGGGAGGTCGGCAGTTGGCGCGACCGAGCCGGCCAAAGGATTCGGCTCTGCCGTACAGCCACGGAGCGTTCTACGTCGCGGTTGGGTGGAAGGCCGTCGTTCGCCTCGCTCATCGGGACAAGCAGGTTGTGCCATGAACGGACGTTCTTGGTTCACAAGTTCATTTCGCGGATGCCACAATGAAACGTGCCGCTCCGTGTGACTAGATCGCCGCTGCATCGGTCCGGCATTCGGTAGCAAACGCCACCAGACTTGAGCCACGCCTTCCAGCGTCTGGACGCCCTTACTCGCGATGAGCCAATCACGGGGAGCGTTTCGGCGATAGCTGAAGCGACCTTCGTGTTGGCAGCTTTGTTGCGGCGGCCGCGAGATGGGCTTCCACGCAGCACAATTCCGAAAGTCGTCGCGACATGCTGCCAGGAACGCTCCTCACCGGTAAGCGATCGGTTCTCGAGGTCAATCCAACCCGTCAATTCAGGCCGGCACGGGCAAGTCCCTCGATCAGGCGCGCCCGATCCTCGGCGCGGACGAAAGCAGATGTTGCTCCGACCGCGTCCCGTGAGATGTCAGGGACTAGCGACTTGAGCCGTCCGAGCAAGTCCGTGGCAGCCTCCTGGTTGTCCAGAAGTCCGGCACAGGCTGTGCCGATCACCAGCGGATACGCGTGGCCGGACCGCAAGCGATGCGCCTCCCGTGCATAACTCAATCCAAGCTCGTAATTCGCGCCCTGGAAGTAAGCCATGGCGTAGTAGAACTGAAAGTCGCCGAGAAAAGCCTCGCGCGGGCTCAGTCTGAGGGCGTAGTCGATGCAAGGAATGGCGTCCGCCGCGCGGCCCCCGTTGGCATGCGCAAGTCCCAACTGGCCGTGTGCAAACGCGGAGTTGGGGTTGATCGCGACAGCCTGGCTGATCGCTGCCATCGCCAGGACATTGTCACGCGTCGCAAAGGCTATCATCGCCTGCGCGAGGTAAGCCCACGGTTCCTTATCGTCCGCGGCAATGGCTTGTTGGACGATATCCCTGGCAAGGGCCAGGGCGTATCCCATGTCCTCCCACCCCTGGAACGCGCGCCACATCGTAATCCAACCTTTCATGGCGAGCGCCTGGGCATAATCGGGAGCCAGTCCGATTGCCCGATCGAGCAGGGGGAGCATCTTCCGGCTGCTCTCCTCAGACAACTGGGAACACAGGAACACCGCCCGCACGACACATTCCCAGGCATCAAGGCCATGATGCGGCTTGGGGCTTTCGCGGGCATGCTCTGCCGCCAGGAGTTCCGGCCCGATGCGGCCGACGACGCTTGCGGTGATTTCGTCCTGAATGACGAAGATGTCGCCGAGGTCGCCGTCGTACCTTTCGGCCCAGAGATGGGCTTCGGAGGCCGCATCGATGAGCTGCGCGGTCACCCTCACGCGGTTGCCGGACTTGCGGACACTCCCCTCGAGAACATAGCGGATCCCGAGCTCGCGCCCGATGGCGCGCACATCCACGGGCTTTCCCTTGTAGGTGAACATCGTGTTGCGGGCGATCACGAAGAAGCCCTTGAGCTTGGATAGCGCGGTGGTGATATCCTCGGTGAGCCCATCGCTGAAGAAGTCCTGCTCCGGGTCGGCGCTCATGGCGTTGAACGGCAGCACGGCAATGGATGGTCGGTCCGGAAGTGCGGGCCTGGGCGATGCCGTTCGTGCGGTCGTCCCTTCCAGAAGGGGGCGGTACAGTCGCACCGGCCGCTCCATGTTCTTGAGCGCGCGTTCGCCGAGGTACTCGTAGTCGCAGTCAAGCTTGCCCTGGAGGTGATCGTACGCCGTGCCGGAAATGCAAATGCCGCCTGGATCCGCCAAGGTCTGGAGGCGGGCCGCGATGTTGACGCCATCGCCGTAGAGATCCCCATCAACCTCGTGGATCACATCACCGAGATTGACGCCGATCCGGAAGATGATGCGTCGCTCCGTTGGGATATCGGCCTGGTTCTCGGCAACGCCCTTCTGGATGGCGACCGCGCACGCGACGGCATCGACGACCGAGCCGAACTCCACGAGCGCACCGTCGCCCATCAGCTTGACAATACGGCCCTGATGCTCGGCCAGCAGCGGATCGATCACCTCCCGGCGCAGAACCTTCAGGGCCGACAACGTCCCAGCCTCGTCATGTTCGACGAGGCGGGAATAGCCGACGACGTCAGCGGCCAGGATCGCGGCCAGCCGCCGCTCCGCTCTTGCAGTTGCCATGGCTGTCTCTCCCTCAGGAGATCCGCCGGATGAAGCCCGGGCGATTGACGCGACATGCACCATCCGGCTGCCCGACACCGCGACCGTGCTGGTTCATGATACCACTGAGACGGTCATGTGGCGACGCTTCACGAGAGTGCCGCCTTCAACAGGAACAGGATCCGCGAAGCGGTCACTGCAAAGGTCTGTTGCGGTCCAATGGAAGGACGGCGTCATTCGAAGGAAGGTCCGTTTTCGGGACTTCGAACCCACTGGCGCGCTGAACTTGCCGAAGCGGTTTCTTCCGTCGTTGGCGGTGGGAACAATCGCTCCGTCAGCCACGTGTCCCAACCTCAGGATGGTCCGGAGTGGGTCAGGACTTCCCCTTCAGGCTCTGCAGCGGTAGGGCAGAGAAGGGTCGAATCCTGCGGTTGAGCGAATGTCGGCAATGGAGAAGCCCGCCGAATGACCGGAATTGGCGCACGTGGTCGGTCGATGCGTTCCGACTTCAGATCGCCTGATGAGGTTCGGGAAGGTCCGGCCGGGGTGTGGAAACCTGCCCTCGAAATTGACCGCCGAAATGACTTGATTGCGCCTGCCTGCAGACATTCTGCGGTACGGCCGCGCACCGACTAGACCAAGCTAAAATCAGAAAAACTTCAGAACGACGTCGGTACAGGCTCCTTTCGCGGACGCATAATGCGCTCGAACCGAGACGAAAAGCGTTGAGCGTGTACCAACATGATGCTGACCCTCACCCCTGAACTTGTAGCCAAGGCCCATCGCCACGTTGTCGTTCCAGGACCGCGTTCAGGGACTATCTATCTGCAGGACGAGGATCATGCGTGGTGGGTTGATCATATCGTTACAGGACGCGGGCAGAGCCGCGAATTCTGGGTGTTCGCCTACGGCTCCCTGATCTGGAAACCGGAATTTGCGACCGGCGGTATCCGGCACACGCTTTTCAAGCACGGTGCTATTGTACAATCTCTACCAGGACGCGCTTACCTTGATAGCCCGATGAGTTTAGAATTGGTCTTTCAGGCGGCTCGTCAGAAGCCGCCGGCGAAGAGGCCTATCGAGGGAGGAAACCATGACGCCGATCGAACCAAACAGGTCGCGTACCTGGCATAGGTCAGTGCTCGGCGCGGCCGTGCTCGGCATGGGCGTGCTGCTGACGGGAACGAGCGCCGGCGCCGGCTCTGTGGACAAGACCCCATTCGGAAACACGCAGGACGGCAAAGCCGTCGATCTCTACACGCTCACCAACGACAGGGGCGCGTCCGTCAAGTTCATCGCCTATGGCGGTATCATCACGGCGATCAATGTGCCCGACCGCTGGGGCAAGCTCGACAACGTCGTGCTCGGCTTCAAGGAACTCGCCGACTACGAATCCATGAACCCCTATTTCGGCGCCTTGATCGGGCGCTACGGCAATCGCATCGGCGGCGCGAAGTTCACGCTCGACGGCACGCAATACCAACTCGCCGCCAATAACGGGCCGAACAGCCTGCACGGCGGCACGAAAGGCTTCGACAAGGTCGTCTGGGCGGTCGAGCCGCTGAGCAGCGTCAGCGGCGCCGCAGCGCGGCTCAACTACACGAGCAAGGATGGCGAGGAAGGCTATCCCGGCACGCTCACGGTCCAGGTCGTCTATAGCCTCACCAACGACAACGAGCTGCGCATCGACTACGAGGCGACGACCGACAAACCAACCGTGGTCAATCTCACGAGTCATTCCTACTTCAATCTCGCCGGCGACGGCACGGGTGGGATCGACGATCACATCCTCACGATCAACGCCGATCGCTACACGCCGGTCGATGCGACCTTGATCCCGACCGGGCAGCTCGCCTCCGTGACCGCCACGCCGTTCGACTTCCGCCAAGGGGCGCCGATCGGCGCACGCATCCGCTCGAACGACCCACAGATGGCCTATGGCCGCGGATACGATCACAACTTCGTGCTGAACCGGTCGGGTGGTGGACTTTCGCTCGCCGCCCGAGTCTACGAGCCGCGCTCGGGCCGGATCATGGAGATCTCGACCACCGAGCCCGGCGTCCAGTTCTACAGCGGCAACTTCCTCGATTCGACGCTCGTCGGCGCGGCCGGTCAGCAATACCGCCAGACCGACGGCTTTTGCCTTGAGACGCAGCACTTCCCGGATTCGCCGAACAAGCCGTCATTTCCAACGACGGTGCTGAACCCGGGCGAAACGCTGAAGTCGACTACGATACACAAATTCTCCACCGACGCGTCCTAGCGTTGCAGCTGCGTTCTTTTCTGGTTGCTGAATCGATGGGTCGCCATGATTCGGAGATCATGGATGACGGGCGTTTCGATCGAGACGCTGGAGCTCTGTGCGTCGTCGCTGCGGGAGGCAAGGCAGCGGATCCGGAGCTTGCTTGCTGGCGCTATGTCCCCGGCGGAACACGCAGCGTCTCCGCGGCGAAGCAGGCGAACGTTGCGGCTTTCCATCGCCCACAAAGCCGCCGGCCGTAGCCAAATCAGACCTTCATGCAAGTCGCTGTCTACGTCCGAAAGGGGGTCGATTCAAAGCTGTAGCGCGAAGGGCGGCTTTGGAGAAGCGCCGGGAAGGTCGGTAATTGGCGCTCCCTGCTCGTTCCAGTCGTCGAAACGGACGGCAGTTCCCCACCCGTCTCGGCCATTGGCGGCAGCCAGATGATTGAGTTTGATCCTAAGCTGCGCCCGGCAGTTCCGGCTGTGTCAGATCACCGAATCGGTCCAGCGGACGATGTCCTTGGCGGCATCGCCGAATGCGCGGTCGAGCGCGCCGACATAGGCCTGGTTCCCGCCGCCGGAGACGGGCGCGGTCGCGGTAAAGCTCTTCGAGGCGCGCACCTCGCCATTGCGGTCGTTCAGTATCCGCACGAACAGCTCGACCTCGGCATGTTCGCCGCCGTCGACCCGGACTTCGAAGGAACGGACTTCGACGATCACCTGATAGTCGATCGCCAGCCCCTCGCCCGGCTTGCCGACACCGGCGAAGCTGCCCGAGCGCTGGAATGTCTCGGCCAGCCGCGCCTGCACGATCAGCGGCAGCCGATCGGCCCATTGCGCGCCCTTGAGGTACTGGATCGAACGCACAGACGGCTTGATAACGATGTTCTGGCTGTCCAGCGCCTTGAGCGCGGAGGGTTGGGCAATGAGGATCTGGCGGCGGCTGCGGCCGCGCGCATCGAGCGGCGGCGCCGACAGTTCGAATGTGTCCAGGGGCGCCGGCCCGCCGCCCGGCAAAAACGCGCAACCGGCTAGCGAAAGCGTAAGCAATGCCACACCCGCTTTGAGCCCGCCCGATTTGACCCCGCCCAATTTAAGCACCACCGACTTCACACGCGATCCCCGTTGTCCCCCGAATCGTATGAGCAATCCGCTTCCGCAGTGCACTTGCCTGCTGTTCTTGGGGCGGGCGAAAGCCGAAGTCAACGCCGCGCCCTGCCGTCGAATTGCCGAACCTCGCCTTCGCCGCCTGACAGGATCCGCTGCGGATTGCGGCTGAGATCCGTCACCGCCTCTTCGATGCGGCTGATCGAACGGCGGCTGTCCTGGACCAGCGCCTCGACGTCCTGCAGGCCCTGACCGGAGAATCGCGCCAGATTGTCGGTGATGGTGCCGAGGCGGGCGTTCAGCGTGTCGGCGACCTGCCTGAACGATTTCAGCGTATTCCTGGCATCGGCTATCATGCCGTCGGCCTGACCTGAGCCGAGCAATGTATCGACCTTGGCGAGGATGCCGTCGACGCGCACCGAAGCGTCGTTGAGACGCTCCGCCAGTTGCTGCGCGTCCTTGATCGTCTGGTCGATATCGTCGGCCCGGTTGGCGAATTTGCTGGTCACCTTGGCGACGTCGGCGGCAGCCTCGTTGGCGTTTTCGCTGGCCTTCTGGATGTTGGCCAGCGCGGTGCGAACCTGTGCCGGGTCGATGCCGTCGAGAACGCCGTCGACCTTGGCCAGCGTGCCTTGCGTCCGTTGGGCGAAATCGTTGATCGATCCCACCGCGGTGTCGACATTCCTGACGACCGTGTCGAACTGCTTGCTGGTTTCCTTCAGGTTCTCGGTCACCGTATCGACATTGGCGACGATGCTCTTGATCTGATCCTTGTCGACGGCGTTGAGCAGCCCTTCCGCCGCCTTCAGCGTACCGTCGAGCTTGCCCGAGACGCCCCTCAATTCGTCCGACAGCGAACTGACGCTGGCGAGGAATTTGTCGATGCCGTCGGAGTTCTTGGCCAGCGCGTCGGAGAAGGTCTGCACATTGTTGACGGTCTGCGTCAGCGGCCCGCGAACGTCCCTGGTGAAGCCTTCGAGCTGGGTGAGAACCGTATCGGCGCGGGTAAAGATGTTCTGCGCCGTCTGCAACAGGTTGGTGACCGCCGACGGGTTGGCGACGATCTCGGCGACGCGGCCCTCCGCCTCCGCCTGGTCGAGAAGGTTGACCTCCTTGAGGTCGGCGCCCCTGAGTTCGATATTGGCCTGACCGGTGAGGGTAGCAAGGCCGATATCGGCCTGCGTCGATTTGGTGATCGGCGTCGTGCGGCCTATTTCGGCTTCGGCTATGGCGGCGGTCGGATTGGCGAGGTCAATATAGACTCGCCTTACATCCCCAACCCTGACGCCGTTGAACAGCACGAAACTGCCGCGGCCGAGACCGGAAGCTGATCCCGGAATGCGCACCCGCAGCATCGCCGTCTCACCCCTCTCGCCGATCGCGGCCGTCCAATAGACGAACGCGAATGCTGCCAGGATCGCAGCTAGCGTGAAAATGCCGACAATGACGTAGTTGGCTCTGGTTTCCATTTATCCACTTATGGCTACGCGCGGGCCGCAAGATCAAGTTGCCGCGCACGTTTTCCGCGAAAATAGGATTTCACCCAGGGTTCCTCGCTTCTGAGCATGTCGTCGATCGTGCCTTCGACCAGCACTTTCTTGTTGCCGAGCACGGCCACCCGATCACAAGCGGTGAACAGCGTGTCGAGATCGTGCGTGACCATGTACACGGTCAGATCCATGGTATCGCGCAGCTTGACGACGAGTTCGTCGAACTCAGCCGCGCTGATCGGATCGAGGCCGGATGTCGGCTCGTCCAGGAACACGATGTCGGGGTCGAGCGCCAGTGCGCGCGCCAGCGCCGCACGCTTGATCATGCCGCCGGAAAGCTCGGACGGGAATTTCCGCGCCGCATCCGGCGGCAACCCGACCAGTTCGACCTTGAGCATCGCCAGCTCGTCCATCAGCTTTTTCGGCAAATCGAGATATTCGCGCATCGGCACCTGCACGTTTTCGAGAACCGTGAGCGCCGAAAACAGCGCGCCGTGCTGAAAGAGAACGCCAAGGCGCATGTCGATGCGAAGACGCTCCCTCTCGCTCGCCTTTTCGACATCGACGCCGAACAGCTTGATCGTTCCCGACTGCTTGTGCACCAGGCCGAGGATAGTGCGCAGGAGAACCGACTTGCCGGCACCAGAGGCGCCGACAAAGCCGAGGATCTCGCCGCGCCTGATATTGAGTGACAATCTGTCGAGAATGACCTTGTCGCCGAAGGACACGGTGATGTCGCGCGCGGAAAGCACGATCTCGTCTTCGTCGGCCCTTTCCGCAACCCCAGTCGCCTTTGTGCTGCCCTGCGTCGCCATGTCAGAACTCGATCGCCGCATAGAACATGGCGAAAAGCCCATCGAGGATGATGACCACGAAGATCGACTTCACCACCGAAGCGGTCACGTGTTGTCCCAGCGATTCGGCGCTGCCGCCAACCTTCATGCCTTCGACCGAGGCGATCGTGCCGATGATCATGGCCATGAACGGCGCCTTGATCAGCCCGGCAAAGATGGTGCTGAGATCGATGGCGACGCGCAGCCGGTCGATGAAGGCGGCCGGTGCGATGTCGGAATAGAGCCATGCCGCCGCGATGCCGCCGCCAAGTGCGGCGAAATTGGCGATGATCGTCAGGCAAGGCAGTGCGATCACCAGCGCGACCAGCCGCGGAAACACCAGCACGCCGATTGGATTGAGCCCGATGACCTTCAGCGCGTCGACCTCCTCGCGCATTTTCATCGAGCCGATTTCAGCCGTAATGGCGCTGCCCGATCGGCCGGCGATCATGATCGCGGTCATCAGCACGCCGAGCTCGCGCAGGATCAGCACGCCGACCAGGTCGACGACGAAGATATCGGCGCCGAAATAGCTGAGCTGATAGGCGCCTTGCTGAGCGACGATCGCCCCGACGATGGCCGACATCAGCACGACCACCGGGATGGCGCCGACGCCCATGCGGTCCATCTGGTTGAAGATCGCCGCCGGATTGACCGCATGGCCGCGGCCAAGCTTCATCTGCGAGCCGCGTATCGTGGCGCCCAGTATATTCATCGCGGCCAGGAAATCGTCACGCATCTCATAGACGCGCCGGCCAACCGCCTCAAGCGCGCGAATGATGATATTCGGCGGCCTAGCGGTGCCGGAATCAGGTTCGCGTCGAACCGCGTCACCGACGGCGCCGAGCAGGATCGAGGCAATCTCGCTTTGCCCCTGCACCGTGATTTCCACACCCTTCTTTTCGAAGGCGCTAACCAGACGGTCGATCACCCAGGCCCCGGCGGTATCCATCTTCTCGATACGCGAAAGGTCGATCGCCAGCGTCTGGAAACCGCTGCGCTTCTCGATCTTGCGCATCTCGGCGTCGACCAGCGTCACGGTGCGCGTCGTCCAGTTTCCGGAGAAGGCGCAGCCGAGAACGCCGCCCTCCTCACCGACCGCGACGCGTGGCTGGTGGTCGGCCTCCTTGGCGGTCTTGCCGCTTGCGAAGCGTTTGCGGATCGTCAACATGGCGTCCTGTTTAGCCTGACGGGCCATCTGTTTAACCTGACGGAACCCACCTGTCGATTTGCCGACAAGCTTGTTGTCGCACAGCCGGAGCAGAAAAATATGGCGCGTGTCATTTCGGTCGAGTCCGAGCGCTTTCCCATCGCCGGGACCTTCACCATTTCGCGCGGTTCGAAGACCGAGGCCGAGGTTATCACAGTGACGATCAGCCAAGCCAACCATAGCGGGCGCGGCGAATGCGTTCCCTATAAACGCTATGGCGAAACGATGGACGGTGTGCGCGATGCGATCGAGGCGATGCGGGAGCAGATTCAAGGCGGCATCAGCCGGGCCGCGCTGCTCGACGCCATGCCGGCGGGCGCGGCGCGCAACGCCGTCGACTGCGCGCTATGGGACCTGGAGGCGAAGATCACAGGCAAGCCGGTCGCTTTCAGCATCTGCATGGTTCCGCCGAGGGCGCTTGAAACGGCCTACACTCTGTCGCTCGGTGAGCCTGGAGCGATGGCAGCCCAGGCCCGCGCCAACGCCCAGCGCCCGCTGCTCAAGGTCAAGATCGGCGGCGACAACGATATGGCCCGTATCCGTGCGGTTAGAGAGGCGGCACCGGCGGGCCGCATCATCCTTGACGCTAATGAGGGCTGGAGCGACGACAACATCGTTGCAAATCTCGCCTTTGCCGCCGAATACGGCATCGCCCTGATTGAACAGCCGCTGCCGGCGGGCCGTGACGGCATCCTTCGCCACATCGCGCATCCGGTGCCGATCTGCGCCGATGAAAGTGTGCATGAGGCAGGGGGCCTTGCTTCGCTTGTCGGCCTTTACGATGCCGTCAACATCAAGCTCGACAAGTCAGGCGGCTTGACCGCTGCTCTCGTCCTTCGCGATCGCGCCCGCGAACTGGGTTTTGGCGTCATGGTCGGCTGCATGGTCGGCACGTCATTGGCCATGGCGCCGGCCGTGCTCTTGGCGCAGGATGCCGATTTCGTCGATCTCGACGGGCCGCTGCTGCTTGCCCGCGACCGTGTTCCCGGTCTCGTCTACCAAGGTTCACTGGTGTCACCGCCCGATGCGGCGCTGTGGGGCTGAACGCGCGGCAAACCCGATCAGTACAAGGCCGACCAAGGCGATCGGAACCATGGCAAAAAAACCACCCACGCCGAAGCGGTCATACAGAGGCCCGGACATGAGCGTCACCACGGCCGTGAAAAAGCCGTTGGAGAAATAGGCGATGCCTTGCGCGGCCCCGGTGCGTTCCTCCGCGACCGTCTCACCGATCATTTTCTGCAGGCCGATCAAAACCAGCGCCACGGAGACCGCATGCAGCGTCTGGACAGCGAAGAATCCGGCAATGCCGAGGCCGAGCGGCCAGATCATGGGGAAGGCAATCCAGCGCACGATCGCGCCTATCCCGGCCATCACCATGATCGACACGACCGAGAAGGAGCCGAAAACCCGGGTAAAGACCATGAACATGCCGATCTCGGCCACCACACCCCAGCCCCAAAGCAACCCGACAACCTGATCGCCGATGCCGATCGATTTCCAGTAGATCGAGACGAAGCCGTAGAAAAACGCGTGGCTGGCGGTGATGACGCCGACGCCGATGGAGAAATACAGGAAATAGGCGTTGAGGAGTTTTGGCGCCGATTGCTGGATGTCGGCCGCAGAAAGCGGCGAGGCACGGCGCGGACGGCCGAGCCGCGGCGCGATCAATCCGACGACAAGCGCGGCGCCAAACGCCACGAAGATGATCATCGGAACAGCCTGGGCGCCGGTCGCCGACAGGATGAAACCGCCCGCAAGATTTGCGCACAGATAGGAGATCGATCCCCATTTGCGCATGCTTGCGTAGTTGGAGCCGAAGCGGCGCACACCCGATAGCGCCAGCGAATCGGCAATCGGCGAATGCGGTGTCCAGACCACGGTGAGCGCCAGCGAAACGGTGAGCACCATGGCGTAGGTCGGCGTCAGGAAATAACCGGCGGACGCAGCCACAGATGCGGCCACCAGCGCGACATAGACATGGGCGCGGTCGCTCGCCCTGTCGGCCAGTGCTGTAAGCAATGGCGTCGTCACCACGCGCAGGAACAATGGTGCTGCGAGAATGACCGCTATCTGCTCGGCATCGAAACCCTCTGCCTGCAACCACAGCGGGAAATATGGCAAATGCATTCCGAGCGGCACGAAAAGCGTGAAGAAAATCAGGCCCATGCGCAGTTCGAAATGACGCGGCTTGACGAGCTGTTCGGGTGAAAGCGGCGGCAGGGAGGACATCAACAGGCAATCCGTCGGCGCAGCGTTCAGCCGAGTCGGCCTGCAGCGCACGCCAAATCCATAACATGCTGAAAAAGTCGGCGGAACCGCTTGGACTAATCGATTAAAGCGAGGTGAGGTCGGGTTTGGTCAGGCAGCCTGGACTGCCCTGCCCTTGATGTCGATCGGCACGAGCACTTCGCTGCCGACCGGAGCCTCCGGCAGGACGTGCGCCCAGTGCAGGATCTCCATCCGGCCGTCGAAATGCTCGACCACCGCGGTGCAACTCTCCACCCAATCGCCGGTGTTGATGTATTGCACGTCCTCATAATTTTCGATCGCGGCATGGTGGATGTGCCCGCAGATCACGCCGTCGACATGCGAGCGGCGCGCTTCCTCGGTCAGCATCGTTTGGAACGAGCCGATGAAATTCACCGCCTTTTTGACGTTGACCTTGGCCCAGGACGAAAACGACCAATAAGGCAGGCCAAGCAGTTGGCGAAGCCGCGTCACCACGCGGTTAACGAGCATGGCCGCGTCGTAGGCATAGTCGCCAAGATAGGCCAGCCAGCGCGCATTGTGGACGACAGTGTCGAACTGGTCGCCATGGATAACAAGAAGACGTTTGCCGTCGGCGGTCTCGTGAATGGCGCGGTCGGCGACGACGATGCCGCCGAAATGCACGCCTTGGAACTGGCGCGCGAACTCGTCGTGATTGCCGGCGATGTAGGTGATGCTGGCGCCCTTGCGCGCCTTACGCAGCAATTTCTGGACGACGTCGTTGTGGCTCTGCGGCCAGTGCCAGTTCCGTCTCAGCCGCCAGCCGTCGACGATGTCGCCGACGAGATAGATGATATCGGCGTCGTGATGGCGCAGGAAATCGATCAGGAACTCGGCCTTCGCCGCCTTCGATCCGAGATGGACGTCGGAGATGAACATGCTGCGGAAAGTGCGGGGCTCTGCGCCAGGCATTGGATTCTCACCGTTGCTCTCGTGCAGCCTATGCCCCGATTCATGCAACAACCGTATGACGGTTGCGATTGGTCCAGCCTCAAGAGTAGGTTGCCGCGCCAATCAGAGGAGAAATCGCCATGGATCTCGGTATTCGCGGAAAAAAGGCCATCGTCTGTGCTTCGAGCAAGGGACTTGGGCGCGGTTGCGCCATGGCGCTGGCCGAGGCCGGCTGTGATCTGGTCGTCAACGGGCGCAATGCCGACCAATTGGCGAAGACCGCCGCCGAACTGCGCGAAAGATTTGGCGTCGAGGTGACCGAAATCGTCGGCGACGTGTCGAAGCCCGAGGTGCAGAAGGCGCTGCTTGCCGCCTGTCCCAATCCCGATATCCTCGTCAACAACAATGGCGGACCGCCGCTTCGCGATTTCCGCGAACTCGACCGCGAAAAGATCCTCGAAGGCGTCACCCAGAACATGGTGACCCCGGTCGAGCTGGTTCAGGCTGTCATCGACGGCATGGCCGAACGCGGCTTCGGCCGCATCGTCAACATCACCTCGCTGTCGGTCTATGTTCCCATTCCCGGCCTCGATCTGTCGTCCGGCGCGCGCGCCGGCCTGACTTCGTTCCTGGCCGGCGTCGCGCGGACGGTGATCGACCGCAATGTGACGATCAACAACATGCTGCCGGGCAAGATCGACACCGACAGGCTGCGCCCTCCGCATGAAGCCGGCACCCCCGAAGATCCGGCTGCTGCCGCCGTGCGCAAGACCCAGGCAGCAGCCAACGTTCCGGCCAAGCGGCTCGGCACGCCGGAGGAATTCGGCCAGATCTGCGCCTTCCTGTGCTCGGTTCATGCCGGCTACCTGACCGGGCAGAACATACCGGTCGACGGCGGCGCCTATGTCAGCGCGTTCTAATACCTAACGCCTGGTACCTGCTGGGAACGCCGCCCCTTCCCGCGCTGGCCGCCACTACAGTTCATAGGGCCATTCGGCCGGCACGAAGCGATAGGCTTGGCCGTCGCGCGCGACGTGTCCGAAACCGGGGAACGGCAAATGCATTCCGGCGATCAGCATCCGGTCGGCAGCGACCCGATCGAGCGTCCGCTTGCGCGTTTCGGCGGCCAGTTTGGAATCGACATCGAACGCGATGCTCCAGTCCGGGCGCGCGAACTGGTAGGTCGCCATGTGCACGACATCGCCCCAGATGAACAGCGCCTCGCCGTCCGATTCCACGATGAATCCGGCATGGCCCGGAGTGTGGCCGGGCAGCGGCACGGTGCGGATCGAGCCGAGCGCCTCGCGCTCGCCGTCCACTTGCCGCAGGCGGTCCGCATAAGCGGCGGCAGCCTTGCGTGCCCCGATGAAGAACGGCTTCGCCTCGTCCGGCGCCTGGTTCATGTTCGCGTCGTCGTGCCAGAAGGCGTAGTCGGTGGCGGTGACGACGAGCTCGGCATTGGGAAACAGCGCCTGGCCGGCGGGAGTCAGCACGCCGTTGATATGGTCGGGATGCATGTGGGTAATCAGCAATGTGTCGATCTGGTCCGGAGAGACGGCGGCCGCCTCGATAGCGGCCGGAAGTCGGCCGAGTGACGGGCCCATGCTGTCCGACGTACCGGCGTCGACGAGCACCAGACGGTCGCCCAGATTGATGAGATAGGCATTGACCGGTGCGCGGCGCGGTCCGGGCTTCTGGAAGCTGGCCGCAGCCAGCCGCTCCGCATCGGCCTCAGCGAGCCCGATGACCAACTCGGAACCAATGTCGATATAGCCGTCCAGCAGCGCCGTGACCTCGATCGAACCCACCTTGCGGTGCAACGCGCCAAGGGTCGGGGCGTGAGCCAGCGGCGCACGGGCCAGTGCCGGAACGGAGGCGCCGGCTAGAAGGGCGCCGCCGGCTAGGCCGGCACTGGCGAGAAAATGTCGGCGGGAACGCGTCATGGCATCATCTCCGGTTGGGGGATCGTAGGGGCTCCGAGTCAGAGCAAGACGGGTCTACTTCATAGGTTCAGCTTTTTGAACTTGCCTGTATCGTATATAAGCTATTACCTTTGCTTATTAATCACGACGGGGAGTTGCTATCATGGACCGCCTGACCGAGCTGACCAGCTTCATACGCGCCTTCGAGACCGGCAGCTTCTCGGCGGCCGCGCGCGGGCTAGGCTTGAGCCAGCCGGCCGTCAGCCAGCAGATCCGCGCATTGGAAAAGCGCCTCGGCGTCCGGCTATTTGACCGTACGACGCGGTATGTTTCTCCGACGGAAGCCGGCCGACGCTATCTGGAGCGTGCCCGCGACATCGTCGAGCGCCTCGAGGAGGCGGACCGCAGCGTCGGTTGTCTCGAATCAAAGATGTGCGGACGTCTTGCAGTCGGCGCGCCGGCCAGCTTCGGCGCAGGTGTGCTCGGCAACTATCTGATCGAGTTCAAGCGGGCCTATCCGGAACTGATGCTCGACGTGGCACTGACCGACAGTTTCGTCGACGTAATCGCAGAGCGGCTCGACGTTGTGATCCGCATGGGGACCATCGATGACGATCGGCTGATCGTGCGCAAGCTGGGTGTGATGGAGCGACGCCTCGCGGCAACGCCGGACTATCTCGACCGGATGGGCAGGCCGCGGCGACCTGAGGATCTTGCCGAGCATGACTACCTGCTTTACGCCCACATCACGACGCGCGAGATCGTTCCGCTCACCGGCCCAGGCGGCCAAAAGGCCGAGGTGCGGATTCGGCCGGCCATGCGCTCCAACAATTCGCTCCTTAACCAGCAGGCACTGCTGTCTGGCATCGGCATCGGCCTCGGCCACAAGGTGATACTCGACCCGCTCGTCGCGCAAGAGCGGCTCGAATATGTGCTGCCTGACTGGCACTACGCACCGCACCACGTGCATGCGGTCTATCCGTCGAACCGCTTTATTCCGTTGAAGGTCAGGCGGTTCGTTGCCGGCTTCGCCGACCACCTCGCCGCGATGGGTGCGTTCATCGATGACAAAAAAGCATGTACATCCAAGGAAACGGCGCCGGCCTAGTGAAGTCTGACGTTTGTGCGCGCAGGGAAATGGCGGAGACGGGAGAGTCGAGATGTGGCGCGGCGGAGATAGGCGTAGCCCCGCAACCGCGCGGTGAGTAGCTGTCGGGTGGACGGTAGCCGCAAAGCCTGGAGGCGGTCGACCTGACACCTTGCGGCTGCTGCTCCCGCAGGACACATGAACTACCCTTCATGGTTATTCCTCCTGCCGATCGAGAAACCGCTTCACAGCGTCGAGGAACACACCGCGCCCTGCGGCCTCGCGATCGAGATGCACGAAGTGCGTGGCGTCAGGGATGTCCAGACGTTCCGCCTTCGGTGCTTCGTCTGCGATTGTCTTCGCGTCCTCCGGCCGGCTCCAGAAATCCCGTCCGGAGCGGATGACGAGCACTGGCATGGTGAGGCCGCCGCCGACCATTGCCGGCGATCAAACGCGAGTTCGAAGCTGTCGGCCATGGCGCCGCTCGGTGACCGGAAACTCTGCGGCTGGCGCGTCGGCGCCGTCTCGTCAGAGGCGAGTGCCTGCCAGTGCTGGAGCGGCGGCCATCATGGCTGCTGTGAGCACGAGGGGGAAAACGGTGAAATGGGACATGATATCTCCGGTCGCAATTGCGTTCCGCAAAGACTGCCAGCTATTCGATATCTTATCGATGACGCGTTTGATCGAGATGTCCACCAATGAGCAGATTGCGGCGTTGTCGCTGAGTGAGATCGACATCGGTTTCGTGCATCCACCGCTCGGGACCGACGAACGTCTCGACGTCCATGACTATCCTGCTGAAGATCTTATTGCCGTTCTGCCTGACGACCGGCAGACGCACGGTGACGCTGGCGGACATCGCCCGACACGGGCTCATCATGTTTCCGGCTGCACAAGGCCCGGCGCCCCATGCCCGCATCGTGGACACGTTCACCGAGCGGATCGTCCAGGAGGCGACGCGGGCACTGACCATGCTATCGCTCGTGTCCACAGGCTTGGGCGCGGCCCTGCTGCCACGATCGACACAGCGGCTTGTATTTCAGGGCGTCCGGTATGCAGCAATCGCCGACGTATCGCTGCCCGCCTGGCCGCTTGCCGTGATCGCGAAACGGCGGCCACGGTCGGCCTTGTCGACAGCGTCTGGAAACTGCTTGAGGTCGTCTAGACGTGACTTAACTGCCCGCGATAGGACATACCCCGGTCGCGCAATGCGCTCGCATGACATCAGCCCGGCAGCAACAAGGCAGGTGAGGATTTCAGCGCAACAGTCTGACATAGATGAGTTTTTGACGATTCTTGCGCCTAATTGGCGGTTGCGTCATTTGGCATCGTGAAAATCCAACGCTGCATGCTAAAAGGGCTTCAAGGCAGGATCGCAGGGAGGCCCGCATGGAAGGCGAAAACAAAAAAGCAGCCCGGTCGGACCTCGACGAAGCCGCACTTTATTTCCACAAGCATCCACGGCCTGGAAAGCTTGAAATCCAGGCAACAAAGCCGCTCGGCAACCAGCGCGACCTGGCGCTTGCCTATTCGCCCGGCGTCGCGGCGCCCTGTCTGGAAATCCGCGACAATCCGGCAACCGCCGCCGACTACACGGCGCGCGCCAATCTGGTTGGCGTCGTCTCGAATGGTTCGGCGGTGCTCGGCTTGGGCAATATCGGTCCGCTGGCCTCCAAGCCGGTGATGGAAGGCAAGGCGGTGCTGTTCAAGAAATTCGCCGGCATCGACGTCTTCGATATCGAGATCGACGCGCCTGACATCGAGCGCATGGTCGAGACGATCTCGGCGCTGGAGCCGACCTTCGGCGGCATCAACCTCGAAGACATCAAGGCGCCCGAATGCTTCGAGGTCGAGGAACGGCTCAAGGCCCGCATGGCCATACCGGTCTTCCACGACGACCAGCACGGCACCGCGATCATTGTCGCCGCGGCCGTGCTCAACGGGCTGGAATTTGCCGGCAAGACCATCTCCGACATCAAGATCGTCACCTCCGGCGCAGGAGCTGCGGCCCTTGCCTGCCTCAACTTGCTGGTTTTGCTTGGCGCGCGCGTCGAAAACATCTGGGTCACCGACCGTTTCGGCGTCGCCTACAAGGGCCGCGTCGACGAGATGGACCGCTGGAAGGACCCCTATGTGAAGGACACCGAGGCGCGCACGCTGGCCGATGTGCTGCCGGGCGCCGACGTGTTCCTGGGTCTTTCGGCCGCCGGCGTGCTGAAACCGGAATTGCTCCAGCATATGGCGCCAAAACCGCTGATCCTGGCGCTGGCCAACCCCAACCCCGAGATCATGCCGGAAGCAGCACGGGCGGCGCGACCCGACGCGATGATCTGCACCGGCCGCTCCGATTTTCCCAATCAAGTCAACAATGTACTTTGTTTTCCTTACATTTTTCGTGGCGCATTGGACTGCGGCGCCAGCGCCATCAACGAAGAGATGAAGATGGCCGCGGTGCGGGCGATCGCGGCCCTTGCCCGCGAGGAACCGTCGGATGTCGCCGCCCGCGCCTATTCCGGCGAAACGCCGATCTTCGGGCCCGATTTCCTGATCCCCTCGCCCTTTGATCCCAGGCTGATCCTGCGCATCGCTCCGGCCGTCGCCAAGGCCGCCTGCGACACCGGTGTCGCGACACGGCCGATCACCGACATGACGGTCTATATCGACACGCTGAACCGCTTTGTCTTCCGCTCCGGCCTGGTCATGAAGCCGGTGTTCACGATGGCCAAGACGTCGAGCGCCAAGCGCGTCATCTATGCCGACGGCGAGGACGAGCGCGTGCTGCGTGCCGCCCAGGTGGTGCTGGAGGAAGGCATCGCCGAGCCGATCCTGATCGGTCGCCCGCATGTCATCGAAGTCAGGCTGAAACGCTACGGGCTGCGCATCAAGCCGGGCGTCGATTTCGGCCTGATCAATCCCGAGGACGATCCCCGTTATCGCCACTATGTCGACCTTTTAATTGAACTCGCCGGCCGGCGCGGTGTGACGACGGAGGCCGCGCGCACCATGGTGCGCACCGACAACACCGTGATCGCAGCACTTGCCCTTAAGCGTGGCGACGCCGACGCCATGGTCTGCGGACTGGAAGGGCGTTTCGAGCGGCATTTGCGCAATGTCACCCTGATCATCGGCCCGCGCGCCGGTATCAAGGATCATGACCTGTCGACGCTTTCCATGCTGATCTCGCAGCGCGGCATCATTTTCCTCACCGACACGCACGTCACCGTCGATCCGACGGCCGAGGAGATCGCCGAGATGACGGTGCTGGCTGCCGAAGAAATCCAGCGCTTCGGCATCGAGCCCAAGGCCGCCCTGCTGTCGCATTCGGATTTCGGCTCACGCGATTCGCCAAGCGCGCTCAAGATGCGGCAGGCAGCGGCGATCCTGGCGCGCATTGCGCCAGACCTGCAATGCGACGGCGAGATGCATGCCGACTCGGCTCTGTCGGAGCAACTGCGCCAGCGCGTCTATCCGCATTCGCGGCTGAAGGGCGAAGCCAATCTGCTGGTGTTCCCCAATCTCGATTCGGCGAACATCACGCTCACCGCGCTGCGCGCGATGATGGACGCGCTGCATGTCGGGCCGATCCTGCTCGGCACCGACAGGCCGGCGCATATATTGACGCCGTCGGTGACGTCACGCGGTGTCGTCAACATGACGGCGCTCGCCGTGGTCGAAGCGGCCCATAAGGCGCAGGCGGTCGTAAATCTGGGCTAAAACGGCCTTTCGCGGTAAGCTAACAAATAACCGCAAAGCGGTAGCTTTCGCGACGGGCGGTTAAACGGAGTTCACGGCGAATGACGGGCGGAGGGTGGAAGCTGACGCGTGCCGCGGCGCTGCTCGGTGCACTGGCGTTATCAGGCCTTGCCGTCACTCAGCCGCAGGCCGCCTCCGGTGTTTGCCGCCAGCTGGAAGCCGATCTCGCGGCCGCTTCGCGCGGTGGCGGCAAGCCGGCCCTGCTCAGGAAATACGACGACGCGATCGTGCGACAGCGCGAGCAGATTTCAAAGGCAAGCCGCCAGTCCGACAGCGCCGGCTGCGACTTTTTGCTGCTCGGCCGCAATCGCAACGCTTGCGGCGCACTCGAGGCCACGCTCGACCGCATGATCGCCAATCTCGATGCCCTGCAGATCAAGCGCGCGCAGCTCGCCGACGGCGGCTCGCGCCGCGATCGCGCGCGCATATTGGCTTCGCTCGACGCCAATGGCTGTCGCGACAGCATCGTGCCTTCGGAACGTGCGCCTGTCCTGGAGGCGAAACGTGAGAATGGCAATGGAAATCTGCTCGATCGGCTTTTGGGCGACGCCAGAAATCAGCCCGATGCGCTGGACGAACCGAGCGATCCCGACGAAGAACGCGGTGTCCGCGCCATGATCAATCAGCCCGACGGCATGGACCTGCCGCGCCTCGGCGACGAATTCCGCACAATGTGTGTGCGCACCTGCGACGGCTATTTCTTCCCGATGTCGAATGCCGCCTCGCTGGGCGATTTCGAGCGCGATCAGAAGAACTGCGATTCGAGTTGCCCCGGCACCGAGATGCAGGTGTTTTATGCGCGCGGCATAGGCGACAACTCGGCTGACATGACGTCTTCGGTAACCGGCAGGCCCTATAGCGAACTGCCGACCGCCTATCTCTACAAGCAGCCCGAAACCTCTCCCTCGCCGGCCTGCGGCTGCAACGCAGCACGAAATTTCGAGATCATTGCCGGCAACCCGCCAAGCCCGGAACAGACTGACCCCGATGTAGAGACCACACCATTGCCTGTCGCCAAACCCGATCCAGGCGCCGACCCCGAGACATTGGCCAATGTCGAAGGCGGGCTCGACCGCGACGTCATCAAGCGCCTCGCCGTCAAACCCTCGCCGACGACTTTGCCGCCGCCGGGACAGCGCAAGGTCAGGGTCGTCGGGCCAACGTTCCTTCCCGACCCAGCAGCGGCAACAGATCTGCAAGCTCCGGTCCCGAAGGCTGCCCCGTAAGCGCCAACCTGAGCGGCATGAACAGCGCCTTGCCCTTGCGGCCGGTCGCTTCCCTGATCCTGCCCGTCCACTCCTTCCACACCGACCCGTTCCAGGGGTCTTCCGGCAAAAGGTCGAACGCCTGGCGAAGGAAATCGCGGTCGACGTCGGAAAAGTCCGGCTGCTCCTGCGGGCCGTCGCGAAGTGTGCGCCACCAGATTGCGGCATCGGCCAGCCTGTCGAGATTGCCGCGCACCGCCAGCCAGAACGGCTCGGCCTGTTCGCCGGAAATGCCGAGCACGATCAGCCGGTCGCGCGCCTCTGAAAACGGCATATGATGCAGCAGCGTGCGGTTGAGCACGAAGAGCTCGTCCGGGTCGAATTTCGCGGCGGATTTCGAGGTCGCGGCCGGATCGAAGCGCCGGGCAAGCTCGGTCATATCGGGCACCGCCACGACGTTTTCCGAGGTGCCGACAAGCACGGCCAGCGAGGCGACGGCCATCGGTTCGATGCCGGTCTCGCGCAAGCTCTCGATGGAGAGCGCGCCGCTCCGCTTCGACAGGCCCTCGCCCGATGCGGTGGTCAACAGATTGTGGTGGCCGAACACCGGCGGCTCGGCACCCAATGCCTGGAACAGGGCGATCTGCACACCGGTGTTGGTGACGTGGTCGTCGCCACGGATAACGTGGCTGACGCCCATCTCGATGTCGTCGACCACCGAAGGCAGAGTATAGAGATAGGTCCCGTCCTCGCGCATTAGAACCGGGTCGGAAAGCGAGGCGAGGTCGACGGTTTCCTCGCCGCGCACCAGATCGTTCCAGTGGATTTCCGTGCGCTCCGGCTGCAAGGGGTCGCTGGTGAAATTGGGCAGCAGAAAGCGCCAGTGCGGCCGGCGGCCATCGGACTGGTATTCGGCGATCTGCTCAGGCGTCAGCGTCAACGCTTCGCGGCCGTAGACCGGCGGCAGGCCGCGCGTGCGGCGCACCTTGCGCCTGAGATCGAGCTCTTCGGGTGTCTCGTAACAAGCATAGAGAAGGCGCGCTGCCTTCAATTTCTCCATCGCCGCATCGTAGATCTCGAAGCGCCGTGACTGGTATTCCGTGGCGTCGGGAAAGATGCCCAGCCAATGCAGGTCGTAGAGGATGGCGTCGGAGAATTCCTGCGTCGAGCGCGCGACGTCGGTGTCATCGAAGCGCTGGATGAAGCGGCCCTTGTTGTTCATGGCGAACAGCCAATTGAACAGCGCAGTGCGCGCATTGCCGATATGAATGCGGCCGGTTGGTGACGGGGCGAAACGGACGGTAACTGTCATGAACGGGGCGTACCGGATGGTTTTGCTGTTGACAAGACACGCCCCCGCGCCTGGCCGCAGACATAGAACATGACGAAGGCGATGAAAAGGCGGCAGCGCCGCGCGTCCTACCGCATCGGCCCGAAAATCGGAACCGATTTTCGGAAAGCACGATGCGCAGATTCAAAGTGTTAGAGCGTACGTTGTGCGTCCAAGTGGACACACGTCGCTCTAGCGCATCGGCCCGAAAATCGGGAACCGATTTTCGGAAAGCACGATGCGCAGATTCAAAATGTTAGAGCGTACTTTGTGCGTCCAAGTGGACGCACGTCGCTCTAATGGACGCGCGGCGCTGTAGGCCGTCAGATCGCCAGCCCCTTGGTCAATTCGAGCGCCTGGCGCTCGAACAGCCGGCGGTAGATGCCGCCCTGCAGCCGGATTAGTTGGTCATGCGAACCCTCCTCGACGATGCGGCCGCGATCGAACACCAGAAGCCTGTCCAGCGCCCGTACCGTCGAAAGCCGGTGCGCGATGACCAGCGTCGTGCGGCCGACCATCAACCGCTCCATCGCCTGCTGGATCAACACCTCCGATTCTGAATCGAGGCTCGACGTCGCCTCGTCCAGAATGAGGATCCGCGCATCGGCGAGGAAGGCCCGCGCGATCGCCACGCGCTGGCGCTCGCCGCCCGACAGTTTCACGCCGCGCTCGCCGACCAGCGTGCCATAGCCTTTCGGCAGATCGACGATGAAGTCGTGCGCGCTTGCCAGCCGTGCGGCGTGCTCGATTTCGGCTTGCGTGGCGCTCGGCCGGGCATAGGCGATGTTTTCGGCCAGCGACCGGTGGAACAGGATCGGCTCCTGCTGGACGATGGCGATCTGCCCGCGCAGCGACGCCTGCGCCACCCCGGAAATATCCTGACCGTCGATCAGGATCGTTCCCGCGTTCACGTCGTAAAGGCGCTGGATCAGCTTGACGAAGGTCGTCTTGCCCGAGCCCGAATGGCCGACCAGCCCGACGCGCTCGCCCGGCGCGATGTCCACCGAAAAGTCGCGATAGAGCGGCAGTCGGTGGCTGCCATAATGGAAGGTGACTTTGTCGAAGCTGACGCGGCCGTCGGTGATGCGGATCGGCCTGGCGCCGGGCACATCCTCGATGCCGAGGCGCTCGAACTGGAAGTCGACCAGTTCCTCCATGTCGTTGATCGAGCGCTGCAAATTGCGGATATGCGTGCCGATATCGCGCAAATAGCCTTGCAGCACGAAGAACGAGGTCAGCACGAAGGTGACATCGCCGGCGCTCGCCTGCCCCCACGACCACAAAAGCAGGGAGAATCCTATCACCGCTGTTCTCAGAAGCAGCAGCATCGACCCTTGCGTGGTGCCGTTGACGGTGCCACGCACCCAAGTGCGGCGCGTGCGGGCGCGCCATCTGGCGACGACCTTGGCGAGGCGCGTTTCCTCGCGTTCCTCGGCGCCAAAACCCTTGACCACGGCGTTGCAGCTCACCGCATCGGCCAGCGAGCCGCCCAGGCGCGTGTCCCATGCGTTGGCAAGCCTTGCGGCAGGCGCGACATAGCCAAGCGACAGCAGCGCCGTCACCGCGATGAACAGCACCGAACCTGCGGCGACGACAGCACCCATCAGCGGCCAGAACCAGCCGAGCAGCAGCGTCGAACCGACGAGCATGACGACGGACGGCAGCAGCGCGATCAGGATCGTGTCGTTGAGCAGGTCGAGCGCCCACATGCCGCGGGTTATCTTGCGCACGGTCGATCCGGCGAAGCTGTTGGCGTGCCAGTCGGTGGAGAAGCGTTGGACGCGATGGAACGCGTCGGCGGCGATATCCGCCATCATCTTCAGGGTCAGTTCGACGATAGCCATGAAGGCGAGGTTGCGCAGCACGACGCCGGTGAGCGCCAGCGTCACCAGCATCGAAAACGCTGCCGTCGCCGCATTCCACGCGACATCGTCGGCTGCAGCACTGCTGGCGACGGCGTCGACCAGCCGGCCGGAATAGAGCGGCGTCAGCACGTCGGCCAAGGTCGACAGCAGGAACGTGCCCATGATGAGCGAAAGCCGCCACGGCTGGCGCCGCCAATGGCTGAGCGTGAAGCCAAGGACGCTGCGAAAGGCGCCGGCGCGCAAATCTATCTGAAAACGAGCCATGATGTCATTCGGGCGCAAGCGAGCCCGGCCCCGGTAAGGTCGAAAATTGAAAAAACCGCGTTGGGCGAATTAGCGCCCGGGAATGCGGAGGTTCGGCATATTTGGCGGCTCGCCCGAATACGGGCGGCGACCGGCATCGACGAAGGCCTGTTGTCAGGTGGGCTTGCCCATGAAGGTGAAAACCTTCCGGCGCGCCCTCTGAGACCTAGGCTTCGCGGCCTCGCATAACGATGTCAAATCCTGCCATTCGGTCCTCCCATTAGAGCGACGTGCGTCGATTTGGACGCACAAAGTACGCTCTAACAAATTGAACCTGCGCATCGTGCTTTCCGAAAATCGGTTCCGATTTTCGGGCCGATGCGTAGGGATCGCGGAAAGGCGTTTATAGAGATGCGTCAACGTGTCGCCAAGCCAGCAAGTTGCCGAAAAGCGCATCTGGTCCAACTGTGAGGCGATTTTGCAACAATCGCGGGTTGTACGATTTCCTCGGTCAGGCGGCCGGAATGCGGTCAAGCTGACTGTGCCACTCGTCCGGCCGCAGCCATCTCACAGGAGCGAGAAACGGCGCTTACCCGCCATCCCTGAACCGGTTGGTGATGGGATAACGGCGGTCGCGGCCGAAATTCTTTTTGGTGATCTTCACGCCGGGCGCTGCCTGCCGGCGCTTGTATTCGGCAATGTAGAGCAGGTGCTCGACGCGCGTCACCGTCGCCCGGTCGTGGCCGCGGGCAACGATCTCGTCGACACCCATCTCGTTCTCGACCAGACACTCCAATATGTCATCCAGCACCGGATAGGGCGGCAGCGAATCCTGATCCGTCTGGTTCTCGCGCAGTTCCGCCGACGGCGCCTTGTCGATGATGTTGTTCGGGATCACTTCGCCGGATGGACCCAGTGCGCCCGGCGGCACGTGCGTATTGCGCCAGCGCGCCAGCGCATAGACCTGCATCTTGTAGAGGTCCTTGATCGGGTTGAAACCGCCATTCATGTCGCCGTAGAGCGTGGCATAGCCAACCGACATCTCGCTCTTGTTGCCGGTGGTGACCACCATCGAGCCGAATTTGTTAGAGATCGCCATCAAAATGGTGCCGCGCGCGCGGCTCTGCAGGTTTTCTTCGGTGATGCCTTCCTTGGTGCCCTCGAAAAGCTGCGTCAGCGTATGCAGGAATCCCTCGACCGGCTCGAAGATCGGCACGATGTCGTAACGGCAGCCGAGCGCACGGGCGCAATCCTCGGCGTCTTTGAGCGAGTCCTTCGAGGTGTAGCGATAAGGCATCATCACGGCGCGCAGCCGTTCCTCGCCGAGCGCATCGACAGCAAGTGCTGCGCAGATCGCCGAATCGATGCCGCCGGAAAGGCCGAGCACAACGTTCTTGAAGCCGTTCTTGTTGACGTAGTCGCGCAGGCCCAGCATGCAGGCGCGATAATCGGCCTCCTCCTTTTCCGGTATTTTCGACATCGGCCCTTCGGAGCAGACCCAGCCGTCGGAATTATTTCCATTTTGCGCGCCTGCGGCGGCGCGGTTTCGCTTCCAGGTGGTGACGTTGACCGTCTCCTCGAACTGGCTCATCTGGAAGGCCAGCGTCTTGTCAGAACCTATGGCAAACGACGCGCCGTCGAAGATCAGCTCGTCCTGGCCGCCAAGCTGATTGGCGTAGATGATCGGCATTCCGCATTCGATGACCTGGCGGATCACAACCTGGTGGCGGACATCGACCTTGCCGCGATAATAGGGCGAGCCGTTCGGCACCAGCAGGATTTCGGCGCCGCTTTCGGCCAGCGTCTCGCAGATGCCGACATCGCCCCAAATGTCTTCGCAGATCGGAATCCCCAGGCGCACGCCGCGGAAATTGACCGGTCCCTGGATTTCAGGGCCGGCCTGGAAGACGCGCTTCTCGTCGAATTCGCCGTAGTTCGGCAAATCGAGCTTGTAGCGCTCGGCAACGATCTTGCCGCCATCGGCAAAGATGATCGAATTGTGCGTGCCGCTCTTGCGCTTCAGCGGCGTGCCGATGATGACGGCAGGCCCGCCATCGGCGGTATCCCTCGCGAAATCCTGCGCCGCCTGCTCGCAGGCTTTCAGGAACGCCGGCTTCAGCACCAGGTCCTCGGGCGGATAACCGGCGAGGAAAAGCTCGGTGAACAGCACGAGGTCGGCGCCCTGGCGGGCGGCATCCGCCCTCGCCTCACGCGCCTTGGCGAGATTGCCGGCGACGTCGCCGACCGTCGGATTGAGCTGGGCGACGGCGATGCGCAATATATCGGAAACGGTCTGGTCGGTCATGCCTGCTGACTTAGCGCGACAGAATTCGCCGGGCAATGGCGTTCATTTGAACCACCCAGACCGAATGACACATGTCATTCGTGTCAGACCGATCGGACCGATCGACATGTCGATCGTGCCTTATTCGCCCATATATTCGCGCAACGCTTCCGGCGAGTGGTTCTCGCCGATCGACATCGCCAGAATGCGCGAAATATGCCGGCGCGGCAGGCCGGTTTGTGCCGCCCAGGCATTGATCTGGTTCTGGATCTTGTCGAGATCCCTCTTGGAGGTCGGGCTTTCGGCGATGTCCAGGCCGGCGTCGCGCAGCGCCGCCGCCATGTCGGCCGAGACGATGAAGGCGTCCCACTCCAGCCACCGCAGAAAATACTGACCGGTGTTGCCACCGAGCCGGCTGCCATGCTTGCCGAGATAGGCCATCAGTCCAACCTGGTCGTCTTCAGGCCAATCGGCGAGGAACCTGCCGAAGCCGCCATGCTCCTTCGACACCCTCTCGACAAACACGGCGTTGTCGCGGACGGATTTGATCTTCTGCGGGTTGCGCACGATGCGTTCGTCGGCTGCCAGATCGTGCCAGAAATCATCGGGCTGGAACAGCAGCCGCTTCGGCTCGAAGCCGAGGAACGCTTCTTCGAAACCAGGCCATTTCTGCTCGATGACCCGCCAGACGAAACCAGCGGCGAAAACACGCTCGGCCATGGTCGACAGGATCCGGTCGTCGGTGATGTCAGCCACCGCGGCATTGTCGGGCACGGGCCCCAGCAGCGACGCCAGCACCGCTTCTCCGCCCTTGCGTTTGGCCGCGCGGGCGCGGATTTTCTGAAAATCCATCATTGTTTCCTCACCCTGTCGCGTCAATCTACCACTTCCCGTGCGAACCGGCAGCCTTTAGGTCTATCGCTGACGACGGAGGCGGCATGAACAAGACTATCGAAGAGTTGGCAAAGCGCTGGCTGAAGCGAAAGCCAGATGGCCTGAGCCAGGTTGAGAGCCAGGTGCTGCAAAGCACGCTCGAACGCACCACGATCTCGAAGGACACCAACAAGGCCGTCGCCTTTCGCCAGACGTTTGGCGACCGCCTCGCCGACACCATCGCCCGGATCGGCGGCTCGTGGTCCTTCATCCTGACCTTCATCGCCTTCCTGATCCTGTGGACGTCAGGCAATGTCTGGCTCCTGTCGCGCGACGCCTTTGATCCCTACCCTTTCATCTTCCTCAACCTCATCCTCTCCATGATCGCTGCGCTGCAGGCGCCGGTGATCATGATGGCGCAGAACCGCCAGGCTGAGCGCGACCGGATCGACGCCGCCCACGACTACGAGGTCAACCTCAAGGCCGAAATTGAGATCATGGCGCTGCATGAAAAGCTGGACGAACTGCGCCACAGCCAGATCGTTGGCATGCGCGATGAGATTGGGCAGCTGGCCGAACAGGTGAAACGGATCGAAGAGATTCTGTCGAAGCAGCGGACGCCTTCATGACGGAGGTCATCCACCATCTCATCGAACAATATGGGCTGATTGCCGTCTTTCTGGGCTGTATAGCCGAGGGCGAAAGTGCTGCCATCCTTGGCGGTTTTTTCGCGCATCAGCATGTTTTCGTTCTGTGGCAAGCCTTTCTGGCGGCCGCTATCGGCGCCTTTGTCGGCGACACGTTCTTTTTCACCCTCGGCCGAAGCTTCGCCGACCATCCGCTCGTGATCAAATTGAGGAGCCGGCCGGGCTTCAGCCACGCCTATCGTCTTGTCTCCAGTCATCCCGATATTTTCGTACTGTCGAACCGCTTTATCTATGGCCTGCGCCTGGTCGGCGGCATCGCCGCCGGATTGTCCGGCATTGCCGTGGCGCGCTTTGTCATTCTCAACGCCGTTTCATCGATCATCTGGGCCGGATTGTTCGCCGCCATCGGCTATGTGTTTGGGCTCGGCGCGGAGCGCATCGTCGGGCAGGCGCTGGCCCGTCACGAGCGATTGCTGATCGCCCTGGCGATTGGCCTGGCAGTGGCCGTCCTCGCCTGGTTCATCGCTCACACCATTGCCAAAAAGGAGCGTAGCAAGGAAATGTGAGGATCAATCGATGCCGAGCGCACGATCGCCACGATCAAGGATCAGCGGAATGATCAGGTCCTCCTCATCGGCAAGATGCCGGGTCAGCATGGCGATCAGCCGGCTGTTCTCGTCGGCATAGGCATCGGCGGCAAAGCGCTGCTTGTCTTCGCTCTCCTGAAGCGTGCGGATGAAGGCGTTTGCGGCCTCGGCATTGCGCTCCAACCCTTCATGGATCGAGTGATGATCGGCATCGAGAATCTCGAAGCCGCGTTTCAGCCGGGTCTCCGCCTTGGCGAAGACCGGAAAATAATGATTGTCCTCGACGTTATGGTGGCCGTCGAGATGACCGAGAAAATGGTTGAGGCGCGGCGCGAACCAGCGCGCGAACTCCGGCGCCGTCAGCCTGCCCTCGCGATAGTCGCCGATGCCGTTGGTCAGCATGCCGCCGAGCTCGCGGAACATGTCGTGCCGCTGCAGCCACATAGTGGCCATGCCATGGATGTTGGAATGCGCCTGCCAGACCTCGCGCGGGTATTTTTCGGCCAGCCAGCGTAAATCGTCCGGCAGGCCGGCTCGCTCAAGCAGCAGGGAATCGGCACCTTCACCCATGACGGTCTCCTTTGGTGACCGTCATATAAGAGGTGAGATACTAGATCGGTAGCCCCGTAATGCGCTCGATGATGGCGATGCCCCAGACGCCGGCAACGATCACCACCGAAATCAGCACCGCCAGCGAACCGCAGTCCTTGGCGAGCTGGATATCGACGTTGAACTCCCGGCTGAACGCATCGCATGCCGCCTCGATGCCGGTGTTCAGCACTTCGACCATGATCAGCAGCAGCACCGCGCCGATCAGCAGGGCATAGCCGCGCCACGACACCGAAACAAACCAGCCGAGCGGCAAAGCAAGCACGAGCAGCATCAACTCCTGCTGGAAGGCTTTCTCGCTGGAAGCCAATTTGCGAAATGCCCGCACTGAATTGAAGAAAGCATCGATCAGCCGCTGCATGCCAAACCTTTCCGAACCACCGGCAGGGGATAGCGCAATGGCCGGATCAAGGGAATAAGGCGACCTCTGCAAAAATCATTCGTCGGCGACCTTGATCGACGGCGTCGACTTCTCGAACTGCGGCAGCCCATCGTCGATCGTGTAGTAGTCGCCCTTGTCGCCGACGAAGATGTGGCATTGGCCCTGAAGTCCGGTGGGCTTGTCGAACAGTCCGGCCAAAACCGAGACATATTCATCATCCTGCGGCTTCCAGAACAGCAGCGAGCCGCATGTCTTACAGAAACCGCGCCTGGCAAACGAAGATGCTTCGTACCAGGTGATGCTTTCCGCGCCCGCTATTGTGATGTCTGCGTTGGGAACATTGGTTGCAGCGTAGAAGTGACCACTTTGCTTCCGGCACTGCGTGCAGTGACAATAAATCACGCCGCGCAACAGCCCCCGCGTCCTGAACCGCACAGCCCTGCACAGGCATGATCCGGTATGGGCGTCGTCCATCTTGCCTCCCAACTCAGTCGCCACCCTGAAATCGCCGTTCATGGCATCGGCGTGCTTGCCAGGATTCCAGTTTTGCAGCGGCTATGTCCCAGCAAATGCGACATTCGGCGGGCATGTCACGCACAGCACGGTTTGTACAAAGCGGCGGGCCGCGCGAGCAGCCTCTCGACGGCCCGCCAAATTGTTTAAAGCCAGCGTCTTTCCATATAAATTTTTATAGCATATATTTTCATCAGAAAGGAGAGATGCTTACAATGCAACCCCATTTCGCCGCCAACCCGGCCGAAAATGCAGTCCTGACCAAGGCCACACTGCGCGCCGCAGACCTGCTGGACATTACCGCCAGGATGCTGGCCTCCATCATCGGGGTTTCGGAAGCCACGGTTTCGCGCATGCGCAGGCAAGAATTCCTGCTGGAGCGTGGAACCAAGCCATTCGAGCTTGCCGTTCTGTTCGTCCGGCTGTTCCGCTCGCTCGACGCCATTGTCGGCGGCGACGAGACCGTCGCCCGGGCATGGCTGAAGAACGCGAACACGGCTTTCGATAGCACCCCGCTCGAAAAAATCGTGACGATATCTGGGCTTATCGATGTCATCGCCTATCTGGACTCCCGACGCGCTCTCGTCTGAGGCCGCCAAACTCGACGGCAAGTATTGGCTCGACGGCAAATACTGGCGCATCGTCGAGGCGCAGCACCGCGTCTCGACATTGAAAGTCGTTGACACGCTCGACGAGCAGGCCCTCCTCGAAGACCTGATCGAGGAAACCAAGCCGCAAATCCCCTTGGAATGCCGGCATCTGCATTATCTCTTGGCAACGCCGTTCCGCTATGGCTCGGTCTACCCGCACGGTTCGCGCTTCCGCCGCGCCGGCAGGACCAAGGGCGTCTACTACGCAGCGGAAACCATGATGACCGCCGTCTCTGAGATGGCTTTTTACCGCCTGCTGTTCTTCGCGGAATCGCCGGCTACGCCCTGGCCGCACGACGCCGCCGAATACACGGCCTTCGCCGCTGCGATATGCAGCACAAAGGTGATCGACCTGACGCGGCCGCCGCTCGACCGCGACGCGGCGGCGTGGACGCACCCCACGGACTACGCGGCCTGCCAAAATATCGCCGATGTCGCGCGCGAAGCCGGGCTGGAGGCGATCCGCTATCGCTCCGTGCGCGACCCGAAAGGCGCCAATGTGGCGCTGCTGGCATGTAGCGGCTTTGCCAAGCCGAAACCGCTGGAACCCCATACCTGGCGCATCAGGCTGGGCGCCTTCGGCGTGCAGGCGATCTGTGAGTTCCCGGAAAAGCGGATCGAGTTTTCCAGGACGGCGTTTGCCACCGATCCCCGGCTCAACGGACTGCGCTGGGAGCGCGGGCGCTGACTGGATACTAGTGAAAATCCGACGCTAAACTACCGCTTGGGGTGGGATGCGCCTATGGTCAAATGGAAAGATGCGCCAGGAGCGGACGCTTGGCGCCAATGTGCCAAACGTCTTGATGGGGGCCGGGAGCGGACTGACAGCTTCAGGCTGCGAATATTCAAGAACGGACATTCAGGTTGGTGTGGGCATCGTCGTGACCTGCCCCTAACCCGTCCTTTTTCAGCCTTATCGTGAATGTCGCGCATGCCTGTAAATCAGACATTGCGCTGGCGCGGTTCGAGCGCTCCAGTTAATTCGAGCATCTGATAGCCGGGCCAAGAGTGTGACCAGAGATCCGACAACCCGCAAGACGTCCTTTCCCGCAATGCCTTGACCATCTATCCCGACAGCGGTGCCGCAAAAACGCCTCCAGCGATCAGGCCGGCAACCGCAGTTAGGTAGTCGCAGAATCCGCCGGCGTGCTCCCAACGGCCGGTAAAACAGAGTGCATTGGTTTAAAGGGCGTCCATGGGCACTTCCGCGAGATTGCTCCCAGCGGTTGTCAGTGCTAAATTTCGCAGAAGCTGCCGCACTGATGTGTCCGAGTGCGCCGCCTGCCGCCGCTGGCAGGGTTTGGAGACCGGGACAATGAGCTTGACGCGCCGCGATGTGTTGATCGCCGGGAGTGCGGGGGTCGCCGGGGTCGCGCTTTTCTCGCCGCGGAGCGCGCGTGCGAACGATGAGGCGTTGGATCTCGTCAAACAGCTCACCGGACGGACGGCCACGAGATCAGATCGCCTTCGCCTGATAATGCCGGCGGAGTTCCCGACCGGCTACACCGTGCCCATGAGTCTCGACATCGACAGCCCCATGACCGAGGCCGACCATGTGAGGCAAATCCGCGTGTTCGCACCGCAGAACCCGCTTATCGAAGTCGCCAGTTTCCGCTTCGCCCCGCAACGCACTCTGCCGCGCGTGTCGACACGCATCCGCCTTGCCAAACCGCAACATGTCGTCGCTGTCGCCGAAATGAATGACGGCGTCTTGCTGATGACCACGGCGTGGGTCCGTGTCGCCACGGATGGCTGTGCCTGAGATCGGAGAGAGACAGTGACCACCCCGACACCACGCGTGATCGTGCCAAACACTGCGGCGAAGGGAGAGATTTTTCAGGTCAAGACCATCATCAGCCATCAGATGGAAACAGGGCTACGCCATGATGATCAAGGCAATGTAATCCCGCGCAAGATCATCAATAAGTTTGTCTGCCGCTACAACGAAACTGTGGTGTTCAGTGTCGATCTCCACGAGGCGATTTCGGCCAATCCGTTCTTCGAATTTTCCCTGCGCGCGACGGAGAGCGGCCGGCTCGATTTCGTTTGGGAAGAAGATGGCGGTGCCGTCTTTGCGTTGTCGCACCAGCTCACGGTCGGTTGAGGTGGCGGCGCAATTCAGCTGCGCAAACTGTGGTGTGACGAGTTGGGTGGGAGCGTGACCGCAAAACTCCGAAAAAGACGGGCGTTCAGCATGCGCCCCGTCGTGGGATTTGCGATCGCCACAGGCTTCGTCCTGCTCGTCAGCCAATCCGAAGCGGCGGCGGGCGCTGATCAAGGCGCTCAACTCGCCGCGACCTGTGCGTCCTGCCATCGCCTCGATGGCCACGACAAAGGCATTCCCCCCATCATCGGGCTCGGCGAGGAGAGGCTCACCAGCGCCATGCTTGCCTACCGGGCGAGCCAGAGCCCCAGTTACATCATGCACGCTATCGCGCTCTCGCTCAGCGACGAGGAGATCGCGAGCGTCGCGCGCTATGTCGCAGCGCAGGGAAAGAACCCGCCATGAAATCCTGGACGCGTCGCGAGTTCGGTTGCTTAACGGGAGCAGCGTTGCTGACGGCGCTGCGTCCGCGGATGGCGCTAGGCCAGGCCAAGGCGCGTGTCGTCGTGATCGGCGGCGGCATCGGCGGCGCAACGGTCGCCAAATATCTCGCCTCCAGCGCCACGGCCGTCGACGTGACCCTGGTCGAACCGCGGCAGAGCTACACGACCTGCTTTTTCAGCAATCTCTATCTCGCCGGGCTACGCCCGTTCGAATCGCTCGGCCATGGTTATGAAGCGCTGGCAAGGCAATACGGCATCACCGTCATTCATGAGTCCGCCGCGGCGATTCACCCGGCGGCGAAAACCGTTGCGCTGAACAACGGCTCGAAGCTCAGCTATGACCGTCTCGTTGTTGCGCCGGGCATCGCATTCAGGGACCGGGCGCTTGAGGGCTACGACGATGCGGCGATGGAGATCATGCCGCACGCCTGGAATGCAGGACCGCAAAGCAAGCTGCTGCGCCGGCAGCTGGAAAGCATGGAGGACGGCGGCCTGTTCCTCATCGTCGTTCCGCCGGATCCGTTTCGCTGTCCACCCGCCCCCTATGAGCGCGCTTCGCTCGTCGCATCCTATTTCCAGCACAGCAAACCCAAGGCCAAAATTCTGATCCTCGATGCGAAGGACAAGTTCAACGCACAGGACGTGTTCCAAGACGCCTGGAACCGCCACTATCCGGGAATGATCGAATGGCTGCCGGCCCAGTTTACCGGCGGGGTCACGGCTGTCGATCCGAAGACCCGATCGGTGATAACTGCGGGCGCAACATTCAAGGCCGCGGTCACCAATGTCGTCCCGGCGCAAATGGCCGGGCGCCTGGCGCAGCAGGCCGGGCTCACCGACCAGTCGGGCTGGTGTCCGGTCGATCCGGTCACCTTCGAATCGGCACTGCAGCCCGGCATCCACCTGGTCGGCGACGCGATCATCGGCGGAGATATGCCGAAATCCGCCTTCTGCGCCAACAGCCAGGCCAAAGCCTGCGCCTTTGCCATCGCGGCCGATCTCACCGGATCAGCGCGTTTCCCGGCGCATTTGTTCAACACCTGCTACACCTATCTCGCCCCCGACGATGCGTTCAGCAATGCCATCAGCTTCAAGCCCGTCGATGGGAAGCTCAAGAGCGTCATCAGCTTCGTCAGCAAGGTCGAGGAAAGCTCCGAGGTCCGCCGGCAGGCTGCGCGCGCGGCGGAAGGCTGGTATGACGCGTTCACGCACGACGTGTTTGGCTGAAACGAAACTCAACTCCGCTCGACGGCCGGGCCGGCCATTGCGGAAATGCCGGCGCCATTGTGGGTACGCTCCGCCTTGGTGCCGGATCGTTGCTCCGGGATCAGCGCTGGAACAGGATCGGGCAGCCGCTCCAGCCGCAGCGAATTCACCACCACGAGGATGCTCGAGCCGGCCATGACCGCCGCCGCAAGGATTGGCTGCAGAAGTCCGAATGCTGCGAACGTCAGGGCGACGAGGTTGTAGCCGAACGCCCACATAAGGTTGGTCAAGATGGTCCTGCGGACCGCGCGGGCCACGTCGACGATCCAGGGCAGCATCCACAATCCGTCCGCAGGCAGCACGAGCGCCGCAGTCTCGCGGGCGAGATCGGTGGCGGAGCCGACGGCGATACCGACATCTGCGGCGGCCAGGACCGGCCCGTCATTCAGTCCATCGCCGACCATCGCCACCGAACCGTGGTCATGGCGGAGCCGATCCAGGGCCAGCCGTTTGGCCTCCGGCGAAAGGCCCGCTTGGACGTCCTTGATCCCGACCAGGGCCGCGATCCGCTCCGCCGCTTGCGCCAAGTCGCCGGTCAACAGCGTGGCGTCGAGCCCGCGCTCACGCAGGGCCGCGATCGCGGCCTGCGCCTCGGGAAGCGGTGAATCATCGAGCGACAGCACGGCGTGAACCTGCTCGCCCCAACCGACATAGACCACCGAATGACCGCTCGCCTCCAGCGACCGCGCACGCTCGGCCAGCGACGGGGGAAGCGGCCAGCCCAGATCATTCATCAATCTGCCGTTCCCTGCCGCCACGGGCCGGCCTTCGGCGCTGCCGCGGATGCCACGGCCGGGAACCGTCCGGACATCGCGGGTGACGAGCGGCATGATGCCCCGCTGAGCGGCGGCTGCCGCGATGGCCTGCGCCAGACCATGTTCGGAAAGGCGCTCCAGACCGGCTGCGCGTGCCAGCACGTCGTCGATGCCGACCCCGTCGCGGTCGATGCCGACGAGACGCGCTTTGCCCGCCGTCAGAGTGCCGGTCTTGTCGAAGGCGAGCAACCGCAAATGCGCGAGGGCCTCGAGCACGCCGGGGTCGCGGACCAGGCAACCGTGCCGTGCCAACCGGCCGATGCCGAGCGAGGTCGCCATTGGAGCGGCGAGGCCGACGGCGCAAGGACAGGCAACCACCAGTACCGAGAGGCCAATCAGCAACGCCCGATCGAACGGCAATGACTGCGCCCAGTAAACGATCGTCAGCCCGGCGAGGGCGAGCACGAGCGGCACGGACACGCCAACGACGCGATCGGCAAGGCGTTGGGTTGGACTGCGACGGCTGAGCGCGTCGCGCACCGACCGGCAAATCTGTGCCCAGCGGGTTGCGGTTCCGTCACCGCTGCTTTGGATCAGGAGCGGGCCGTCGATGTTGATACTGCCGGCAATCACCGTGGAGCCGGCGCCCTTTGTCACTTGCCGGCTTTCCCCGGTGATCACGGCTTCATCGGTGTTCGATTCCCCCTCGACAACCACGCCGTCGACTGGAATGCGCTCGCCCGGCCGGACCCGCACCAGCATGCCGGCCGTCACCTCCCGCACCGGGCGGCGGATCTCTGCCGCGCCGTCGACAACGGTTGCGCTCTCGCTTTCGGCGGCCAGGAGAGGTTCGAGGTCGCGCGCCGCCCTGGCGCGGCCAACTGCCTCGAGATAGCGGCCAACGGTGAACAGCATCAGCACCATCACGGCTGTGTCGAAATAGACATGCGTGCTGCCCTCGAACACGGCAAATGCCGAATAAACATAGGCGGCAGCGACGCCAAGCAAGATGAGCGCTGACGATGTCACGCGTCCCTGAATGCCATTGAGCCACATTTCGCGCAGATAAGGTGCGCCGAGAATCACCACCGCCGGCGTCGCGAAGATCCAGAGCAAAAGGTGAATCCACGGCAGCACGCCCGCATCGACGCCGGTGAACGCGTCCGAATAGAGGAGGAGGCTGAACATCATGATATTCATGGAGAGAAAGCCTCCCACGCCGAGCTGGATCAGAAGCCAGGCGGCCTCCCACTCTTCGTGTCTGCCGCTCTTCACCTGAAAGGCGATGCAACAGCCGTAGCAGCAGAAAGCGCAAGCCTCACCGTTGAGCCTGCGCTCCATTGGGCGCCGGCCAACGGGCAGCGAGCAATGGCTACACAAGATATTGCCATGCGCAGTCATGCGGGATGTCCGCCCAGCCAAGCAAGGCCGATATGCGCGTCGGAAGGTAGGAGACCACGGCCAAGCGTGATGAGACCAAGCAAAAGAATAAAGCCACCAGCCAGCCGCACGCCGCGCAGCCGCCAGGCTGGCCCGAGTATCCGGCCGACGCCGCCCATCATCAACATCGCAGGGAAGGTTCCCAGTCCGAACGATGCCATGACGAGAACCCCGGGAAGCGCTCCAGCGGTGCTCGCCGCCTGGGCGGCGAAGGCATAGACGAGGGGACATGGCAGGAAGCCGTTGAACACGCCAAAGGCAAGCGGTGCGGCGCTGCTCCGGGCTGTCAGCAGGCTGCGCAGGGACACTGCAAATGTGCTGCGGCCAAATCCGATAGCAAGCCGGTGAAAGACCTGCAACAAGCCGAAGAACTGCAATGCCATGGCAATCATGAGCAGGCCAGCGCCAATCGCGAGAATTCGCTGGGCGATGTCGAGGGAGCCGTTCAAGAGCGGCGGCGCCGTTAGATCCTGCGTGGTGCAGATGACTTGACCGAGCGCGCCTGCGAGCCCGCCCAGAAAGCAATAGGTTGTCAATCGGCCGGTATTATAGAGCAGGTGGCGAAGGACGGTTGCGCCTCCCCCTCGCTGATCGTGGCCCAGCGCGCAGGCAAAGCCGCCGCACATGCCGATGCAGTGAAAGCTGCCCGCGAACCCAGCGGCGAAGATCACGAGGTAATAGGTCATTGGCAGACCTCCTGCCGACGCACCGTTCGATCAGTGTTGCTCCGCGCCGCTAATGGCGCACGAGGTAAACCACCCATACGAAGAAGGCGATATGCGCTATCGCGCCGCCGACAAAGGCGATCACTTGGAATGGACTCGCATTTGCGAACGAGAAAACGGTATCTGCAAGCATACGCCTCCTCCTGGTCAGCCGAAATAAACAAGGGAAACGTTCAAAGCGAGCGCGGAGAACAGTAGGAAAAGATTCAGAATCGCTAAACCCATTACGATCTTGGCTATCAGCATCTCCTGCTCCTTCACTCAACTCGTCAGCCATCACCTGGCGTGCGCGACCGTGCTCTCTAGCCGATCCTTCCCGGTCCGACTCCGCCCCAATAAAGGTAGGCGTAATAGAGCGCCCAGACGAAAAGAACCGCGTAGACGACCAGCAGCCATATCGGGATATACCCGTGTCGCGACTGGACGGTGCCGCCGGCGTACTCCTCCATCTCGTGGTCGGGGTCCGAACCGTGAGACGGACCGTCACTCTGCTGTGTGCTTGGCGTTGTCATTTTCCGCTTCCCTTTCGTAGAATCTGGTGGCCGCTTCATCGGCGCCGTGGAAGGCGCCTGAAAGCACGCCCCAAATAAAGACACAGAGCGCACCAAGGCTCATAAGCAACGCGCTCACGTAGGGTCCGGTGACCTCAAATCCGAGCATAACTCAGCCTCCTTCGGCAGCATTTTGTTTCTCGGTCACCGATCCGCCGTTACCTTCGCCGAGTTCAGAAGTGTTCTGCGCCGGCACCCCGCCCGGAACATAAGCCTTGTCCGGAGAAGCCGCCTCCAGCGTCAGATCATTAAGCGCCGCGCGATCCGTGTCGCTGATCGTCAGCGCCTGCAATGTGAGCGGGTCTTTATAGGCCGAAAGTGCGAGGACGTAATACGAGAGCGCCCAGCGGTCCTCCTCGGGCAACGAGTCCCGATAGGAGGGCATAGGCGTGCCGCTCAACCCGGTCGTCATGGTGCGGAATATGTCTTCGACCGCTGTCCCCGACTTGAACTGGCCGCCGGTGAGGTCGGCCGGCACAATGCCAAAACCGAGATCGTCCTTCAGCCCGGCAGCCTTCTGGCCATCGCCCTTTCCGCCTTGACCATGGCACTCCCAGCATTTTGCGATCTGCCACACTTCCTTGCCGCGCTCGAGGATTGCCTGGGAAACGGTGGGCGGCTTTGCGATGTAGAGCGGAGGGCCAGGTGGCTCCTCGATGAAGAATGCATAAGGCTGGGCCGGATCGGAGCGGTCCACGGCCAGCTCATACTTGATGTACTGGATGACAGCGAGCCGATCCGTGAGAGGCAGTTCATACCAGGCCGGCATCGCCGTGCCGCGTACCCCGCGGGTGATCGTGCGCAGGAGGTCACCGTCAGTCGGTAGTGGTTCCTTGGTCAGCCGGAATTTGAACACAGCAGCCGCGAAGCTTCGCGGGCGCTGTATGTGAAGGAAGGTCGCAGCAGGCCCATTGCCGTCTCCATTCAGGCCGTGGCAACCGAGACATCGCCGCTTATAGACCTCGCGGCCATGGGCGATCCATTCACTCGAACGCGGGAATGTGACTTCGGTCACTTCAAGCTGCTGCGGTTCAAAAAGATCGCGCCATTTGCCGCGATCCATGCCGAGCTTCTGGACATAAGCGATCAGGCCTTCTAGGTCTTTCGTCTCGGCGGCGATCTTGACCGCGTCGCCTTTGTACTCCTCGTTCGGTATCACAATGACTGGGGCCTTGCCGCGCGCCTGCATGGGCACGAACAGCAGCCCGTCGGCATTGGGCGTGAGCTTGATCTGCTCCTTGCTCGCGAAGTCGAACAGCCCCTCGGAAACCGACGTCCTTTCCAGCGTGCGATTGCCGGCTCCATCATCGACGATCTTGACCGGCTGCTCGGGCTCGTTGAACAGTCCGCGATACGGTGCCATGATCGAATCCGGGGAGAGCATGCGTGGATTCCAGAAATGGGCGAGATGCCACTCGTCACTGAACTTAAGTCCGACCCGCATCAGATCGGGTCCGATGCGCCGCGTGCCGAACAGGTGCGGCACGTCGTAGGCAAACTCGCCTGACTCGGTCACCGGACCCCAGCGGCGTGTCTCGCCGGTCACCGGGCGCACGTACTGGGAATGACAATACCAGCAACCTTCGCGCAGATACACGGCGCGACCGAGCTTTTGCAGCGGCGTGTAATCGGTGGCCTCAGTCATCATCCATTTGAGCTGGCCGAAATCGGTGCGGACCACGGCAGTAACCCGGTTGGTTCGCGCCGAGGGTTCGAAAAATGGCAGGAAGCCCTGGGTGATGAGGGCGGCGAAGAAGAAAAAAATGCCGGCTACTAGCGTAACGAATCGCGCGCTCATCGGTTTGCCCCGCCAGCCGGAACCGGTGCCGAACCGAATGCCGGACCTTCCGCCACTTCGGCGGGGCGGGTCAGCGCCGTCATCATCAGATTAATGACGAGAAGCGTCATCCCGATATCCATGGTTATGCCACCCACGGTACGCACCAGCCAATAGGGTCGCATCGAGATAACCGTGTCGAGCCATTCGGTGCCGGCCATCCACTGGAAGCCTTGCTGCAGTCCGGCGGCGGTCAGCACCAGGCCCATGGTGGAGATACCGACGGTAATCAACCAAAATGCCCAATTGCCCATCGTGAACGACCAAAGCTCGCGCCCACAGGCCCGCGGCCAGACATAGACCAGGCCGCCCATTGCCCAGACCACGAACGTCCCGAACACAGTGAGGTGCGAGTGCGAGATGACGAAATCGGTGAAATGGGTCGGCTGCTGGATCGAGCGCAAGGCCTCCGTCGAGCCTTGGAAACACCCTGCCAGGTACATCAGCGCTCCCATGATCAGGAATTTCGCCGGGAGATTCTTGCCGAAGGCGTTCCAGCGGCCCATCACCGTGCCGAAGAAGTTCACCAGCACCGTCCAAACCGGAATGATCAGCAGCATGGAAGTGACGATCGCGATCGTCTCGGCCCAATCGGCGATCGGGCTGTAAAGATAATGATGGATGCCGACAAAGGGGTAGAACAGGGCGAGGGACCAGAAGCCGACAAGCGAGAGCTTGTGGCCATAGATCGGATTGCCCACGCTGATCGGCAAGAAATTGTAGATCAGCACGTAACCCGCCGGCGTGATCCACAATCCGACGATGTAGTGGAGGTAGAGGCCGTGGAAGGCCGCGCTGTTTATGCCAGAAATCGTGTAGGGCAGGATGATGCCCAGTACGAGATTCATCGTCGTCCAGACGAAAGCCCCGATCAGATACCAGAGTGCGACATAAAGTGGTGGCTCGAGACGTCGGGCGATGGTGATCAGGAACTGTGCGGTCGCCGCGGCGACAACGAAGAAGATCGGGATTTTCGCGAACAGCGGGAACTCGCCCGCTTCGAGGCCGTGGTTTTCGCCGAACGGCAACGAGATGAGCGCCGCCGCCACGGAGACATTCCACAGCCAGGCCAGCGGTACGCCCCATTGCGGCCAGGGCACCCGCACACCGCAGAGGCGCGGCACCAAGTAGTAGCATTCGCCGATGAAGAGGGAGGAAAACGCGCCAAAGATGACGCCGTTGACGTGGACCGGCCGTAACCTGCCGAAGGTCAGTCCCAGGTTGGCAGTGCCTAGATAATCGGGATAATTGAAGAGGCCCGACAGCGCCACACCGATCGACGGTGTGACCAAGAGCCAGAACATGCCCCAATAGAGCCAAGTTCGCACAACCGGCCAGTCGACCAGTTCATCCAGGTCGATACCGGCAAATTTGCCACGCAATGTTTCTTCCACGGGCGCGCCTCTTCCATCACGCGCGCTTGAGCCGCGCGACTTTTCAATACTCCCAATTTTGCCGGCATCGAGACCACCCGATGTCGGTTGCCGGTTTCAGATATCTTCCGGCGCAGCTCGTCCCCTACGCAGCCCGCGCCAAGCCGAAAGAACTAATGCTTGCCGGGGACTAACACCGAGCCGGCGTTCGACCAGAGGATGTACGCTTCCAAGGCCTTCATTGCCTCCGAATCGAACTCGATCTTTTCGCCCTGATTGGGCTTCTCGATGCACCAGTTGATCATGTCGCGTAGCGTCGCGAATTTGTTGATTTCAACCTGGAACTTCGGGTAGGACTGCGGGTGGGTGTCGGAGGCCATGGGATGGCACATTGCGCAGGCCATTCCCGTCTTGGAGAGGACGACGTTCATCTGTTTGGCGGTCGCCGCATCGCCATGGAACAAGAGGTCGCCCTTCCTGACCTCCTCCATGAGCACCTCGTCGAATAGTTTCAACTGCTCCGGTGTGTGAGGTGCCTTGTGGGCACTGCTGGGGCCGACTACGACGGCGACCACCGCAATCGCAGCGACGGAGAACGGACGGCACAACGTGCCGAGAATCGCTCTGATTGTCATCGCCATTCCTCCCTTAGTATGGCCCTCCCTTAGTATGGCCACATATTGTCGGCCATTCGCGGTCGCAACTTCTCGGGCTGACTAAGCGAGGAATCCGGGTCCGACTGAACGAAAACCTCCTTGCGGCCCCACATGATATACTCGACGTCGACCTTGTCGTCGGCGTTCACGTTCACGGTTTCCCAGCCAACCCCATCGAAGTGATCGCCGGGGTCGGCCCGGATCATTGGTTTGGTGAGCTTGGGCACGCCCTCCGGGGCATAGGGCCAGGGCCAGGAGGTCGCCAGCATGCCGATCGAGCGCATGGACCCGATCTCGTTATAGAGTACCTGGTGGACGTGACCATGGATGTTGGTGACCTTGGTATAAGGCTTCAGCACCTCATTCACTTCGCGCCAGTCGCGCACCCAGAAGTTCCAGGGCGGGTAGTACTCGTAGAGCGGATTATGGCTGAAGATGACGATCGGTTTGGACTTATCCCAGTCAGCGAGCGTCTTCTGCATCCAGTCGAGTTGGTCGGGGCCGACGCCTGCCCACGCGCCGGCAACCGTGCCGTCGAGGGTCGCCATATGGCCCATGCGCTCCTCTGGCGTCATCTTCTTCACTGTCCAGTAGTCCGGTCCCCGGCTGACCGTATCGAGCCCGATGAAGCGCACGCCCTTGTGGTCGAAGGTCCAGTTGGGCTGGCCGAACAACTCGCCCCACTTCTTGCCCATATCCAGATACCAGTCATGCTCGCCCGGGATGTAGTACTTCTTGATCGTCAGATCCTTGAGGAGATCGACGCCAAGCTCGAGTTCCTCGATCTTTCCGAGTTGGGCCAGGTCGCCGCCGAAGATCAGGAAGTCGGCCGGCGGATCCATGGCCTGGACCTCTTGCACGGCGCGCACTACCTTGTCGACGAAGCGCGTGTTGAGGGATCTCTCGTAGAGATGGGTGTCCGAAATCCAGGCAAACTTGAAGGGCGCTTCGGCGGCGTGAGCAACGTCGATGGTGTTGAGCAGCGGCCACCACGCGAAGGTCTGGCCGACGGAAGCGGCGCCGAACAGCAGCGATCTGTGAATAAAGGTGCGACGGGTGATTTGCAGCGAGTCGTCGGGGCGCACTCCAGGCGGCTGCAGCACCGCATGCATTTCGCGCCGAATGCGGTCAAGCTCGTCAGACATCAGGTTTCCTCCTCAGTGCAGACCGTTTCTTAAAGCGTCGGTCTTCTCACAGGAACGCGACCCTGTTGCATCAGTGGGTCGCCCATTTTCTTATTTTTTCAGTTCAATCGTCAGACTGGTGGCCTTATTCTCCTCTACCGTTACGGGCTGCTCGATGGGTCCGGTGAAGGGGTGGATCGCCACGAGCTTGTAGTCCCCAGGCGGTACATCGGGGATGCTGAACTTGCCATCGGCGCCGGTGATCGCGTAGTAGGGATTGTCCACCACATAGACCCAGCCTTCCATCCAGCCATGCGCGTCGCAGTCGATGCGGACTGTGCCGGCGCGCTTCAGTTCGACGGGTATGCGCTGGCCCTTATTGGGCAGCGCCAGGTTGAAGGCGGTGCGCTTGCCATAATAGCCATGGGTGTTGTGGAGCATTGGGTCGCTGTTGACCACCTCCAGCGAACCGGCCGGTATCATCTGAACCGCGGGTTCAAAGCGGCATTTGAGGTTGTTAAGCTCAGGCGGCTTGCCGGGCTCCGGCCAGGCTTTTCCCTTTGCCACGTCGACCAGGTACAGCGCCGCGTTCAGCACGGCCTGATCGCCTCCGACCTCGATCAGCGGCTCCTCGCGGGGGGCCCCGCACACCTCGACATCCTTGGTGGGGATGATCTTTGTTGTCGGCACGTCCCCGCGGTAGACGACCGTACCCTCGATCGTTCCGCCTCCCGTGACCGGACTCTCTTCGTAGGCTTGCGTTGGCGCGGACATTGTCGCAACGAAAGCGATCGCCGCCAGCCCGCTCATCAATTCGCGAATCGTCACAGACGCCACCTCCTTCATTAGGACGAGGGGCAACTTTCTAAAATAGGGCCAAACCAGTACCATGTCTAGCCATTCAGCAAAAAAACATGATAAGGTTCGGCAGTTTAGGCGAGTTTGCTAGTTGCAAACGTCGCGGGTTTTGGAGCGTCTTTCTCGAGGTACCGGAGGTACTTGATGAGCCGACGTCATGAACTCCTCGCTCCGGGCCTACGGTCCCTATCCCGCTTCTGCATCATATTCGCAGCGGCCCTGTCGATCTGCCAACCGCTCGCGCGGACTGACTCGCCCGTGACGGTCGGCGGCTCATTCACGCTTACGGCGCCGGACGGAACGACGGTCACCGATGAGACTTATCGCGGCAAATGGCTGCTGGTTTTCTTCGGCTATACTTCTTGTCCCGACATCTGTCCGACGACGCTGTCCTCAATCGCCGCGGCGATTGAGGAACTCGGCCCCGACGCCGCAAAACTGCAACCGCTCTTCATCACCGTCGATCCCGAACGCGACACGCCTGAAGTGATGGGGAAATACGCCGGGGCGATCGATCCAAGGATCGTCGGACTCACCGGCAGTCCGCAACAGATCGCCGCGGTTGCCCAGGGATATGGCGCCTATAGCGCGCGCCACAAAACTGAAGCGGGCGCCGAAGACTACGTCGTCGACCATAGTACTTACATCTACATTATGGATCCTCAGGGCAAATTCGTCCGAGGCCTGGACGTCGACACGCCGGCCAGTCTCATTGCCGACACGCTGCGCAAAATCATGGCGCAGCCCGATGAATGAAGGAAGCCTTAGCTAGAGTTGCAGATAAGGCAAATTGTGAGGTGTAACCAAAGGTCGGCGCGATGAGAGAGATCGAGATCTGCGGCGACCGGAAATTGGGGGGAGCATGAGCGATAGCCGATGGCAGTCCTGGGAGGCCGGCGTCACGAGTTATGACGGGTTCTTTGCCGACGCCATCGCGCGGCTGCAGGAGGAGCGGCGCTACCGGGTCTTCGTGGACCTCGAGCGGATCGCAGGCCGATTCCCCCACGCCGTGTGGCACTCCCCGCAAGGACCGAAGGACGTCGTCATCTGGTGCTCCAACGACTATCTCGGGATGGGACAACACCCGAGGGTCGTTGCAGCCATGATCGAAGCGGCGACCCGGATGGGGACCGGGGCCGGCGGAACGCGCAACATCGCTGGCACCAATCATCCGCTGGTCGAACTCGAGGGCGAGCTTGCTGATCTCCACGGCAAGGAGGCGGCGCTGGTCTTCACGTCCGGCTATGTCTCGAACCAGACCGGCATCTCGACCATCGCCAAGCTGGTCCCCGGCTGTCTGATCCTGTCCGATGCGCTCAACCACAATTCGATGATCGAGGGCATCCGCCAGTCCGGTACGGAGAAGACCATCTTCCGCCACAACGACGTCGATCATCTCGAGGAATTGTTGAAGACGGCGGGTCCGGATCGGCCAAAACTCATCGTCTTCGAAAGTCTCTATTCGATGGGCGGCGACGTCGCGCCAATCAATCGCATTTGCGATATCGCCGATCGTTACGGCGCAATGACCTATCTCGACGAGGTCCATGCTGTGGGCATGTACGGCCCTCGCGGCGCCGGCATCGCCGCGCGCGACGGCGCCATGAACCGGATCGATGTGATCGAAGGCACGCTCGCCAAGGCCTTCGGCTGCCTCGGCGGCTATATCACGGGAAGTGCTGTGCTGATCGATGCGGTTCGTTCCTATGCTCCGGGTTTCATCTTCACCACCGCGTTGCCGCCGGCGATCTGCGCCGCGGCCACAGCGGCGATCCGGCATCTGAAAACCTCGCAGTGGGAGCGCAAGCGCCAGCAGGACCGCGTCCGGCGGGTCAAGGCGGCGCTGGGTGCGGCTGCGCTGCCGGTCATCCTGAGCGACACCCATATCGTTCCGGTGGCCGTCGGTGATCCGGCGCATTGCAAAGCGGCGAGCGACCTGCTGCTGAGCGAGCACGACATCTATATCCAGCCGATCAATTATCCGACCGTAGCAAAGGGAACTGAGCGGCTGCGCATCACGCCGACACCCTGTCATGAGGACATCATGATTGATCGGCTCGCGGCAGCTCTGTCCGATGTCTGGAATCGGCTCGGGCTGCCACGGGACAATCTCGCCTGAGCGGCCGAATGAAGCTTCGCCGTTCCCCGTAGATTAGGTCTTAAGGATCAAGGAAATGGCTGCCAAGGAGATCATGTTTTCGTTCGAGGCTCGCGACAGAATGCTGCGCGGCATTGACACCCTGGCGAATGCGGTGAGCGTCACGCTTGGCCCGCGGGGGCGCAACGTCGCGATCGGCAGGGAGCACGGCGCGCCGCGGGTCACGAAGGACGGCGTGACCGTCGCCAGGGAAATCGAACTCGACAACAAGTTCGAGAACATGGGCGCCCAGATGGTGCGCGAGATAGCAACAAAAACCTCCTATCAGGCCGGCGACGGCACGACCACCGCCGTCGTGCTCGCGCATGCGATCGCCCGGGAGGGCGCCAAGGCGGTGGCCGCCGGCATGAATCCCATGGACCTGAAGCGCGGCATCGATCTCGCGGTCGAAGCCGTCGTCGCGGAACTCAAAAACAACGCCACGAAGGTCACCTCGAACGTCGAGATTGCGCAAGTCGGCACCATCTCGGCCAACGGCGACAGGGAGATCGGCCGCTGCCTCGCCGACGCCATGAAGAGGATCGGCAATGACGGCGTGATCACTGTCGAGGACGGGACGTCGCTCGAAACCGAACTCGAATTCGTCGAGGGCATGCAGTTCGACCGCGGCTATATCTCGCCCCATTTCATCACCAATCGCGCAAAGATGCGGGTCGAGATGCAGGATGCCTATGTCCTCATCAGCGAGAAGAAACTGTCCAGTCTGAACGAAATACTGCCGCTGCTGGAGAAGGTGGTGCAGGCCGGCAAGCCGCTGCTCATCATCGCCGAGGATGTCGAGAGTGAGGTGATTGCGGCGCTGGTGGTCAACAAGTTGCGCGGCGCTCTCAAGGTTGCAGCCGTGAAGGCGCCGGCCTACGGAAACCGCCGCAAGGCGATGCTGCAGGATCTCGCGCTGATGACAGGCGGAACGGTGATCTCGGAGGATATGGGTATCAAGCTCGAGCATGCTTCCCTCGATATGCTCGGGCGCACCAAGAAGGTGATGATCGACAAGGCAAACACCACGATCGTCGGCGGCGCCGGCAAGCGGGAAAGAATCGAGGCCCGCATCGCCGAGATCAAGCTCGAGCTTGCGGAAACCACCTCCGATTTCGACCGCGAGAAGCTCCAGGAGCGGCTGGCCAGGCTCGCCGGTGGCGTCGCCGTTATCCGGGTCGGCGGTGCAACCGAAGTCGAAGTCAGGGAGAAGAAGGATCGCATCGATGACGCGATGAACGCGACAAGAGCCGCGGTTGCAGAGGGCATTCTCCCCGGCGGTGGGGTCGCCTTGCTGCGCGCCGGCAGGGCGCTCAAGAAGCTCAAGGGCAGCAACGAGGACCAGCAGGTCGGCATCGCGATCGTCAGGAAGGCGATCACCTGGCCGGCTCGGCAGATCGCGATCAATGCCGGCCTGGAAGGCTCGGTCGTCATCGCCGGGATCCTCGAAAACGACGACAACGCCTATGGCTACGATGCCCAATCGGGCGTGTACGGGGATCTGGTGTCAAAGGGCATCATCGACCCGGCCAAGGTGGTTCGAACGGCGCTGCAGGGCGCAGCCTCGGTGGCAGGCCTCCTCATCATGACGGAGGCCATGGTGGCCGAAGTGCCTGGCCCGCCGCCGCCGGAGCTTCCCGGTCACGAGCATCATCATCACGATATGGATTTGGATTTCTGACCGCTTCGCGGTCGTAATCCGGGCTCGCGACCATCAACAATGATCTCGTCCGCTATCGAGGTGAGACAAGTCGTCGAGGATCACGGTATCCAAGGTCGGCTCATGGCGCGCCTGCGACCTCCAACGTGGCCACCGGCGATGTCTGCTTTCGGAAAGCGGCAAATCTGATCTCTACGGCCGACATGCGGCGCAGAGCTGCCATTCAGAATCTGACGTGTGGGCGTCGCCTTCGGGTCATCTGTGCGAATTCGTCCTTGGCTGACGAACCTCCGCTCTCGCCAAAACGACGTCGGGCCACGACTCAACCAGCGGGTGCGTAGCGCAGCAGCGTCACGCCCTGGGTAAGGCTTTCCTTACCAAGCGGCCTCAAGGTCAGCGACAGGCCGGACTGGAAGTACGGCTAGCCGCCGCCTAGCACGACCGGGTGCATGTAGAGCCTGTACTCGTCGATGAGACCGGATCGTGCGAGAAGCGCGGCAAGATCGGCGCCGGCGACGGTGATCTCGCCATCCGCTTCCGACTTGAGAGATCTCACCACGTTCTCGACATCGCCGTTCGCCAGACGGGCATTAGGTCCGACTTCCCGAAGCGTCGTCGAAAACACGATCTTCGGGGTCCCGCGCCAGGCGCGGGCAAAATCCTGCTCGATCTCGGCACCGGTCTCTCGGTCCGGACTGTCCCAGAAGCGCATCATCTCGTACATCCGGCGTCCACAGAGCGCGATCGAGGTCTGCCTCATCATGTCGTTGAAATGCCGGTGCAGCTCCCCTTCGGGTACCGGAAGGGCAATGTCTCCGTCCGGCCCGGCGATGTAGCCGTCCAGGGACATCAGCATGGCGTAGACGATCCTGGCCATTGGTGCCTCCGTTCTGTCCCGGCACAAAGGCACATAACCAATTGCCTTTTGCAACCAGTTTATCGCTAGGCGCGTGGAATCAAGAAGCGTCGGATTTCTCCGGCGCTTCTTTATCGTGAATTCCGATGGTGACTGAAATCAGCCGTTAACGGCCTGCTTGTGCTGAACCGGGTGGCTCTTCTTGAGCAGGTCCGACACCAGAAACGCCAGTTCGATCGCCTGGTCGGCGTTGAGGCGCGGGTCGCAATGGGTGTGGTAGCGATCCTGCAGCTCCTCGGCGGTGATGGCGCGGGCGCCACCGGTGCATTCGGTGACGTTCTTGCCGGTCATCTCGATATGGATGCCGCCCGGATGCGTGCCTTCGGCGCGATGCACCTCGAAGAAGCTCTGCACTTCCTTCAGAATGCGGTCGAACGGCCGTGTCTTGTAGCCGGCGGCCTCGATCGTGTTGCCATGCATCGGGTCCGACGACCACACCACGCTGCGGCCCTCCTTCTTCACTGCGCGGACCAGCTTCGGCAGATGCTCGGCGACCTTGTCGGAGCCGAAGCGCGCGATCAGCGTCAGCCGGCCGGGCTCGTTTTCCGGATTGAGCAGGTCGATGAGCTGCAGCAAGCCGTCCGGCGTCAGCGACGGGCCGCATTTCAGGCCCAGCGGGTTCTTGATGCCACGGCAGTACTCGACATGGGCATGGTCGGGCTGGCGGGTGCGATCGCCGATCCAGATCATATGGCCGGAGGTCGCGTACCAGTCGCCTGAGGTCGAATCGACGCGGGTCAGCGCCTCCTCATAGCCGAGCAGCAGCGCCTCGTGGCTGGTGTAGAAGTCGGTCTCGCGCAGCGCGTAATTGGTCTCCGAGGTGATGCCGACAGCCTTCATGAAATCCATCGTCTCGGTGATGCGGTTGGCGAGCGACTCGTATTTCTCGCCCTGCGGGCTGTCTGACACGAAGCCCAGCATCCATTGATGCACGTTCTCGAGGCTGGCATAGCCGCCCTGGGCGAAGGCGCGCAACAGGTTGAGCGTCGCCGCCGACTGGCGATAGGCCATCTCCTGGCGTGCGGGATCGGGAATACGCGACTTGGCGTCGAACTCGATGCCGTTGATGATGTCGCCGCGATAGCTGGGCAGCGTCACGCCGCCCTTGGTCTCGTTGTCGGACGAGCGCGGCTTGGCGAACTGGCCGGCAACACGGCCGACCTTCACCACTGGCTGCGCGCCGGCGAAGGTCAGCACCACAGACATCTGCAGGAAGACGCGGAAGAAGTCGCGGATGTTGTCCGCGCCATGCTCGGCAAAACTCTCGGCGCAATCGCCACCCTGCAAAAGGAATGCGTCACCGGCAGCGACGGTCGCAAGCTGCTTCTTCAGCTTGCGTGCCTCACCTGCAAAAACCAGCGGCGGAAAGGTGGCGAGCTGGGCTTCCGTGTTCTTCAGCGCGGCAAGATCCGGATAGGCAGGAACCTGCTGGATCGGCTTTGCTCTCCACGAATTCGGCGACCATTTCGTCATCGTTGCACCCAACGTTCTTTCCAGCGGGTGCTATCGCCCGCCATTTCGCCCCCCAAATGGGGATCGCGGCTCCATACACGAAGCCGATTTCCTATTCTAGACCGGATTTGGACGTGTGGCGAATGGCCGTGATGCGCCGGAACTGCCGGCGTAGTCGTTGGCCAAAGCAGCAGCAACGCCTTGCTAGGCAGCCTTCTCCACCAGCCGGGCCAATTGCGTCATGACGACGGCGGCCCCGGCCAGACGCTTTTCAGGGGTCGGCCAGTCGCGGCTGAACACGACGCTGTGGTCCGGCCGTATCTTGGCCAGCGAGCCCTGCTCGCCAATGAGCGTGACCAGTCCGACGGGGTTCGAGAACTCGCGCTTGCGGAAGTGGATGACGACGCCCTTTGGTCCGGCATCGAGCTTTTCGACATTGGCCTTGCGGCAGAGCGCCTTGATGAAGACGATCTTCAGCAGATGCTTCACTTCCTCCGGCAACGGTCCGAAGCGGTCGATCAGCTCGGCGCCGAAGGCGTCGATCTCCTCGGTGTTTTCGAGGTCGCCGAGGCGGCGATAGAGCGCCAGCCGCAGCTGCAGGTCCGGAACATAGCTTTCCGGGATCATCACCGCCGTGCCGACGGCGATCTGCGGCGACCAGCCGCCATCCTGCACCTCGCCGGAATCCTTCACCTCGGCAACGGCTTCCTCCAGCATCTGCTGGTAAAGCTCGAAGCCGACCTCCTTGATGTGGCCGGACTGCTCTTCGCCGAGAAGATTGCCGGCGCCGCGAATGTCGAGATCGTGGCTGGCGAGTTGGAAGCCGGCGCCCAGCGTGTCGAGCGACTGCAGAACCTTCAGCCGGCGCTCGGCGGTGTCGGTCAGCTTGCGGTTGGCCGGCAACGTGAACAGCGCATAGGCACGCACCTTCGAGCGGCCGACGCGGCCGCGCAGCTGGTACAGCTGCGACAGGCCGAACATATCGGCGCGATGCACGATCAGCGTGTTGGCGGTCGGGATATCGAGGCCGGATTCGACAATGGTTGTCGACAGCAGCACATCGTACTGGCCGTCGTAGAAGGCGTTCATGATGTCGTCGAGCTCGCCAGGCGGCATCTGGCCGTGAGCGACAGCCACCTTCAGCTCTGGAACGGATTCACGAAGGAAATCATGTATTTCCGCCAGATCGCTGATGCGTGGCACGACATAGAAGGAATGACCGCCGCGGTAGCGTTCCCGGAGCAGGGTCTCGCGGATGACCAGCGGGTCGAAGGGCGAGATGAAGGTGCGCACCGCCAGGCGGTCGACCGGCGGCGTGGCGATCAGCGACAGTTCGCGCACGCCGGTCAGCGCCAGTTGCAGCGTGCGCGGGATCGGCGTTGCCGACAGCGTCAGCACATGTACGTCGCTCTTCAGGTCCTTCAGCCGTTCCTTGTGCTTAACGCCAAAGTGCTGTTCCTCGTCGATGATCAACAGGCCGAGATTCTTGAACGAGATCGACGAGCCGAGCAGCGCGTGAGTGCCGACGACGATGTCGACCGTGCCTTCGGCGATACCTTTTTTCGTCTCTGCCAGTTCCTTGGCGCCGACCAGCCGCGAAGCCTGGGCGACGCGGATCGGCAAGCCGGAGAAGCGCTGCGAGAAGGTCTTGAAATGCTGGCGCGAGAGAAGCGTCGTCGGCACCACCACCGCGACCTGAAAGCCTTCCATCGCCGCGATGAAGGCGGCGCGAAGCGCAACTTCCGTCTTGCCGAAGCCGACATCGCCGCAGATCAGCCGGTCCATCGGCTTTCCGGCGCCCAGGTCGCCCATGACCGAATCGATCGCCGTCTGCTGGTCGTCGGTCTCCTCATAGGGAAACCGCGCGGCGAATTCGCCATAGAGACCGTCCGCCGGCACCAGCGAAGGAGCGGCGCGCATTTGCCGCTCGGCGGCGATGCGAATCAACTGCCCGGCCATGTCGAGCAGCCGCCGCTTCAGCCGCGCCTTGCGCGACTGCCAGGCGCCGCCGCCAAGCTTGTCCAATGTCGCTTCGGCCGAATCCGAACCATAGCGCGACAGAAGTTCGATGTTCTCGACCGGCAGGAACAGCCGGTCGTCGCCGGCATAATGGATTTCCAAGCAATCATGCGGCGCGCCGACCGCCTCGATGGTGCGCAGTCCGATAAAGCGGCCAATGCCGTGATCGGTATGGACGACGATGTCGCCGGAGGACATCGCCGAGGCCTCGGCGATGAAGTCCGAAGCGCGCTTCTTGCGCTTCGAACGACGGATCAGCCGGTCGCCCAGGATGTCCTGCTCGGCGATGATGACCAGTTTCTCGGTCTCGAAGCCGGATTCGAGCGGCAGCACGGCAAGTCCCGCCTGCCCCGGTTCGAGCTTTTCCGCCTCGGCCAGTGTGGCGACCGGCCTGAGATTGCCGAGGTGATGCTCGGCCAGGATCTGGCCGAGCCGGTCTAGCGAACCTTCGGTCCAGCCGGCGATGACGACGCGGCGGCGAGCGGCCCGCTCATTGGCAATGTGTTTTACGACGACGTCGAAGACGTTGACATTGGGATCGGCGCGTTCCTCGACGAAGCTGCGGCCATGCCGCGAGCCGGCATGGAAGATTTTCTTGGCGCCGGCGTCGGGCGCGTCGAACGGCGTGAAGTCGATCCCTTCGCGCGGGCCAAGCGAGGCGATGAGGTTTTCGGGCGACAAATAAAGCAGGTCGGGCGGCACCGGCTTGTAGGGGACGGCGTCCTTCAGCGCGCCGTCGGCCTGCTTCCTGCGCGCCTCGTAATGGTCGAGGATCAGCGCATGGCGCTCGGCCAGCGCCTCATGCGCCAGATGGTCGAACACGACAGGCGCGTCCGGCAGATAGTCGAACACCGTCTCCAGCCGCTCGTAGAAGAACGGCAGCCAATGTTCCATGCCGGCGAAACGCCGTCCCTCGCTGACCGCCGCATACAGCCCATCGTCGCGCGAGGGTGCGCCAAAGGCATCGATGTAGCTGCGGCGGAAGCGGCTGATGGTCTCCGGCGTCAGCGCCACTTCGCTCATCGCCTGCAGCGCCATCGACTTGCGCTGGCCGGTGGTGCGCTGCGTGGCGGCGTCGAAGACGCGGATCGATTCCAGCGTGTCGCCGAAGAAATCGAGCCGCAGCGCTTCCGTCCAGCCCGGTGCGAACAGGTCCAGAATGCCGCCGCGCACGGCAAACTCGCCGACCCCGCGCACGGTCGGCACCCTTTCGAACCCGGAAATCTCCAGCCGCGACACCAGTGCATTCATGTCGATCTGGTTGCCGGGTTCGGCGTGAAACATCTGCGCCTCGACGAGGCTTGCCGGCGGGATGCGCTGCAGTAGCGCATTGGCTGTGGTGAGGATGACGGCGCGGTGTGGTTTCTTCGCCAGCGCGATCATCGCTGTGAGTGCATCGAGCCGCCTTGCCGCAGCATCCGCCCCGGGCGAAACGCGGTCGTAGGGCAGACAGTCCCAAGCCGGCAGTTCGAGCACCGGCAGGCCAGGCGCGGCGAATGAAAGCGCCTCGACGATCGAAGGCAGGCGCTGGCCGTCGCGGGCCACGAACAGCACCGGCTTGTCGGGCGCGATCTCGTGTGCCGCCTGCACCAGCGCAAAGGCTTCGTAACCGTCGGCGACACCGTCGACGATGAACTGGCCGGCGCGGCCTTTCGGCAGGCCGATCGAGGGAATGAGGCTCATGGATTACACGTCGTTCAGAATGTCATCGTCTGGCGCGACGCCAGGATTTTTTGCAGGACGGCACAATCGATATTTGCCGGAATCGGGCGTTCGCCGGTGATCACGGGCAGGAATTCGGTGTCGGGAACATCGAGGAGCCTCTCATATTGGTCGAGTTCGTCGCCGGTCAAGGCGCCGATCTCGGCGTCTGCGAAACTGCCGAGAATGAGGTCCATTTCGCGCATGCCGCGATGCCAGGACCGAAACAGAAGCTTGCGGCGGCGGGCGTCGAGCCCCTCGCTTGATCGTCTCGTTCCCGTCATTGACCAGCATCCTTGCCTGAAGCGGCGCATATAGCGTGGATAGAGGGCGGTGTCAGCCTTGCAACGGTGCGGTGGGTGTCTAACATCCCGGTGTGACGTACACTCCTGACAACATCAGCCCAGACACCCCCCTCTGTCCTGCCGGACATCTCCCCCTCAAGGGGGGAGATTTGCTGTCGCGCCTGGTTTCGTCAATCTCCACCGCTGCAAGATGGGCGATGAGGCCAAAGCTGCCAATCTCCCCGCTTGAGAGGGAGATGCCAAGTGATGGCAAAGTGGGCAGGCCGGAGGGGGGTAAGCGCCAACATCGGGTAGTCTCTCACCAATGAGACCTTCCCTCCTCGATCCGCTGTTTGTCCCGATCACCTCGCTTGCCGGCGTCGGGCCGAAGGTCGGCGCACTGATCGAGAAGGTCGTGCCGGCCGATCTCGGCGACCGCGCGGCGCGTGCCGGCGATCTTCTGTTCGTGCTGCCCCACACGGTGATCGACCGCCGCAACCGGCCTGGTATCGCCGGTTCGGCCGAAGGCGCGATCGTCACCCTCGAAGTGCGCATCGACCGCCACCAGCCGCCGCCGCGCGGCAACAGATCGGTGCCGTACCGGGTCTACGCCCATGACGACACCGGCGAGATCGCGCTGACCTTTTTCCATGCGCACGCCGCCTATCTTGAAAAGGCGATGCCCGAGGGCGAGCATGTCGTGGTCTCCGGGCGCATGGAATGGTTCAACGGCCGCCCGACTATGGTTCATCCCGACCACATCGCGTTGGCCAGTGAGGCGGAAAACCTGCCGCTGGTCGAGCCGGTTTATCCGCTCACCGCCGGGCTCTCGGGAAAAGTGCTGCGCCGGGCAATCGGCCAGGCGCTCGCTCGCTTGCCGGTGCTGCCGGAATGGCAGGACGGCGAGTTTCTGCGCCGCCAGACCTTTCCTGCCTTCGGCGACGCGCTCGCCCGCATCCACAATCCCGCCGACCCGCTCGACGTCTCCGTCGACGGCGCGGCCTGGCGGCGTCTCGCCTATGACGAGTTTCTGGCAGGCCAGGTGTCGCTGGCGCTGGTGCGGGCAAAAGTCCGCCGCTTGTCCGGAAGACCATTGGTCGGCGACGGACGCATCGTCGAAAAGCTGCGCGCCGCCCTTCCCTATTCGCTGACCAATTCGCAGGATATGGCGCTTGCCGAAATCAACACCGATCTCGGTGACCCCGAACGCATGCTGCGCCTGCTGCAGGGAGATGTCGGCTCCGGCAAGACGGTTGTCGCGCTGCTCGCCATGGCACGCGCCGCCGAGGCCGGCGGCCAGGCGGCGTTGATGGCGCCGACCGAAATCCTGGCGCGCCAGCATCTTGCGACGATTGCACCTTTGGCGGAACAAGCCGGCCTGCGCATCGCCATCCTCACCGGCCGCGAAAAGGGCCGCGAGCGCACCGAGACGCTGGCCGGTCTGGCCAGTGGCGAGATCGACATCGTCGTCGGCACCCACGCCCTGTTCCAGCAAACGGTGACTTTCCACGACCTTGTCCTCGCCGTCATCGACGAGCAGCACCGTTTTGGCGTCCACCAGCGGCTTGCCATCACCGCCAAGGGCGACGCGCCCGACATGCTGGTGATGACGGCGACGCCGATCCCGCGCACGCTGGTGCTGACCGCCTTCGGCGACATGGATGTGTCGAAGCTGACCGAAAAACCGGCCGGTCGTCAGCCGATACGCACTGTCACCCTGCCGCTCGAACGGCTCGACGAGCTGATCGGCCGCATGCGCGACGCCGTCGCCGACGGCCAGAAGATCTACTGGATCTGTCCGCTGGTCGAGGAATCCGAAGAGATCAAGCTGATGTCGGCGGAGGACCGTTTTGCCTCGCTGTATCAGCTGTTCGGCGACCGGATCGGCCTGGTGCACGGCCGCATGAAGGGCGCCGACAAGGACGAGGCGATGCGCGCCTTCAAGGCCGGCGAGACACGCATCCTGATCGCCACCACGGTCATAGAGGTCGGCGTCGATGTGCCGGATGCGACGATCATGGTCATCGAGCATGCCGAGCGCTTCGGCCTCGCCCAGCTGCACCAGTTGCGCGGCCGCGTCGGGCGCGGCGAAAAACCGTCCTCCTGCGTGCTGCTCTACAAGGATCCGCTCGGCGAGACGGCGATGCGCCGGCTGTCGGTGATGCGCGAGACCGAGGACGGGTTCCGCATCGCCGAGGAGGATCTGAAACTGCGTGGCGAAGGCGAGCTGCTGGGCACCCGCCAGTCCGGCACGCCGGGCTTCCAGGTGGCGCGCATCGAGGCGCATGCCGACCTGCTCGAAGCCGCGCGCGACGACGCACGGCTGATCCTGTCGCGCGATCCGGAATTGCAATCCGAACGCGGCGCCGCCCTTCGCATGCTGCTTTATTTGTTCGGCCGCGACGAGGCCGTGCGGCTCTTGCGCGCCGGCTGAGGCCCGGCACCCACCGGCGGATTGGCGATCTGAACCCCGATCGGCTTGCCGTTCAACGTCACCATTTTCGTCTTGACCTCCGGCGCGACCAGCCCGGCCGAGACGATCAGCTTGGCACCGTCCTCGATCGTCATGTCGAGCAGCACGACATCGGATTTCGGCACATACATCAGGAAGCCGGTGGTCGGATTGGGCGTGCACGGCATGAACACCGCGATCAGCGGGTTGCCTTCCTGGTCGAGTTTCTGGTTGATCTCGGTTTCCTTCTCGCTGGCGACGAAGACCAGCGACCAGACGCCCTTGCGCGGATATTCGACCAGCCCGACCTGGCGGAACATGTCGCCCTTGTTCGACAGCACGGTCTCGAAGATCTGCTTCAGCGAGCCGTAGATGCCGCGCACCAGCGGCATGCGGCCGAGCAGCCGCTCGCCGAACAAGACGATGGCGCGGCCGACGATATTGGCGGTCAGGAAACCGATCAGGGTGATCAGGATCAAGGCGACGATCAGGCCGAATCCCGGAACCGGCGCCGGCAGATAGCTATCGGGGTTGTAGCGCGCCGGAATATAGGGTTTGACCCAGGAATCGACCCAGCCGATGAACGACCAGGCGATGTAGGCGGTGATCGCCAGCGGCGCGCAGACAACAAAACCTGTCAGGAAATAATTCCGCAGCCGGGTCATGCCTGAGGTCTTGGAAGCATCGGACATGGTTCACCGCAGCACTGATTGCGGCACAACATTAGTGAACCGCAATCGGCTTTGGAACTGCGAAATTTTTAAACCACGGCTATTCCACAGTCACCGATTTCGCCAGGTTGCGCGGCTGGTCGACGTCGGTGCCCATGAACACCGCGGTGAAATAGGCCAGCATCTGGATCGGCAGCGCGTAGATGATCGGCGAGATGATTTCCGGCACGTCCGGCAGCACGATCGTCTCCATCGTCTTCACCGTGGCGTGCGCGGCACCCTTGCTGTCGGTGATCAGGATGATCTTGCCGCCGCGCGCAGCCACTTCCTGCATGTTCGACACGGTCTTTTCAAAGATGCGGTCATGCGGGGCAATAACGATGACCGGCATGTTCTCGTCGATCAGCGCGATAGGCCCGTGCTTCAGTTCGCCGGCGGCATAGCCCTCGGCATGGATATAGGAGATTTCCTTGAGCTTCAGCGCACCTTCCATGGCCAGCGGGAAATTGGTGTCGCGGCCGAGATAGAGCACGTTCTTGTAGTGCGAGAGGTCGCGCGCAACCTTTTCGATCTGGCCGTCGAGCTTCAGGACCTGGTTGGCGTAGCGGGGCGCTTCCGACAGTTGGCGGACCAGCGTCGTTTCCTGCTCGCGCGAAATCGTTCCGCGCGCCACGCCGGCCCGCACGGCAAGCGAGGCCAGCACCGACAATTGACAGGTGAAGGCCTTGGTCGAGGCGACACCGATCTCCGGCCCGGCCAGCGTCGGCAGGATGACGTCGGACTCGCGCGCCATCGTCGATTCGCGGACATTGACGACCGCGCCGATCTTCATCCCGGCCTGCCGGCAATAGCGCAGCGAGGCCAGCGTGTCGGCGGTCTCGCCCGATTGCGAGATGAAGAAGGCGGCGTCTGTCTTCGACAGCGGCATCTCGCGGTAGCGGAATTCCGAAGCGACATCGATGTCGACCGGCAGCCGCGCATAGCGCTCGAACCAGTATTTGCTGATCAGGCCGGCCAGATAGGCGGTGCCGCAGGCCGAAATCGCCAGCCGATTGATCTCAGCGAAATTGAACGGCAGCTCGAGCGGCTTCGAGACGCCGCCAACAAAATCCACATAATGCGCCAGCGTGTGCGAGATCACCTCGGGCTGTTCATGAATTTCCTTCTCCATGAAATGGCGCCGGTTGCCCTTGTCGACCATGAAGCTGGTGCTGAGCGACTGCTGGCGCTTGCGGTCGACCTTGTTGCCGTCCATGTCGAAGATGCCGACGTCGTTGCGGCGCACCACCGCCCAGTCGCCATCCTCCAGATAGGTGATCGAATTGGTGAAGGGGGCAAGCGCGATGGCGTCGGAGCCCAAAAACATCTCGCCATCGCCATGGCCGACGGCCAGCGGCGGGCCGTTACGCGCGCCGACGATGAGATCCTCGTCTCCCTTGAACATGATGGCCAGCGCAAAGGCGCCTTCCAGCCGCTTCAGCGCCTGGTGCGCGGCCTCGACCGGCTGCAGGCCCCTGGCCAGTTCGCGACCCACCAGGTGTGCGACGACCTCGGTGTCGGTCTGCGATGAAAATGTGTAGCCGTCGCGCATCAGCTCGTCGCGCAATTCGGCGAAATTCTCGATGATGCCGTTGTGGACGATGGCGACGCCGTCGGAAAAATGCGGATGCGCATTGGTCTCGTTGGGCACTCCATGCGTTGCCCAGCGCGTGTGGCCGATGCCGATCATGCCGTCGAGCGGCTCATCCTTCAGCCGGCGTTCGAGATTGATCAGCTTGCCCTCGGCGCGCCGGCGCGCAAGCTTGCCGTGCTCGACGGTGGCGACGCCAGCCGAATCATAGCCGCGATATTCGAGCCTTTTCAGTGCATCGACGATCAGTGGCGCGACCGGCGAGTGACTGACAATTCCGACGATACCGCACATAGACGTTGCCCCCGATTCCGGCATAAAAGCCCGGCGCCATTTAGGGTTGGCCGGGCTGCCGCGAAAATCACATTGCGTTTCGTCCCGTATCAGCCGGAACGATCTTGCACAGATGCACCATGACAGGGCGCTCTTGCAATCCGGTTACAGCAATCGCTCAGTTTCTCCGAGCATGCATCCTATCTCGCCTCGGTGGTTCCTGAAATCCGTCGAAGACATGATGCAGCTCGTTGCGGAGCTCCGTCAGGCTAGCCTTTTTTCCGGGCCGCCGCAGCCGAAGCAAAACGCTCGCGCAATTCCTTGCCCTTGCCGGGCAGCGTCCTCTGGCGGGCGCGGCCGAAGGCCAGCGCATCGTCGGGCACGCTTTCGGTGATCACGCTGCCCGAAGCGATGTAGCCGCCCTTACCGATGTTAACAGGCGCCACCAACGAAGAATTCGAGCCGACGAAAGCGCCCTCGCCAATGTCGGTGAAGAACTTCGAATAGCCGTCATAATTGCAGGTGATGGTTCCAGCGCCGATATTGGCGCCGGCGCCGACGCGAGCATCGCCGATATAGGTCAGGTGGTTGACCTTTGCGCCCTCCTCGATCGTCGCCTGCTTGACCTCGCAAAAATTGCCGACCTTGGCTTTTTGCCGGAGATCGGAACCCGGCCGCAGCCGCGCGTACGGTCCGACATCGCAATCGGAAGCGATCGTGGCGCCTTCAATATGGCTGAAGGCATGGATCTTGGCGCCCGGGGCGATCTTCACGCCGGGCCCGAACCAGACATTGGGTTCTACGATCGTATCGGCGCCGATCTCGGTGTCGTGCGAAAAGAACACGGTTTCCGGCGCGATCAATGTAACGCCGGAGAGCATGGCCTCGCGCCGCCGGCGCGTCTGCCAGATGCCTTCCGCCGCAGCGAGTTCGGCGCGATTGTTGATGCCGAGCACATTCTCGAAGCCGGCCTCTGCGGCAACGACGTCAAAACCCTGCCCGCCGGCGATCTCGACGATGTCGGTGAGATAATATTCGGCCTTGGCGTTGTTGTTGCCGACCTGGTCGAGCAGCTTCAGCGCTTGCTTGCCGGCAATCGCCATCAGCCCGCCATTGCAGAAGGTGATTTTCTTCTCCTCGTCGGTGCAGTCCTTTTCCTCGCGGATGGCGATGAGCTTGCCGCCTTTTTCGATCAGGCGGCCATAGCCGGAAGGATTTGATGTGCGGAAGCCGACCACCACGACGGCAGCGCCCTCGGCCAGTTTCAGGCGTGCAGCAACCAGCACCTCCGGATCGATCAGCGGCGTATCGCCGAACATTACCAGGACGTCATCGTAACCCTTTGATATCGCATCGCGAGCCGCCAAAACGGCATGCCCCGTGCCGAGCCGCTTGTCCTGGACGAAGGTCTCCGCCTTCGGCGCGAACTTTTGCGTGGCCTTGCGCATCTCGTCCGCGCCATGGCCGATCACCAGCGCCAGATCACCGCTGCCTGCGGCTTCCGCAGCCTTGACGACATGGGCGACCATCGGCAGGCCGGCGATCGGGTGCAGTACCTTTGGCACAGCGCTCTTCATGCGTGTGCCTTCGCCGGCGGCGAGTATGACGGACAGGCAGGTTCTCTGGCTCATGGAATGGCAACCATATGAAAAGGGTTGGGAATCAAGGCATGTCTAGCATTGGCGCCAATGCTGCGCCAATGCGGTTAAATTCCAGTGAGGTGGTTGTGCTGCGTCGCAAATTCGATTTCTAATCCGGCCAATGATCTATGCTGGCGCTGCCCCTCATCTGCCTGCCGGCATCTTCTCCCCGTATAGTGACGGGGAGAAGGGGGCTGGCCGCAACCTTGGCACCCCTTCTGCAACGCTGGAGATTGGCGAAATCCTTTGCGAAGGCGTCCTTCTCCCCGTCACTATACGGGGAGAAGTGCCCGGCAGGGCGATGAGGGGCGGCGCAAACCTGAAGCGATTACCGTGCCGGCAACGCCAGCTGCGATAGCTGTGAGTCGCATCAAGCTTTCGACTTGATCTAATCAACCCAGTTGCCCCAGCATCGGGAAATTCTCCAGCAGCCAGTAGGACGCGGCCTGCACGCCGCCGGTCAGGAAAAACACGCCGGCGACGACCAGCAGTGCGCCCATCACCTTTTCGACACGGCCGAGATGGACGCGGAATTTCGAGAGAAAGCGCATGAAGGCGCCGGAAAACAGCGCCGCGATCATGAACGGTATGCCGAGGCCGAGCGAATAGGCGGCAAGCAGCAGCGCGCCCTCGCCCACCGTCTCGCGGCCGCCGGCAAGCGTCAGGATCGGCCCCAGTACCGGTCCGATACAGGGTGTCCAGCCGAAGGCGAATGCCAGTCCCATGACGTATGCGGCAACGATACTGGCCGGCTTGCCCTGTGACTGGAAGCGCGCCTCACGCGACAGCAGCGGGATGCGCAATATGCCGAGGAAATTCAGCCCCATCAGGATGATCAGCACGCCGGCGGCCATGGCCAGCGGCTCCTGCCAGACGCGCAGCAGCCGGCCAATGGTCGAGGCGCCGGCGCCCAGCGCCACGAACACGGTCGAGAAGCCGAGAACGAATGCGATCGAGGCATAGAGCAGCGCGCTGCGTGCGTCGGCCTTGGCCGCGACGCCGGCATTGCCGCGGAAATCATCGACCGACACGCCGGCCATGTAGCAGAGATAGGGCGGCACCAGCGGCAGCACGCAAGGCGACAGGAACGAGATCGCCCCCGCCCCGACCGCGCTGACATAGCCGATATCCAATGCCATTTCCCGAACTCCAACTGTATCGGCGCCGATATAGCGGCGCACGAACTTGTCCGCCAATCACCATTGCGTGGCAAGTTGCCGCCTCGAATCGAGGAAGAAACGACCCACCAAGCGCGTTGATTCAACGAGGCCGCGGCTTTTCCGCGCGCTTCTCGATCATATCAGGGAGAGCGTCATGAAATCGATCACAGTTGGGCTGGCGGTGCTTTTGCTCGGCACCGCCACCTCATATGCCGCCGAAGCGTGGAAAGAAGCCGATGTCGGCGGCACCAAGATATACACCGATGCCAACGGCATGACCCTTTACACCTACGACAAGGACGAGATGGGCAAGTCGAACTGCTACGACAAATGCGCCGCCAATTGGCCGCCGCTGAAGGCTGAGGCCGACGCCAAGCCCGAAGGCGAATGGACAATCGTCGACCGCACCGACGGCACCAAGATGTGGGCCTACGAAGGCAAGCCGCTCTACACATTCATCAAGGACAAGAAGGCCGGCGATGTGACCGGCGACGGCGTCGGCGGCGTCTGGCACATCGCCAAGGCCGACTAAGCCCCAACCTCAATCCCCGCCGTTGACCGGCGGGAAATCCCTGGCTGCCGCGTATCCCTGCAGGCCTCCCGGCGGCCAGCTTCTTGTGCTGTCCCGCTGGACACACGAACCCCACTCGCCACGCCAGTCTCGCCCGCCAGCGTCGTCTCATCATGCCGGGCGTCCCTCAGCTGGGGCTGGCGCGTGATCGATGTTTCTCTTATATCCGCAGAAGATTTTGTCCCGTTTTCCCGGATTCATGCCGGCTTGTCCAACGATAGGGCAGCTGCTCCCCTTATCTGGGATTGCGGATATCACATGATGCGCCCTTGGGTTGCGCGCTCAATGCAGGACTGCATTTTGGGCGCTTCCCCTTGACCGGATGCAAAAGCGCGGCCATGTGAGCGACAATTGTACGAGATTTCGTCGCGCGCAGCGGAATTCTTCTGCCGCACCACAGCTGATATGAGACCTCATGGACGTCGTCGTCGTCGAATCGCCGGCCAAAGCGAAGACAATCAACAAGTACCTCGGAAAGAACTATAAGGTCCTGGCCTCGTTCGGCCACGTCCGCGATCTGCCGGCAAAGGATGGCTCGGTGCGTCCGGACGAGGATTTTGCCATGTCCTGGGCTGTCGATACCGCCTCGAGCAAACGTCTTGCCGACATCGCCAAGGCGGTCAAGGACGCCGACGGCCTGATCCTCGCCACCGATCCGGATCGCGAGGGCGAAGCCATTTCTTGGCATGTCCTGGAAGTGCTGAAGCAGAAGCGCGCGCTGAAGGACAAGCCGGTCAGCCGCGTGGTCTTCAACGCCATCACCAAGTCGTCGGTGCTGGAAGCGATGGCCAATCCGCGCCAGATCGATGCGCCGCTGGTCGACGCCTATCTCGCCCGCCGTGCGCTCGACTATCTCGTCGGCTTCACCCTGTCGCCTGTCCTGTGGCGCAAGCTGCCCGGCGCCCGTTCCGCCGGCCGCGTCCAGTCGGTGGCATTGCGCCTCGTCTGCGACCGCGAGTTGGAGATCGAGCGCTTCATTCGCGAGGAATACTGGCAAGTCGCCGCCATTCTCGGCACGCCGCGCAAGGAAAATTTCGAAGCGCGGCTGACCGCCTTCGACCGCAAGAAGCTGCAAAAGCTCGACATTTCGAACAAGGCGCAGGCCGACGACATCAAGGCGATGCTGGAAGGTGCGACCTTCAAGGCGCTGTCGGTCGAAGCCAAGCCGACCAAGCGCAATCCAGGTCCGCCCTTCACCACCTCGACGCTGCAGCAGGCCGCCTCCTCGCGCCTCGGTTTTTCGGCAAGCCGCACCATGCAGGTGGCGCAGCGGCTCTATGAAGGCATGGACATCGGCGGCGAGACCACCGGCCTGATCACCTATATGCGAACCGACGGCGTGCAGATGGCGCCCGAGGCGATATCAGCCGCGCGCGACGCGATCGCAAAAGAGTTCGGCCCAAAATACCTGCCTGAAAAGCCGCGCTACTACACGACCAAGGCCAAGAACGCCCAGGAAGCGCATGAAGCGATTCGCCCGACCGATTTCATGCGCACGCCCGCTTCGGTCAGGCAATATCTCGATGCCGACCAGGCACGGCTCTACGAGATAGTGTGGAAACGTGCCATCGCCAGCCAGATGCAGCCGGCCGAGATCGAGCGTACCACGGCCGAGATCGAGGCGGTCAACGGCGCCCGCACCGCGGAGCTTCGCGCCGTCGGTTCGGTCGTTCGCTTCGACGGCTTCATTGCCGCCTATACCGACCAGAAGGATGAGGATTCGGAGGACGAGGAAGACCGCCGTCTGCCCGAGATCCGCGCCGGCGAACAGCTCGACCGCGAGGCGATCAATGCCACCCAGCACACCACCGAACCGCCGCCGCGCTATTCGGAAGCCTCGCTGATCAAGAAGCTGGAAGAGCTCGGCATCGGCCGGCCGTCGACTTACACGGCGATCCTGAAGACGCTGGAGGACCGCGACTACGTCAGCATGGACAAGCGCAAGCTGTTGCCGCAGGCCAAGGGCCGGCTGTTGTCGGCCTTCCTCGAAAGCTTCTTCGAGCGCTATGTCGAATATGATTTCACCGCCTCGCTCGAGGAAAAACTCGATGAAATCTCCGACGGCAGGCTCGCCTGGAAGGATGTGCTGCGCGATTTCTGGAAGGATTTCTCGGGCGCCGTCGCCGACATCAAGGAATTGCGTGTCACCGACGTGCTCGACGCGCTCAACGAGGAACTGGCGCCGCTGGTGTTTCCCGCGCGCGAGGACGGCTCAAATCCGCGCATCTGCCCGAAATGCGGCACTGGCAACCTGTCGCTGAAGCTCGGCAAGTTCGGCGCCTTCGTCGGCTGCTCGAACTATCCCGAATGCTCCTTCACCCGCCAGCTCGGCGACGCCGCCAACCCTAATGGCGAAAACGGCAATGGCGAGGACGGCACCAAGGTGCTGGGCAAAGACCCCTACACGGCGGAGGAAATCACGCTGCGCAGCGGTCGTTTTGGCCCCTATATCCAGCGCGGCGACGGGAAGGAGGCCAAGCGTTCCAGCCTGCCCAAGGGCTGGACAGTCGATTCGATCGACCACGAAAAGGCCCTCGCCCTGCTGTCGCTGCCGCGCGACGTCGGCAAGCATCCGGAATCCGGCAAGATGATCTCGGCCGGTCTGGGGCGCTACGGCCCGTTCGTTCTGCATGACGGCACCTACGCCAATCTCGACAGCATCGAGGACGTGTTCTCGATCGGTCTCAACCGCGCCGTGTCGGTCATCGCCGAGAAGCAGTTGAAGGGCCCGGGCGGCCGCAATGGCGGCACGCCCGCCGCCTTGAAGGAGCTTGGCGAGCATCCCGCAGGCGGCGGCAAGATCGTCGTGCGTGACGGCAAATACGGGCCTTATGTTAATTTCGGCAAGGTCAATGCGACGCTGCCGAAGGGCAAGGACCCGCAGTCGGTGACAATCGAGGACGCGGTGGCGCTGATTGCCGAGAAGGAGGCCAAGGGTGGCAACGGCGGCAGAAAGCCCTTCCGCAAAGCGGCGGCACCTGCCAAAAAGCCTGCGGCGGCCAAAAAACCGGCGGCCCAAAAACCGGCGGCCAAGAAAGTGGCCAACAAAAAGGGATAGTGCATCGTGGCGCGCAGGGTATCCGGAAGAAGTCATGGCGATCTGCGCACCGCCGACACCAGGGCCAAGGTCAAAGACAACTACCGCCCGTCCCGCGACGAAATCCTGCGCTACATCGCCGAAAACCCCGATCGCTCCGGCAAACGCGACATCGCCAAGGCGTTTGCGCTGCGCGGCGAGGACCGTATCTGGCTGAAGGACATTTTGCGCGACCTGCAGGACGAAGGCCTGCTGACCAAGGAGCGCAAACGGCTCGCCCGTGTCGGCGCCCTCGCCCATGTCGCCGTGCTCGACATCTTTGGCCGCGACGCCGACGGCGTGCTGCTGGCGCACCCAACCGAAGCCGTGGGCAACGGCGAGCCGCCTGTCATAGCGATCCGTGTGTCGCGCGGCGGCGGCCCGACACCGGGCGTCGGCGACCGTGTGCTGGCCAAGACCTTTCCAACCGATGACGCGACGGGCCCCGCCTATACCGGGCGGGTGATGAAGATCTTCGAGAAGCGCACCGAGGCCGTTCTCGGCGTCTTCCGCGTGCTGCAGGACGGCACCTTCCGCATCGAGCCTGTCGAAAGACGCCAGCCGGAGCTGATCGTCGACAAGGAATTCCAGAACGGCGCCAAGAATGGCGATCTGGTCGAGGTCGAGCCGGCGCGGGCCTCCCGCTATGGGCTGCCCAGAGCCAAGGTGCTGGCGGTGCTCGGTTCGCTGACCAGCGAAAAGGCGGTCTCGATGATCGCCATCCACGCGCACGACATTCCGCACATTTTCCCGGCAGACGTCATTGCCGAGGCGGAGGCGGTCAAACCGGCGACGCTGGCCGGCCGCGAGGACTGGCGCGAGCTGCCGCTGGTTACCATCGATCCGGCCGACGCCAAGGACCATGACGATGCGGTGTTCGCCACATCGGATCCGGACGAGAAGAACCCCGGCGGCGTGGTAGTTACCGTGGCGATTGCCGATGTCGCCGCTTATGTGCGCTATGGCACCGCGCTCGACCGCGAGGCGCTGAAGCGCGGCAATTCGGTCTATTTCCCGGATCGCGTCGTGCCGATGCTGCCGGAGCGCATCTCCAACGACCTTTGTTCGCTGCGCGAAGGCCAGGATCGCCCGGCGCTGGCGGTCCGCATGACCTTCTCGGCCGATGGCCGCAAGCTCAGGCATTCGTTCCACCGCGTCATGATGAAATCGGCGGCGAAACTCGCCTACCGCCAAGCGCAGGCCGCGATCGACGGCGCGCCGGACGACAAGACCGGCCCGATCCTCGACACGGTGCTAAAACCGCTCTGGGACGCCTACGCCGTCGTGAAGCGCGGCCGTGAGACACGCCAGCCGCTCGAGCTTGAACTGCCGGAGCGTAAAATCCTGCTCAAGGAGGATGGCACCGTCGACCGGGTCGTCGTGCCGGAGCGGCTCGACGCGCACAAGCTGATCGAAGAATTCATGATCCAGGCCAATGTCGCGGCGGCCGAGACGCTGGAGGCGAAACGGCAGGCGCTGGTCTACCGCATCCATGACGCGCCTTCGCTCGCCAAGCAGGAATCGCTGCGCGAATTCCTGCAGACGCTTGGCCTGTCGCTGGCACGCGGCGCGCAGATGCGACCGAACCAGTTCAACGGGATTCTGGATCGCGTCCGCGGCGCCGACCATGAGGGACTGGTCAACGAGGTGGTGCTGCGCACGCAGATGCAGGCCGAATATTCGCCCAGCAACATCGGCCATTTCGGCCTCAATCTGAAGCGCTACGCGCATTTCACCTCGCCGATCCGCAGATATGCCGACCTGATCGTGCATCGCGGGCTGATTGCCGCGCTCGGCTTCGGTGCGGGTGGACTGACGCAGGATGAGGCGGAGCGGCTGGAAGAAGTTTCTGCGCTGATCTCAGCCACCGAGCGCCGCGCCATGGCTGCCGAGCGCGACACGGTCGACCGGCTGATCGCCGCCTATCTCGCCGAGCGTGTCGACGATCGTTTCGATGCACGCATTTCGGGCGTCACCAAATCGGGACTATTTGTCCAATTGCCGCAGTATGGCGCAGATGGTTTCATCCCGGTGTCAAGTCTGGAGGGCGATTACTACATATACGACGAAACTGCCCGATCGCTTTTCGGAGAACGCACCGGCAAGGGCTACCAGCTTGCCGACCGCGTCGAGGTTCGCCTGATCGAGGTGGCGCCTATGGCCGGCGCGATGCGTTTCGAGATGCTGACCGACCCGAAGCCGCTGCCCGGCTCCAAACGGTCGTTTCACAAGGCCAAAGGCCGCGCCCGTGCGTCGCAATCGCGTCCAGGCTCGCGCGGCAGGAGACGGTAATGCCAAGCGATTTGAAAATGAATCAAAAGGTTTTCGGCGGCGAACATCACTCGGGCCGGATCGCCCGCCCGCTGTGGACGGCGATCAAGCGTGGCGCGCTTGGCCGCTGCCCGCATTGCGGCGAGGGAAAGCTGTTTCGCGCCTTCGTCAAGACCGTCGATAAATGCGATCATTGCGGCGAGGAGCTTCACCACCACCGCGCCGACGATCTGCCGGCCTATCTGGTGGTGGTCATCGTCGGTCACATCGTGCTCGGCGCCTTCATGGGCGTCGAAGCGACCTCCACCCTGTCCACCTGGCAGCACATCGCCATCTGGGTGCCGCTGACCATCCTCCTGGCGGTCGTCTTGCTGCAGCCGGTCAAGGGCGCCGTCATCGGCCTGCAATGGGCGTTCTATATGCATGGCTTCGGCGGGGAAGAAGATCTGATCGAGTCGCATCCCGAGGCTTGAAACCGAGGCTGACGCAAATCGGCATGGCTGGACGCCACTTTCGCATCGGAGAAGATTCCGCTAGGTCGTGCGCATGGACGTTATGACCAAGGCGGAAGTCGACAAGGTTGAGCGGATCGCGCTCGACGCCAAGCCTATACGCCCGCGCGACGCCGCGACGCTGATCCTGCTCGACCGCAAGGGCGACGAGTTCCTGGTGCTGATGGGCCGGCGCCACACCCGTCACGCCTTCATGCCGGGGAAATTCGTCTTTCCCGGCGGCCGCACCGATCCGGCCGACAGCCGAATTCCCGTCGCCACCGCGTTGCACCCTGAGGAACAGGCGAGGCTGACCGCCGGCGTCGGCCGCACCAGCCCGGCCCGCGCCCGCGCCATCGCCCTGTCGGCGATCCGCGAGACCTATGAAGAAGCCGGCCTGCTGATCGGCCAAAAGGGCGCCTTCGCGACGACCAGGCGCGATTGGCAGGGTTTTGTCGAGCACGACGTAAGACCCTCGCTGGAAGCGCTGCGCTTCATCGCGCGCGCCATCACGCCGCCAAACCGGGTGCGGCGCTTCGACACGCGCTTCTTCAGCGCCTGGCGCGAAGATGTCGCCGTGGAGCTGCCGGACGGCGGTCCGACCAACGAGTTGGAGGAACTGGTCTGGCTGCCGCTCGCCAAGGCCAGAGAAGCTGATATTCCCGACATCACCAGGGCTATCCTCGAAGAGCTGGAAAAGCGGCTCGTCGATGATCCGCTGCTGCGCCCCGGTGGTTCCGTGCCGTTCTACCGGCTTGTCGGCAATCGCTTCGTTCGCGAAATTCTGTAGAGCATAGAGCATTCACATCCCATGACAGTCGATACCCAGCAAGAGGTCGAAGAACGCGTACATTGGCTGCCAATGATCGCGGCGATCTCGTCGATCAGCGTCGTCGGCATCGCCATCGGCCTCGGCATGCCGCTGCTCAGCGTCATCCTCGAAACGCGCGGCCATTCGGCGTCGATGATCGGCTTCAACACAGCTGTCGCCGGCCTCGCCTCGATCGTCGGCGCACCGCTCGCCACCCCGCTCGCCATGCGGTTCGGCGTCGCCCGGACGATGCTGGCCATGATCGCCACGGGAGTGCTGGCCTTTGTCGGCTTCCACTTCGCGCCGGACTTCTGGATGTGGTTTCCGCTGCGCGTCCTGCTGCACATCGCGCTGACGGTGCTGTTCATCCTGTCGGAATTCTGGATCAGCACATCGGCGCCGCCGCACCGGCGCGGCCTTGTCCTCGGCATCTACGCCACCGTGCTGTCGCTCGGCTTTGCCGCCGGGCCGTGGCTGTTCGCCCATCTCGGCAGCACCGGCTTCCTGCCCTTCGGCGTCATCATGGCGCTGGTGACGCTGGCCGCCATTCCAGTTCTGGCGGCACGCAACGAGAGCCCGACGATCGTCTCTAATGGCGAAACCAGCAACTTCCTGCGCTACATCTGGTTGGTGCCGACGGCGACCGCCGCGGTGCTGGTGTTCGGTGCGGTCGAGACCGGCGGCTTTGCGCTGTTCCCGGTTTATGGCAATCGCATCGGCTACTCCGAGGCCAACGCCGCCCTGCTGCTCACCATGATCGGCCTCGGCAACGTGCTGTTGCAGATCCCGCTCGGCATGATCAGCGACCGTGTCAGCGATCGCCGCTATCTGCTTCTGGCTTGTGCAATCATCGGCCTTGCCGGCACCATCTTCATGCCGCACTTCGCGCAGAATTGGCACCTGATGGCGGCGCTTCTGTTCGTCTGGGGCGGCGTGGTCGCGGCCATGTACACGATCGGGCTGGCCCATCTCGGCTCGCAGCTTTCCGGCCACGACCTGGCCTCGGCCAACGCTGCCTTCGTGCTCTGCTACGGTGTCGGCATGGTGCTCGGCCCGCAGGCGATCGGCATCGGCATGGACCTTTTCGGACCCTCGGGCTTCGGCTGGGCGCTCGGCATGTTCTTCGCCTTCTATATCGCGCTGGTCGGCGCCAGGCTGGTCCGAAAAATCCTGTAGAAAGACCGATCGATGTCTCATGTGGCGCGAGGCTGCTGACATAACCGTGTCAGCAGCACTTGGATAGATTGTCAGCAACACGCCACGAATTTGAGGATGCCACCATGATCGACTCCGGGTTCGAAACAAAATCGGTGCGGATGGAATTGCTGCTGCTCGTGACCTTTCAAGCACCGGTCGGCGATGTTGACCGCATCATGGAAGAGGTGGTCGCGATCGCGCCGCTGACCATGGGCAAATACGACAGCAATGCCTACCAGTCGGCGCACGGCATCGAGCGCTACCGGCCGCTCGAAGGCGCTGCCGCCGGCGCCGAGACGGAATTGCGCCGACGGCCGGGTACGGTGGAAGTGTCGTTCGAGCTGCCCGACGACCAGGCGCTGGCGGCCCGCATTGTCGAAGCGATCTTCCAGGCCCACAGCTATCAGGAGCCGGTGATCCGCATCCAGCCGATCCTCGCCAGCCGCTCCAAGGGGTTGGACGACCGCTCCAACCCGAACCGCTGGTGGAACACCACGGGAGACTGGAAGAAGGCCGCTCCGATTAAAGAAGATGCATAGAATAGGAAAGCGGCCTTCCCTTCTCCCCGTGTGGGAGAAGGTGGCCGAGCCACGGGTCTTGCCTCCGGCAAGCCCGAGGACAGGCTCCGTTCGGTCGGATGAGGGTGCTCCAGCTTGGCACTGGCGGCACTCCGTCCAGCACCCCTCAACCGTCTTGGCGCTGCGCGCCAATCCACCTTCTCCCACAAGAAGAGGCAGCCTCACGGGGTTGACTTTCCGGGCGCGTTCTTTATGTGTCGCGCCAAGTTTCCCGCGTCCGGGTGTTTCCCCGTGCTCCAGCGGCCAAAACTCCACGAACATAACGGACTGATACAATGGCCAAAGCCGCAAACATCAAGATCAAGCTTCTGTCGACCGCCGACACCGGTTTCTTCTACGTGACCAGCAAGAACAGCCGCACCAAGACGGACAAGCTGTCGTTCCGCAAATACGATCCGGTCGCCAAGAAGCACGTCGAGTTCAAGGAAACCAAAATCAAGTAAATCTGGTTTCCTGCTTTAAAGCCAAAACGCCGCCCTGTGGGCGGCGTTTTTGTTTTCAAGGCTTCGAAAAGTCCAAAATTCCAATGCTTGGCGCAGAGTCTTGATGTCATTTTGAGAATGGGGGCCGGTCGGCGTTTGGCAGCGGTACGAGGAGGCCACTATGTGCCAGCGCCGGCCGGCCGACCCCACGGACCCAGGAGATGCGGCGGACCTGAATCATGGGGTATTCTTCGGATCGACCCGGCGATCTACCCTCGCGCCGGTTCCGTCATTGGTCTGCACATTTGCGCAACAGCCTGTGAAAATCAACAATTTCTTAACCAAGCCCGGCGAATCGCTTGCGTTAAGGTAAATTCGTAACCCTGTCGCACTGACTGGATAATCAGGCGTCGGCGCCTGCCTCTGAACTGAGGTCTGTTGAGATTCAGGTGAGGCTGAGTCGAAAATGGCTCCCGAAAACCGGGACGGAGCGTGCGTTCGGGTAAGTCAGTACCGGAAGCGCAGGACACTGCCATTTGCAGGTCAGCTGAATATCAACGGACTTTAGGCCGCGTTGGCGACGACGCGGTTGCGGCCGGCGCTCTTGGCTTCGTAGAGCGCGAGGTCGGCGCGCTTCATCAGCCCGGCAACCGTATCCACGCCCTTCAGCACCGACGACACGCCGACGCTGACGGTAACCTCGATCGTGTTGCCGTCATGACCAACGGCAAACGGCATATGGGCGATTTCGGCGCGAATGCGCTCTGCGACCTTTTCGGCGACCGCGCCGTCCGTGTCCGGCATCACCACGACGAACTCCTCGCCACCGAAGCGGCAGGCGAGATCGATGCCGCGCACATTCTTGCGCAGCCGCCGCGCGAATTCGCGCAGCACCTCGTCGCCGCCGTCATGGCCATGTGCGTCGTTGATGGTCTTGAAGCGGTCGAGATCGGTGATCATCATCGACAGCGGCCGTCGCCGGGCCACGGCACGGTCGAACAGCGTCTGCAGATGGCTGTCGAGGTAACGGCGGTTGTGCAATCCCGTCAGGGCGTCGGTCACCGCCATCTCGATGGTCTGGGTGACGCTGGCGCGAAGCTGGTCGTTGTAGCGCTTGCGGCGCACCTGCGTGCGCAGCCGAGCGGTCAGCTCCTGCTGGTCGATCGGCCGCATCAGATAGTCGTTGATGCCGAGTTCGAGGCCGCGGACGATGCGCCCCTCCTCACCCTGCTGCGCCAGAAGGATGATCGGCACGAAACGGGTGCGATCGAGCGAACGCAGTTGCGAGCAGAGCCTGAGCGGATCGAAATCAGCAAAGGCCGTCGAGATCATCACGCATTCGTAGGGCGTCTCGGCGGCCTGGAAGAAGCCGGCATGCGGATCGGTGGCAATGTCGAGGTCGGCGCTGCCGCGCAGCATCTTCTGGACGCGCTCGACGGAAGATTTGCGCTCGTCGATCAGCAGAACCTTCGGCGCGGTGTCTGCGGATGCGAAGTTGCGGCTCAACAGCTCCTCGATGCCGATATTGCGCGTGGTCGAGGCGCGCAGGCGCAGCTCGTCCGTCAACGTCTTCAGCCTGACCAGGCTTTTGACGCGCGTCATCAATTGCAGATCATTGACCGGCTTGGTCAGAAAATCGTCGGCACCGGCCTCGAGGCCGCGCACCCGGTCCGAAACCTGGTCGAGCGCGGTGATCATGACGACCGGGATGTGCGACGTCGCCGGATCGCTCTTCAGCCGCCGGCAGACCTCGAACCCGTCCATATCAGGCATCATCACGTCGAGCAGCACGACGTCGACCTTGCCGTTTTCGCAGGTCTCGATCGCGTCCAGCCCGTTGGTGGCTGTCAGCACCTCGAAATATTCGGCAAGCAGCCGGACCTCGAGCAGCCTTACATTGGCAGGGATGTCGTCGACGACGAGGATCCGTGCGGTCATCTTATAAAGCTCCGGCTCGGCTGGAAGGGCGCATCAGGCGTCGCCCAGGTAGGATTTGATGGTTTCGATGAAACGCGGCACCGAGATCGGCTTGGAAATATAGGCTTCGCAGCCACCCTGGCGGATGCGCTCCTCGTCGCCCTTCATCGCGAATGCGGTGACGGCAATGACCGGTATGACATGGAGGTCGTCGTCCTCCTTCAGCCATTTGGTCACTTCCAGCCCCGATACTTCGGGCAGTTGGATGTCCATCAAGATGAGGTCCGGCTTGTGCAGTCGCGCCAGATCCAGCGCTTCCAGGCCGTTGCGTGTGCGTACCGTCTCGTAGCCGCTCGCTTCGATGAGGTCGCGAAAGAGCTTCATGTTGAGCTCATTGTCCTCGACAATCATGACCTTCTTAGGCATCAAATTCCCGTCCCGGCCTGCCTTCCGCTCGAAGGTTGCCGTCATGCGCCCTCGCCGGTACGCACCAAACCCTGCTCGACTCTACGGCAATATAATTGACGAAACGGAAACCGGCTGCCGGAAAAGCTTCGGATTTCACCTCGAACACCGCATTGCAGAGCTAGGTGGCTTGCCGCAGCCGACGCTTGCGATTACTGCCAAAAAGAGACTCATTCCACCGCGCAAGAAGGTAGTGATGGCAAACGCAGCGTCAATGCGCGAGGAAGCGGAAATCATTGCCGTGAAGGCATTGGGCTTCGTTGCCGCCGATCCGGAACTTCTGCCCCGTTTCCTGGCGATCACTGGCATCGAGGCGCATTCCATCCGCCTTGCCGCCGGCGAGCCGGGGTTCCTGGCCGGCGTGCTGCAGTTCATCCTCGCCCACGAGCCGACGCTCATGCGGTTCGCGGAGGAAACCGGCACGCCGCCGGCTTCCGTCGGCAAGGCGCTGCGGGCGCTGCCGCTTGGCGACGACGGACCATGAACATTCGATATGAGCGACGATCGGATCGCGAAAACGCCTACGGCGTCGTTTCTTCTTCGCTGTCGTCGCCTTCATCATTCGAAACCGGATCGGCCGGCTTCACCATGACACCATTGACCGTGACCGAACCGTCCGGCTTGCCGTTGACGACCCATTCGATGCGGCCGTCCGGCAGCGTCTTGCCGAATCCCTTGATCGCAAGCGCCACCGGCACATATTGCGCGGCTTCCGGCTCCGACTTCGCCGCCGCCTGCAGGCTTTCCACAATTCTGTCGTAGCCTGCAATATCGATCGTCACATTTGCCTCGGGCTTCATGCCGGGGAACGTCATCTCGCCCTCCATCGCGATTTCCATGTCGCCGTTCTTCACCGTGCTGTGGCCGATGACAAATTTCGGCGTCTTGGCCATGAAATCAGCTTTGATCTGATCGCCAAAGTCAGCCGGCAGCGGCGGATTCTTGTTTAGATCAAAGGCTTCGATCGCCTTTTTCGCCATGCTGTAGAGATCGAAGTTGGCGCCGCCGAAATTCAGATTGATGTCGGTGGGCAGCAGCGCCGTACCCCAGGCGGGCACAAGATTCGGAGGGATCGTCAATCCTGCGGCCTTGATCGTATAGTTGATTGCTCCGTTCTGGGCGATGCCGTCGGACCCGAAGCTGGTGCCCAGCTCCGCCGCACCGAAATGTCCAACCGGGCTTTCGACAGTAACGTCCTTCAATCCGTAGCTGCCGTCGATCCGCTCCCACAGCGGCAGCGCGGCGAGCAAAAGTGATTTGAGCTGCGCCTGGTTGGCCTTCAGCTTGGTCTCGTCTTCATTGGCGACGGCAAATGCCAGCAGATCGAGAAACGGCTTTGTCCGCACGCCTTTGCCGGTCGCATTCACCGACAGCTCCGGTGATTTGATCGTAAGCGGGAATTTCAACCCGCTTTTGGGGTCGTCAAAATCAAGTGCTTCGGCGAAATCGGCGACCGTCTGCGTCGCGGTGAAATCCACGCCGCCATTAGCAGCTTTGGTTGCGTTCATGGTGGCAGTACCGGCGCCGGTACTCACCTTGGCGCGCTGCATGGTGTCCCGGGAATTCATCGTCATTCCGGCCATCGAGTGTGTGGCGCTGGTGAAAGCTGCCAGTTCGGGATCGTAGACGCCGGAAAACTTGCCGTCTGTAATCGAGAACTGCATGCTCTGCGGGCCCTCTGGCCCCTTGAACTCGAAGGAACCGCTTTGCGACACATCCGCCGAGACGCTCCATGTCCCGTTGCTGCCCGGCTTGACGAGCAATGCGTAGGGGCTGAAGTCGAACTTGAAGGAATGCTGCGCCGCCAGCAGGTCCACGACAGGTTTGACGTCGACAGCGAGTTTGTAAGCGTCGCCTTCCACGGAAACCTTCAGGAGACTGCTCGCCTTACTGCCGATATAGCGGGACAGATTTTCGGAGAGCTGCTTCGCACCCTCGTTGTCAACGGTCTGGCCGAAGACGGGTGCGCTGAGCGCGAGGACAAAGACGGCCGGAAGAACACGGTTCACGCAGAATCTCCGTTGCTATTCTTGTGACAAAAACGCCAACCGCAACCGTAAGCGGAAACGGACGAGGTGCAATCCCTCCTTGGCGCTAGAAGCCGATTTGTAGTGATCCTTCGCGCCCCCGGCTGTCCCTTCGGCATCAACAGTGAAGCTTCACGTCGCCTTCCTCGGCGTGACGACGCAAGCCCCGCGGGCATTGAGCAGGCCCCAGCCGAAGACGGCGTCCTTTCCCGGCGCGCCGAGATCTTCCGCCGACTTGCCGAGCGCGTCATGAATGTCGGCTGCGGTGGCGTTGCTGTTTGCCGATTTCATCAACGCCGCTGCGGCGGCAACAAATGGCGCCGCGAAGGAGGTGCCGGTCTTCGGCCGTCAGGCGAACTCAGCCCGGTCGCCACGATCTGGTCCGGCGCCTGCAACGGCAAAGGGACGGCGGGCTGCGCATCGACTGCCGGCAATTTGCGGAACCAGTCCGGCAAGACCGTCTTGGCCGCCACTGGCGGCGCGATGACGCCATGATCTTCCGGCCGACAGACAAACCGGATCGGGCGAGTGGTCTGGGAAAAATGAAACATCGATAGCCTCCATGGAAAAATCCGAGGAGGAACGGGCCGCAGGCGGATTTATTCCTGCTGGACGTCAACTGTCTGACTATGCAGGCCGGCCGCGACGGTTTGGCCGCCGCCGAGCGACCGCCGCGGCAGCGGCGCGCACAGCGGCACTGGCTCAAAGCACCAGTCGCATCAGCGGCCGGCCTGCCTTGCGCTCGACCAGCCTCTCGAAGCCGGCTTTCTCGAAGACCCGCGACGAGCCGACGAACAGCCCGATCGAACGCGAATCTTTCGACAGGTCGATCGGACACGCCTCGACCAGCCGCGCGCCATTCTGGCGAGCAAACTCGATGCCGCCTTCGACCAGCCGGTGCGTCACGCCCCTGCCGCGCGCCTTAACGCGGATGAAGAAGCATGAGATCGCCCAGACGCCCGGATCCGTGGCGTCGGCGGGATCGACCGGCGCCGACCCCCTGCCCTTATTGTTCCATTCGGGCACGTCGGCGCGCGGGCCGATCTGCATCCATCCGACCGCCTTGCCATCCTCGAACGCCAGCAGGCCTGGTGGCGGCCCGGCCTCGATCCGCGCCTTGATGTGGTCCTTGTTGCGCTCCCGGTTGCTGGCGCGGCGCACTGCCGGCGACAGCCGGAAATGTGTGCACCAACAGCCGTAGCAGGCGCCTTGCTTACCGAACAGATCTTCGAAATCCGCCCAAAGCTCGGGCACCAGCGGCGCTATGGTCGTATTCACGAGCTCTCTCCCGGCCCACCGCCTTGTCGTGGCGTCCGTCCTGACGTACCATTGCCTTTGTTCTCTTTATGTTCGCAGCGATGGCGGCTCCTGTCAACAATCCCGATCACGGTTTTTGCCGCGACTGCCTGACCTTTCAGCGCAGCGAGGCACGGCGCTGCGAACGCTGCGGCAGTCCACGGCTTGCCCGTCATCCGGAGCTCTACCGGCTGCATCTCGCCCATATCGATTGCGACGCGTTTTATGCGGCGGTCGAAAAGCGCGACAACCCGGCGCTGAAGGACCGGCCGTTGATCATCGGCGGCGGCAAGCGCGGCGTCGTCTCCACCGCTTGCTACATCGCCCGCATCCATGGGGTGCGCTCGGCGATGCCGATGTTCAAGGCGCTCGAAGCCTGTCCGGAAGCGGTCGTCATCCCGCCGGACATGGAAAAATATGGTCGCGTCGGCCGCGAGGTGCGCGCCATGATGCAGGCGCTGACGCCGCTGGTCGAGCCAATCTCCATCGACGAAGCGTTTCTGGACCTTGCCGGCACCGAGCGCCTGCATGGCTTGCCACCGGCGGTTGTGCTGGCGCGCTTCGCGCTCGGCGTGGAGAAAGAGATCGGCATCACCGTTTCATCAGGCCTTTCCTACTGCAAGTTCCTGGCCAAGGTGGCGTCGGACTTTCGCAAGCCGCGCGGCTTTTCGGTGATCGGTGAGGCCGAGGCGACCGGATTCCTGGCCGGGCAGCCGGTGACGCTGATCTGGGGCGTGGGAAAAGCTTTCGCCGCCACGCTTGAACGGGACGGCATCCGCACCATCGGCCAATTGCAGCGCTTGGAGCGCAATGACCTGATGCGCCGCTACGGCGTGATGGGCGACCGGCTCTACCATCTTTCACGCGGCGAGGACGAGCGCCGCGTCCATCCCGACCAGGATGCGAAAAGCGTCTCGGCGGAGACCACCTTCGACACCGACATTGCGTCCCTGGATGAATTGGTTTCGGTGCTGAGAGCGCTGTCCGAAAAAGTCTCGGGGCGGCTGAAGAAATCCGGCATCGCCGGGCGCACCGTCGTGCTGAAGCTGAAGACCCAGGATTTCAAGACCCGCACGCGCAACCGCCAGCTCGGCGACCCGACACGGCTGGCCGACCGCATTTTTTCGACCGGGCTCGAGCTGCTGCGCAAGGAAGCGGATGGCACGAAATACCGGCTGCTTGGCATCGGCGTCAGCGACCTCTCGGACGACGAAAAGGCCGATCCGCCTGACCTCGTCGACATCCAGTCGCGCAAGCGGGCCATGGCCGAAGGCGCCATCGACACGCTGCGCGACAAGTTCGGCCGCAAGGCGGTGGAGACCGGCTATACTTTCGGCAAGGGCCGCGGCGCCTACCCGCCCGAACCGATCGAGGACTGAGCCTTCGGTTCGGAAAAGATCGTGCCAGACAAGAAGATCAGCTGCGTCGCAGATCGATCCGGCTGGTCACCACCTTCTCGCCGGTCTTCGGATCGAGGTCGGTGACCGTCAGCCGCATGCCGTTCCCGCTGGTTTTCTCGACCGTCATTTGCGCCTTGCGATCACCGTTGACATTCTTCGCCCAGCGGATGCCGAGATTGATCGCATTGCCCGAGCGCCTGCCGCTGAGCTGTGCCGGCCCGGTGCGGGATCCGACATAAACGCCGGTGTACTTCGTCCCGCTGGACTTCAGATCCGCGCTGATGGCACGCGTCACCACGATAAGACCGCGGCAGCTGCCGTCCAGGGACAATGACGTCGAGGTTGCATCGGAATTGAAGTTACACGAGACATTCACCGTCGGTGCATCGGTGTCTACCTGGACGGTACCCTTGCCGGTGAATTTCCCCTGGAACGAGCTGAGGAAATTTGCCTCGTCGGCATGAGCCGCGCCGGCCGCAGCTAGCAGCCCGCCGGCAAATAGAAATCGCACGAATGATTTCATCGAATCTCTCCTCCTTGAGATCGGAGACACTTCCTGCCAAGGTCGGGCAAATACTGAGGATCAACGCCTTCCGTCACGGCAGGTTCCGTCTTCAACATGACCTTTTCGCATCGCGCCGCCTTTGGCCTAGCCGAATGCGCCGACTAGCGGTTGCGATCAAAGTCGCGGCTTGCGACATACGCGCATGGCACCCTCACCCTCGCTCCCCAAGGCCGCATTCTGGATGGCGCTGTCGATTGCTTCGTTTCTGACGATGTCGGTCGCCGGCCGCGCCACGACAGCCGAGCTCAATGTCTTCCAGGTGTTGGAGTTGCGCTCGGTGATCGGCTTTTTCATCCTCCTGCCGCTGGTGATGATGTCGGGCGGTTTTGCAGCGATGCACACCAAACGCCCCTTGGCCCATATCGCCCGCAACGTCGTCCATTATGTCGGCCAGGCGGCATGGCTCTACGCCTTGACGCTGATCCCGCTGGCCGTGCTGATCTCCATCGAATTCACGACGCCGATCTGGACGGCCATTCTGGCGGTCGGCTTTCTTGGTGAAAGACTAAGCCGGCCCAGACTTGCGGCCATCGTGCTCGGGCTGATCGGCGTGGTGATCATCGTCCGTCCGGGCGTCGGTGCCGTCGATCCGGGACATGTTGTCGTGCTGGGTGCCGCGGTCTGCTTCGGTATATCTGTGGTCCTGGTCAAATCGCTGACGCGGACGGACAGCGTCGTGTCCATCATCTTCTGGATGCTGGTCATCCAGTCGATGCTCGGCCTTGTCCCGGCGCTCTACGAATGGCGCAACCCGCCGCTCGAACTGTGGCCGTGGCTCCTGCTGATCGCCTTCACCGGCATGTCGTCGCATTTCTGCATGGCCCGCGCGCTCGCCTATGCCGACGCAACCGTCATCTCGCCGATGGACTTTTTGCGCGTGCCGCTGTCGGCGCTGATCGGCTGGCTGCTGTATCAGGAGCAGATCGACGCTTTCACCGCCGGCGGAGCCTTGCTGATCCTGCTCGGCAATCTGCTCAATCTGCAGAAGAAAGCGACCAAACCAGCGGAAGTGGCAGCGTCGTAGCATTTTGCAGCCAAACGTCTTCGTTTGGCGTCCGACAAATGCGTTAAAGCAAAGAGCTAGAGCGGGGGGGTTTTTTGGGGCCCCAAACCCGCGGGGGGGGGGCGTGTTGGAGGCGGGGGGGGGGGGGTGGTTGGCCCCGCGCCACGGGGGCG
>NZ_JBVVQC010000006.1:0-297129 GCF_055811515.1 Mesorhizobium sp. WSM4841
TCAGGAAGAGGTTTTCGATGTTGTCGGCCAGGGTCCAGTTTAGATAGGCGTGCGTCTCGTCAATGCCGCCATTGGTCTCTTCGATGGTTTTGTCACTGGCGTTGTCGACATAGTAGACGTCATCACCCGCGCCGCCGACATGCGTGTCGGCGCCCGCTTTTCCGTTCAAGATGTCGCTGCCGTCCATTCCATAAATGACGTCCGCACCGGAGCCGCCGGTAAGCGTATTGTTGCCGTCGTCCCCTACGATTGACCCCGGCGGCGGCTCATCGAGTGGATCGATCCAGACGAAATCCGAACTGCTCAAGGAGGCGCCGGTTACGCCTTTCAGGAGAACAGTGTCACTGTCGGAGAAGACGACCAGCGTGTCGCTCCCGACCTGCCGGAGCTCGCTGTAGTTTTGGTATCCTGAAATCTCCAGGAGATCATCGCCGGAAAGGTCGAAGTCGGTGACGGTGTCGTGGCCATGGCCGGCGGCGAAGACGAAGCTGTCGTTTCCCGTTCCACCGGTGAGGATATCGGTGCCAAGACCACCGACGAGCCGGTCCGACCCGCCCCGGCCGTCCAGCCGATCTGCGCCGCCGAGGCCTTCGAGCGTGTTCGCTGCGCCGTTGCCCACCATGGTGTTGGCGAGCCCGTTGCCTTTTCCCGCCAGATTGGCAGCCGACCTCAGGAAGAGGTTTTCGATGTTGTCGGCCAGGGTCCAGTTTAGATAGGCGTGCGTCTCGTCAATGCCGCCATTGGTCGCCTCGATGGTTTTGTCACTGGCGTTGTCGACATAGTAGACGTCATCACCCGCGCCGCCGACAAGCGTGTCGGCGCCGACCCCGCCGATGAGCTGGTCGGAGCCGCCGCGGCCCTCCAGCAAATCATCGCCCGCCAGCCCATCCAGCACGTTGGCTCCCTCGTTTCCGCCGAGTTGGTCGGCAAAGGAAGACCCTGTAAGATTTTCAATGCCGGTGAAGGTATCGCGGTCTCTTCCGATGCCGGTCCCGTCCAGCCTGAAGTGTTCCTCCAGGGCATCTATCCAGTGCGCGGCGATTTTCGCATAGCCATCGGCAGTCGGATGCAGTCCGCTGTCAAGCGGCGGTGCTGTGATGTCATCCGGCGTCAGATCACGCATGTCGACAAAGATGACCTTATGCCCTTGGGCGGCCAGTTCAGAGATCAGGCCGGGCATTGCATCGTTATACGCATCGACACGGTCTGCACGCGCTTGTGACTGTTGGCCGACGCGAACGGGAGGCAAGGATCCGACGAAGACGGTTAAAGCGGGATCGCTGGAGGTCAGGCTGAGCAAAAGGGTGCGCAGATCCTGCAGCATCGTTGGCACGCTATCGGTCGAGCTGTCATTTGTTCCGGCGATCAGCAGCACGGCGTCGGGTTTCGTAGCTGCCACAACATCGTTGTCGATGCCGTTCAGTTGATTGAGCGTCCAGTTGCGATGGCCTTCGTGATCCCGATCGCCCATGGTGGCGGGGCCGTTGGACGAGGAACCGACGAAGTCGATCTTCACATTGAGTGCGCCCAACTGTTCCAGCATAAACTTCCGATATCCGCCGCTTTCGGTATCGGAAGAGCTCGCGATCACTCCATATGTAATGGAATCGCCCAGCGGCAGTATCGACAGCAACTTGTAAGCATGACCGGAAGCCAAATCGGCGATGACTCCACGGGACGAAGCGCCGTAAGTGACTGCGTCCGAACCGGCACCGCCGGCGAAAGCGTCTGGACGGCTGCTATCATAGAACACCGTCATAGTGTTTTCTCCACCTGGCAAAGCTTCTCGCGGGCATCACCGCCTAGGCCGCGCAGCAGAAAGGCTCGAGATCGTCACAGCTGATCGGCCAGTCGAGACCGATGCCGCAGAGGCCTTTCAGCCTGAAATCGTTAGTATGGAACGGCGGCATCTGCCCGAACCCGCAGTTGGTTCCGCCTTTCAGGCCGATCGTGTAATTCCACGGTCTGCCGGAGTAGGTGTCCTCGTCTCGGATATTGCTGTTTACGCCGCGTTCGAGCTGACAATCATGCGTGTTGTGGCGCCCCCATTCGAGGACGGGAACGCGAGCTTTCCTCCGTCTGACGAGTTGCTGCAGGAAAAACGCTGAATCGAAGCCAGCGCCGATCACGACGATATCATAGTGCTCGTCGCCGACCTGTTTGCCTCGGATATCGAGTACCATTGTTTATGGCCTCTGCAGCCACTGATACCTGCACCTGACGCCGATGCGATCGGTTTCCTGCAGGTCAGCGAGACAAATTCAATGTTGCATCGCACTCTTAGGCACTGCAACATAATATTTGCCACTACTTTGGGTAGTTATGCAACATTTTTTTGAGCCTCCAATACCCTGGCTCGACACCGGGCATGGTGACGAGGGCTGGGCGATCGCTGTTGCTGTTATTATACTAAATTGCGACAGATCGGCGATTTAACGCGGGCATTTATCGACAATTGGTGCAATTGCGCGCGCGCATTGAGCCAGGCGGCATCTTGAACTTTCGTCGTTGCCTGTGCGTTTAGGTTGTAGTAGCGTCCTGTTGCAGTGCAGCAATATCCCGACCGCAATGTGCGGCCGCGTGAGGGCTCATCCCGTCACCGGAAAGGTGAGCACCGAAACCGAATAGGTGAGGCGAAAATTCCGGAAGACGGGAGAAGCATGGTATGAGCATCGGAGCGGGCAGCGCCCGGCGTTGGCCGTCAGTCGGCATCGAGCGTTCACCCGTTGAGCGTTATGTCCTTGCAGCCTTTCTTTTTTTCCCGTTCCTGTGCGGGCTCGTTCCGATCCTGTTGTACGAGAACGCGGCATCCCGCGTGGCGTGGCACGATCCTGCCCTCGCCACGGTAAGCGCCATCGGGTTGGCTCTACTTTGCTGCCTTTTTGCATTCGTGCGCTATCCCGCCGAGGCGCGGGCTGCGCGAATTATCGTCGTTGGCCTGGCGATAACGCTGGGTCTCTTCAGCTTCGGGCTTGGAGACGAACTCGGCATTGCCGACGCAGCTCGTGCCGACGCGTTGGGCAATGTACTCATCTATTCTCGCCTGATCGCGCTAGCGGCGGCCGTTTTTTCGATCCTGCGGCCATCCTTTGCCATTTTCCCGATGGTCTATTTCGCCTTTCACAAGGATGTCACACGGGCAGTTTCCGGTGCAGCGGAACTGGGCCGCAACGACTATGCGCCCTTGATTGAGGTCGGTCTCTTCCTGGCCTGTGGCCTGTTGGCCCTTGGCCTGCTGCAGAGTTTGAGCCGGCTGAAGCTCTTCACCAGGAACCTGCCCAGCCTTAACGAACTCGGAACCAGGGAGTTCGCGGCCCAAGCTGCCGGCATATTGCTGCTTGCCGGGATCGGCGCCCATTTTGGCAACTACTTCATGTCCGGGATGGCCAAGGTCACGCTTGACGGAGGGCCGATGAGCTGGGTCCTGGAGAACCCGACCAGTTCTATAATGCTGGCCGGGTACGGGTTAGGCGCGGCCCCGTTGGGCTTTTCCGAATCCTTGCTCGCTCATGCTTATGAAGCAGTCAGGGCGGTCCAGATTCCGATGAATGTCGTTATCCTTGCTGCGCAGCTTCTATGCTTTCTCGCGTTTTTGCGCCGGCGATGGCTCATCGGCCTGACCGCGTTCTTCGATCTCATGCATATCGGGATCTTCCTTCTGAGCGGCGCTCTTTTTCTGCACTGGATCATCTTGAACAGTCTGATCGTCGCGGCCCTGACGAGAATGAAGGAAAATTCGTTTTCAACAATTGCCGTCGTAACCGGGATTGTTGTCACGATATTCGGCCACGCGGTCTTTTATAACGCGCGGCTCGGCTGGTACGATTCAAGGCAAATCCGGCAAGCACATTTCGAGGCGCTGACGAAGGAAGGTGACTGGGTGCGGGTCGCACCGAGCTTTTTCCGCGACGCCTCCTATCTGCTCTATGGCCGTCACTTCGGCTATCAGGAATATCGTCGTGAATCCGGCCACGTTCCGACCTCAGCTTGGGGCCAGATCGGGATCAGGCAGGTGCAGCCAAAGTCGTCGGACGTTGCCTCGTCCAACTATGAGGTCATGAAGCTTACCAAAGAGTGTGCCTATCCAGTCGAACTGCCAATCACGCCGCCTGACTACGATGCGACCCGCCCGGCGCCGTTTATTCTTGGGCAGCACAATCGCGCCGCGAACTTGGCGAACTCGACTGTTGCGGTCAGTTACAACTTCTATCCACACCATCATTATTCCATGCCGTTCCTGCACCGCGCTTTTGAGGCGCTGGAGCCTCGCGACATCGTGGCGTATCGATACCTGGTCGAAACCGTCTGCCTGGATGTCGCAGACGGCAAGGTTATGCGGCGGCTCATGACCCAGACACTGGGGCCCAGAATCGATGTCCGCCAGTGAATCCGGAGAGGGCGTCGCGATCGTTTATGACGGCGAATGCCCGTTCTGCAGCCAGTACGTCAAGATGGTCAGGCTTCGTCAGGCCTTCGGACATGTTCGACTGATCGATGCCCGGTCCAGTGATCCAAAGGCTCTGGAGGCGCGCGACCGTTTTGATCTCGACGACGGCATGGCCGAGATGCGTGCAACCTTGCCGTTTGAATCGGTCGGCGGCGACGAGCACAGAGCCAACAGCGGACGTTTAGTGCGCGAGTTCCGACTATAAGGCAGCACCCAGTTTCCACTCTCGCAATCCTTGCTCCTGACGCTGGTCCAAGATCGCAACGGAAGTTCAATTTCTTTCCCTGTACAGCCCGTCATAATAATAAGGGTGGGCGGCGGCATTACCAGCATGTCTCGAGGAGGAGATAAAAATGCGGCTCGATAGGTGTTTTAATTTTGCAGGTAAGGTTTCATCGGCGCTTTCTGCCGCAGCAGGAAGGAAACGGCGTCTGCGTCAGACTATCCTGATATGTGCGGCTGTGGCGGCCGGTTCAGCGATCGCAGGTTTTTCGGCACAAGGCACCGAAACGGGAGCCTGGATCACCACTTGGGCTGGCACACCGGCTCCGCGCTGGTCGGATGATCTTCCTGCGCCTTTCGGAGTGCCGGAGGTATTGGAGAATCAGACCGTCCGCCAAGTTGCCCGCATCAGCGTTGGCGGCAATAGCGTCCGGGTCGTCCTATCGAATGCTTTCGGCGACAAGCCGCTGACTATCGGCGCCGGCAGCGTGGGAATAGCAGGCAAGGACGGCGACGTCGATCAGGCGACGCTGAAGCCCATCACCTGGGGCGGCAAGAGTTCTGTGGTCGTTCCGCCGGGAGCCCCGATCCTCAGCGACCCCGTCGCCCTCCCGGCAGAAGCGCTTTCCGAAATCTCGGTCAGCATCTTCCTGCCGAAGAAGACGGCGCTCTCGTCGGTGCATTGGGACGGTGTGCAAACCGCCTATATCTCCGGCCCGGGCAATTTCACAAACGACGCAGCGTTCAAGGCTGACAGCACGCTCAAATCGCGCCTTTTTCTGAGCGATATATGGGTTGACGCCGCACCGGAATCGCAGGCGATCGTGTTTTTCGGGGATTCCATCACGGATGGAAATTGCTCGACTCCCGACGCCAACAATCGCTGGCCAGACCATATCGCCAGGCGATTGCAGGAGGCCAACCGCAAGGTCGCGGTGGTTAACGAAGCTTTTTCGGGCAATCGGGTGTTGACCGACGGTATGGGTGTCAATGCTCTGGCACGTTTCGATTCTGATATCCTGAGCCATCCCAAAGTCTCGACCGTCGTCGTAATGATGGGCATCAACGATATCGGCTGGCCCGGCGAAAATGCAATTACGCCGGACGACAAGCAACCGACCGCCGAAGAGATTATCACCGGATACAAACAGCTCATCGACCGCGCGCATGCCCATGGCGTACGCATTGTCGGCGCGACGTTGACTCCTTTCGCCGACACCTTCAAAGGGCTTCCTACCGAGGGTTACTACACACCCGAGAAGGAAAAGATACGCGTCGCTGTGAACGAATGGATCCGCACCGGCGGTGGCTTCGATGGCGTGATCGACTTCGACAAGGTGATGGAAGACCCGGCCAAGCCTGGATACCTGCGCGACGGCTACGACTGCGGCGATAACCTCCATCCCAACGACGCTGGATACAAGGCGATGGCGGACGCGGTCGATCTCGACGTCCTTTTGGGTCCAGCCAAATAGGTCGCTGCTGACCTTGCCGCCCTGCTTAGGCATTGCGGCAAGGTCGGTTCGAGCATGCCTCAAGTGAGCCCGAGCCGGACAAGATGGCGTACGACCGGTGAGAACATTTCCTGACCGATGTAAGCTCCGGAGTTCGTATTTTCGAAGAGTGGGCTGGCGACGGCCGCATCCTCGACCACGGGAATACCTGCCTGGCGTGCTTGAGCCATCATCTCGTCGGCCGCTCGGCGCTGGCCCTTGCCGACGACCGTCGGCACCGGCGTTTCACCCTTGACGTAACGCAACGCCACTGCGCGGTCGCCAGCCACGAAGACGATGACCGCGTTTTTCACGCCCAGCTTCGCAGGTTGCATCACGGTCTCACGCCGCTGTCGCTGCTGTTCATGCCGAATCAACGGGTCGCCTTCGAGGTCCTTGTGTTCGCGCTTGTATTCAGTTGTCGTCATGCGCATGTCGCGCAGGAACAGCCAGCGCTGAATGGGAACATCGATCACGCCGATGACGACAAAGGCCAGGGCGGCGGCAATTCCAAGTGGTGTCAGCACCGCCTTGATGATCGGCTCCAGGCATGACGGAGCGCATCCTGGAGCATCGAAGAGCGGCTGCAGCCACGCGATCAAAAGGAATGCGAAGAGGCTGGCCAGCAATACCACCTTGGCCAGACCTTTGGTGAACTCGATGACGTTGCGCAGCGACAGGATCTTCTGAAGGCCCTTGGCCGGGTTTATGTGATCGAATTGCGGCTTGAGCGGCTCAAACGAGAAGACCGGCCCGAACGTCCCCAGCATGCCGAAGGCCACGGCGAGAACGACAACGATTCCGACGAGCGGCAAAGTGGCAAGCATCAGCAATGACAACGAATGGCGGATGGCCCGCTGGCTGATTTCCCCGAACGAATCGCCGGGGGCGGTCACGGTCTGCACGAGTTCCGAAAGGTGCTCGACGAGCGTTGGCCAGGCAAAACAAAGATAGCCAAGTGCTGCGAAAAGCGTGAAGCCGGAGCCCAGGTCGCGGCTTTGCGAAACCTGGCCTTTCCGGCGAGCGTCGCGAAGCTTCTTGTCGGACGCCGGTAGTTTCTTTTCCTCAGCTTCTTCGGCCATGTTGCAATCTTATCGCACTGTTGTGGTTCCAGTCGGCCAAGGCCGTGTGTAAGGTGCGTCGGGCTTGAATACGGAGAGGTGGATATGCGGCTGCACGTCGTGTTCTTGCCCGTCGTCGCCATGCTGGCGGCGGCCGGTTGTCAGACGACCAAAACCGACACCGAGCAGGCAAAGGCGCAAGGCCCGTCGTCGCAATCCGAGCGTCTGATCAAGCTTGCGGACGATATACATGCGCAGGGAGACAGTGGCACCGCAATCGCGCTCTACCAGCGCGCGGCAGCGATGCCTGATGCCAAGCCGAGCGCCTTCGTCAAGGCGGGCGAGGCCTATATGCGAGCCGGCTATCCCGCCGAGGCGGCCAGAGCCTATCAGGCCGCGCTCGCAAAAGCGCCCAATGACGGAGGGGCAATGCTCGGGCTTGGCTCGGCGATGATGGAAACGGGCGATATCGATGCCGGCATGCGCGCGCTCGCGCAGGCCGCGCCGCTGGTCAATACTAGCAGCGCCTACAATCGGTTGGGCGTGGCGCAGACATTCGCCGGTCAGACGGGGGAGGCGCAGACCACTTTTGCTCAGGCGTTGAAACTTGCGCCGGGGGATCTCGACGTCGAGAGCAACATGGCGTTGGCCGCGGCGCTCGAAGGCAATTCCACCACAGCACTCCCGCTGGTCCAGAAGATCTCCGCCGCACCCAATGCGCAGTTGCACCACAAGCGCAACGTCGTGGTGGTCTACGGACTTCTTGGCCAGGCCGATCAGGTCAGGGCCTCGCCGCCGATCGGCCTGGCGACCAAGGAGGTGAATACCTTGCTTGCGCGTGCCAGAACCATCCGGTCGAAGGGCAGCACACAGGCCAGGGCGAAAGCGCTCGGCTCTATCCTCGGCTAGCGCAGCGAACCGGAACGCGCGAAGCCGATTTGGGTCGAGCCCGACGCCAAAACAACCGGATAAAGTAGTGCACCGCGGGCAAGGCCGCATCGGCTCACTCGACCGGGAGCGTTGTTTGCGGCGTCAGCGGCCCGCTATTGGCTCCACCCATGGGAGCCTCTTCGCCTTTGAGGTAGCGCCGGGCGGCATTTGCAGTCGGTGCGGCCGCCGCCGCCCCCATGCGCCGGCCCTCGACGAGGTCACGCTGGCTTTCGGCCATGCGTTGAAGGTTGTAGGCGTTGGCGCAACCGGACGGCAGGTGGGAGCCGACGCCGGAGACGATCGTCAGATCGGTCGCAGCGGCAGAACGGTCGTCATCGGCCGGTTCGTTCAGACATGCATTGGGAGCAAGCACGGAGCCGCTGACGCCCTTCTCTGAGCCGCCGGTGTCGGTCGAAACATAGCTGTAGCCGGGAGAATAGTCCTGCGACTGTTGCGGGTTCGCGCAGCCGACCAGAAGCAGCGCTGGAAGAACAGAGCACAAAGCGATGCGAAATGTCATGTTCCGTTCCCCACTACTTGATGATCAGGCCCATCGCCGATGCGTCATTGGCGCGCTTCCTGTGCCGCTTGGCTGCCGGACGATCGAGCGGCGTGGCGAGACTGTCGCGCACCGGCTCGACCAGATAAGGCGTGATCAGGATCACCAGTTCCGTCTCTTCGCGCTGGAAACGCTGTGACTGGAAAAGCGGGCCAAGGACCGGCACATCGCCGAGAACCGGAAACTTTTCCAGATTACGCGAGGTCCGCTGCTGGAAAAGACCGGCGATCGCAAAGGTCTGGCCGCTCGCCACTTCGACCGTGGTGTCGGCCCTGCGCACGACGAAACTCGGCATGGCGAAGCCATTGGCGCTTACTGAGCCTGCTTCCGACAAGGAACTGACTTCCGGCTGGACATGGAGCGCAATACGATTGCGGCCGATCAGCGTAGGGGTGAACCCGAGGGAAACGCCGAAGGGCTTGTACTCAACGGTAACGACGTCAGTTCCTTGCGGAATCGGAACCGGAATTTCGCCGCCGGCAAGAAAGCTTGCGGTCTGACCGGTCATCGCCGTCAGGTTCGGTTCGGCCAGTATCTTGACGATGCCGTTGCGTTGCAGCGCTTCGATGAGAATGTCGAAGTTGATGCCATGCGTCTGGTCCATGTTCAAACCGAAATTACCGGTGCCGGAGGGCACACCATTGTCCTGGAACATGTTGAATTCGAAACCGCCGCTCCTGTACCCGACAGACCAATCGACGCCGTACGACTGCAGTTCAGTGCGTGAGACTTCGGCGAAGCGGACCCGGATGTTGACCTGCTGCGACCCCTGCACGGTCATGTCGTTCAGCGGCGGCTGATCCGGCGGCGAGAACGTACGGGCGATGTTGTCGACATCCGTTGCCTCTTCGACGCCTCGTGCCTCGCCGGTCGCAACAATGCGGGTTCCGAAAATGGAGAGATTTGTCGCCGAGTTCGGCTGCATTGCGTCTTTCGCTTCGTTGGCAGGCGTGACATCGGGGGTGACGCGGAACTGGGCCGTTGCCTCGACCCGCTCATCGGCTGTGATTGCAATGAGGTTGGTCAGGCCGGGCTTTAGGCCGAAGACATAGACCATTCCCGGCGACACGACCTGAAGGTCCGCGATCGTGGTGTCCGCGATCAGGACGGATTCGACGGGTTCATTGAAGCGCAGCAGGCGTCCTTGCCCGACCGGCAGGTCGACCGTTGGCTTGCTCGGCAATGGCGACATGTCCTGTGCCATCGTGTCGGCAAGTGTGAACAAAAGCGCCAGCAAGACGCCAACCGTCGCGATAGCGAGCCAGCGCATCCGCCCGGCGAAACTGGCGGATCGAACGCCTGCTGCGGTATCGTGGATTGTCATGCCGTTCCCCTCTTGAGCATGTAGTTCCCCCAACTGTCCCTATCCGTCCGGCCGGCGTCATGAGGCTGCCTCTTGTCCGGCTTTCGCCGCAGCCGATGGCAGCGACTGCGAGGCATTGCGTGCCATGCTCGAGCGCCCGGCTATCGTGGCCAATGGCTGGACGTTGAATTCCTGTGCGAGTTCCTGGAAGGACAGAACCGGGAGTTCAATGGCATTGTGCGTGAGCAGGCTTCGCATGTGACGGCGTACATCCATCGCCGCAAGGACGATCGGTGAGACATCGGTGGCGTGCTGCGACAAGGCGCGTTCGATTTCGGTGACCAAAGCCTGCGCAGCGTTATCCGAAAGGTTCAGGAACGTGCCGGTCGATGTGCTTTGCACCGCGTTTCGCAGGATATCCTCGGCCGAGCGCTGCAGAACATAGGCTGCGATGATGTTGCTGCGGCCAGCGAAGCGGAAGCTGATCTGGCGTTTCAAGGACGTGCGGATGCATTCCGTAAGCAGGACGACGTCCTGTTCGCGTTGACCCCATTCGATCAGCGCTTCGAGGATCAGGCGCAGGTTGCGGATCGGCACGTTTTCGCCGACGAGTCGCCGAAGCACCTCAGCGATTTTCTGCAGCGGCACGATCTCCTGCGCCTGTCTGACCAGATCCGCATATTCCGGCTCCATCTCCGACAGGAGCCTGCGGGTCTCCTGGATCCCGACGAAATGGCCAGCATAGAGCCGAAGTGCATTTCCGGTCCATTTGGCCGCTGTATGCGCCGGTGTGGAGAAGACGAAGCCGGCTTCCTTCAATGCCGAAATGTGGCGATCATCGACCCACATGAATTTGCGCTGACCGGCAATCTGAGAACCTTTTTCGTAAGTCACATCGAGCAGATCGAGATTCGTTGGGTCCGCTTCGACAAGAACGCGGTCGGCGGGGATTTCGGCATCCAGGATGGGTGCCCCCTCCAGATCGATGCGCATGCCTCGCGCTGAAAGCATCTCGTCGACCTGCAGGCCGATAGCGGGAACGTCGACACCGAGATCGCCGAAGAGTTCGCGGCGCACGCCGTCGGCGAGCGCGGCGAATTCGGGTTCCGGGATTGAGCGTCCGAGTTCGGTTCCGAAGCGTACGACGATGCGGTACGAAGAAGGCAGTGTTTCGATGGGGTTTGCTGAAAGCGCCGGATTTCCCGGTTGTTCGGCCATGCCTGCCTGGCCGATGTCTTTGATCTCAGACTCCCGGGCGGTGCGGCGATTGATTGCATAGGCGCCCGCGCCGAAGCAGGCGCCAAGGATCAGGAATACAATGGACGGAAACCCCGGCACTATGGCAAGGCCGACCATGATCACTGCCGCGAGCGCGAGAGCGCGGGAGTCCCGCAGCAACTGGCTGGTTATTTGCCTGCCAAGGTCGCTCGTGCCGTCGGCGCTGCCGACGCGCGTCACCATCGTGCCGGCGGCCACGGCGACGAGCAGCGCCGGTATCTGCGCGACCAGCCCGTCACCCACGGTGAGCAGCGAGTAGGTCGCGGCGGCGTCTCCCAGCGACATATCGTGCTGCAGCGTTCCGATCGCGAAACCACCAATCAGGTTGACCAGAATGATGACAATGCCGGCTATGACGTCGCCTTTGACGAATTTCATGGCGCCGTCCATCGCGCCGAACAGCTGGCTCTCGCGCTCAAGCTGCTGGCGCAGACGGCGTGCCTCCGCCTGGTCGATGTCTCCGTTGCGCAACTCCGCATCGATGCTCATCTGCTTGCCCGGAAGCGCATCAAGGGTGAAGCGCGCGGCAACCTCGGCAACGCGTTCCGCACCCCGCGCAACCACGATGAACTGCGCGACGGTGATGATCAGGAAGACGACGAGGCCCACCGCAATACTGCCGCCGACGACGAAAGTACCGAAGGCGGAAACGATCTCGCCTGCGTCGGCCTGAAGCAGGATCAGTCGCGTGGTCGTGATCGTGATCGCCAGCCGGAACAGGGTAGCGATGAGGATGACCGATGGCAGCGACGAGAACTGGAGCGGATGAGAAACGTAAAACGAAGCCAGCAGGATAAGCACGCTGACGGCGATATTGGCAGTGATGAGAATGTCGACGAGGAAGGTCGGCAAGGGGATGAGCATCATCACCACTGCGACGAGCATCAGGACGGCAATGACCAGATCGCTGCGGCGGGACAGCTTGGCAAGGAAGTGCAGAAGTCGCTCCGACACCGTCATTCGGCGGCTCGATGCGATAGGAAGCTTCGCAAGGCATTGTGCGCCTCGGCCCTGCGGCCGGCCACAAGCAACGCGCGGCTCTTCAGCAGCGCTAGTGTCGGGTGGTCCATTCCCTCCAGCGTCTCCAGCCTGGCAATTGTTGCAAGCGCTTTGTCCGCTTCGCCATCGAGTATGAGCAGATGCGCCAGTGTCCGCAGGACGCCGGCATTTCCCGGCGACAGCTGTGCGGCGATAAGCAGGTATGCCGCGCCCCGCTTTGCCTGCCCGTGACAGCCGTAGAGATAGCCCAGGACATGCAGCAGATGCACTGTGTCACGCGGATCGGTCAGGTTTCGATTCCTTCCTGTATCCGGGCAAGCAGATCGCGATGACGCTCGATTTCATCCTCCATCAGCGTTCTGGCAAGTGTCTTGAGTTGCTCGCCACCCTCAAGACCGGGAACCAGATGCGTTACAAAATGCTGGAGAATAGGTACGGAGCGACGCAGGATGGCTGGCTCGGGAATACCCGGCATGACGAAATTGATGAGTGCCTCGTCGAGCGATTCGCTATTTGTGCCTCGAGAGGGCTGGAATTCGGCGTTTTGTGGCTTTTCCGTACCAGCGGCCGATGTCGTCCCCTGAGCACGGCTTGCGGCTTTGTCGACGCCATTCATCCGCCGCCGGTTGATCGCCTGACCGCGCACACCTTCCGCCTGCCGCACCTCGCGGCCGGCTGTATCGATCCTTGCCGTATCGAACCGCGGCCCTTCAAGCCGGCGGTTCACGGATATTTCAGCGCGACCGTGGCGCCGCCCTTCGTCAGGAGAAGTTCCGTCTCGCCAATGTACTTGATGGTCCAGCCGTCATTCGTGAATGCACCTTCATGATAGCGTACGCCGTCGGCGGCGATGACGTAGGGCCGCTCGCCGTACCAGATCGCCTGCAGCCTCAGGCGCGGAGCCTGTTCGGCGTTGCCGATCATAACATTGGAGACGAGGGGAATGTGCGCGCCGAACGTCTGGTCGAACCAGGATTGCGTTTCGGTCCAGGCATCATCCTTGTCATTGGGGATCATACCCGAGACCACGAGCCGTCCAGGTGATCGCTGAACAGCCAATGTGCTGATGCCAGATTGATCGAGGCGCAGCCTGAGTTGGCTTTCCGCCTCAGTGGCACTGGGTATTTGCGTTGGCGATGAATCGTTCAGGACACTTTGCCCGGCCTCGCCAGCAAAGGCCACTCTGATCGGTTCACGGTCTTGAGCGGATATGTTTTTGCCAATGTCGGGCTTGGCGAGAGAGAACCCATTCGCAGCGACGGAGACAGCGAATACGGCAAAGAGAACGCTGCCTGCAACCAGGAGGGGGCGATCAGAAACGGACCAGCGATTCGGCGGGCGTTCTGGGTTGATCAGCCGGATATGGGCATCGCCGATACCTATCGTGAGCGGCAGCTTGCCGCGGCTGCCCTGGCCCTCATGGATGATCTCGCCCGTGGCGAGTGTGACGTCGCCGCCGACGGCTTCGATTTCAATCTGGCTGCCCTTGCGCCGCAACCTTGCGTGGACCGGCGCGATGCCGGCATCCCTGAGGACAATGTCGGACTCCGTGCTGGAGCCGACAGTATACAGAGGCTCGACCAGACTAAGTTGGGCGCCCGCGTGAAATCCATGAGTTACGCTGAGCGCAATGGAATGTCCGGATCCCGGGGCGTGGGCGATAATCGAACGGAGCCGGCGCGCGGGCGCTGCATCCCAATATTTGCCGATAGAATTAGCGGTCATGCCACTTCATCTCCCGCCGATGACAACTCAGACGCAGCCTGACAGCGGCGTCGAAACATTCCTGCCGTGCAAAGTACGCCGCCGGTTGCTTGCGGCGGCGCAGGGTTCGAGAATCCCCTTAGGCCTTTTCAGCCGACTGGCCGAGCGTCCTTGCGGTGCTCATCAGCATGTCATGTTGGGATTTCGCGATCTCTTTTGTGATCTCGAGGCTGAACATGCGTTCCTGATGCTTGATCATCTTGTCCAGGTTCTGTTCCGGCGACCCGGCAGAGCCGGATGTAACGGGAGGGGTAGGCGCCATGATTGTCTCCTTGAGGGACCATTCAAGTTACAAACCCCGGAATCACGACGATGCGATCCGGCAGGTTGCGAAAGCAGCTTAAGGCAGCATGATCGAAAATGAAAGTCCACTTGGAATATATGGACCACTTCAGTTCCAACTGTTGCATTGCCGCCATTCGGGGAGTAATCTGCCATCGGGGTGAATGGGGTATTTTAGAATGGAACAAGGTCCTTTGGCGGAGCTGTTGGTCGAACGCTTCGAGAATATGCCGCCGCAGTTGCGGGTCGCCGCGCGTTTCGTGCTGGATCATCCTAAGGATGTCGCGCTGATGTCGATGCGCGAGCAGGCGCACCAGGCCGGCGTTTCGCACAGCACGATGATGCGCTTGGCGCGATGGCTTGGCCTTGAAGGCTACGAGGATATGCGCAGCCTTTATGCGCGCGCGCTGCGTGAGACAGGCGCCGGTGAGCCGGCGCGACAGGGTATGGGGCAGGACGACGGCGATCCGGGATATTCGACTGCAGGCGTCGTCGCCGACACGCTCGCGGCGCAGATTTCAAGTCTGGGTGAGTACGGCAATGCCTCGCAATTCGCCGCCGCCGCCGAGCTCTTTGCACGATCACGCAATCTGTTCGGTCTCGGCTCGCGATCCGGTTATCCGGTTGCGAACCACTTCGTTCACATCATGTCGTTTCTGGCTGGCGGTGACCGCAAGGTGACGCTTGTCGGCGAGATGGGCGGACATGGTCTGGATGCCTTGCAGGGTGCGGGACGGGACGACGTCCTCCTTGCTGTGGGCATGTCGCCTTATGAACGCACGACGATCGACGTGGCGCGCCAGTCGGCCAGGCAGGGTGTCGGCGTGGTGGCAATCACCGATAGCAGCGTGTCGCCGCTGGCCCGGATCGCGCGGGAGACCATCATCGTTACGGCAAATTCGCAGTCATTCTTCCGCAGCATGGCGCCGGCGTTCGCCGCCGTCGAGATTCTGGCGGCACTGACGGCCGCGCAGTCTGAAGTGAATGCTGCAGAACGAGTAAGACAGTCGGACGAGCAACTCGCTGCTTTCGGCATTTATTGGAAGCCGCTCCGGTAGGCACAGGGCTTCCACTGTCGGGCGCGGGGGCGTTGACGGCAGGCAGACTGCCTGAACCAGGACTGGACCGGCTCCGGAGGTTGTTTGATGATCCGCCCGATTAATACCGTCAAGCCGCCGCCGCCCAGGGTCGATCCAAAGGCCAATGCCGAGCAGACTACGCGGCTGCAGGCGGAAGCCACGAAATTGCAAAATGAAATCCGGCTCGCCAACAAGATGGGTGAGGCCGACGCGGCCGCGGGCGCCCGCCAGCGGCTGACGCAGGTCAATGCGGAACTGACGACGGCACAGCCGACTGCCCCGGCGGCGCAACCAGGACCGGTGCCGCCTGCCGCAGTCACCGCAGCAAACGGCAACGGCGGCGCCACCGCCGCGCCTGCGCTTTTCACGACGCAGAATTTCGGCGGTACGCCAAACCTCCTGCTGACCAGTGGTGAGCCCGACGACGGTGGTGTTTCGCCGGAAGTCACCAAGGCGAAGGACATTCTCAAGGAGATCGAGGGCGGCAAAAGCATCGACAACATCGCCGCCGAGCAGGGACTGGCTCCCGAGGATGTGGTGGCGGCTCTGAATGCCGGCGGCATGACGGCGGTAGCGACCGAGCACGCCAACGGCGACACCCGCACGGTGGTGATTACCGCCGGAGACCGCACGATCACCGAAAACCAGGATTATCACCACGGCGGCTACTACACCGAAGTGACCGGCCCCGGCATGCAGGCGACTTCCTCGCCGATCCGGGACGATCTCGGCCGCAAGGAAACCACCAGTGTCGACGCGCAGACCGGCGCGATCACGACCACACTGGTGGACGATCTCGGCGACGGCGCGGTCACCGAACGCACGACCAATCCCCAGACCCGTGAAACCACAACCACCGAAACGAGTGGTGACGGTGCCGTCACCACCACAAGGAACCTGCCGAATGGGTCGACCGTGCAGACGGTGACGCCCGCCGGCGGCCCCGCATTGCCGGTAACCACGGTTACGGCTCCGGGCGGCGAGGTGACCACACTGGCGCAATCGCAAACGGCGGACGGCTCGGGCGTGCCGTTGATCCAGGAACAGCTTGCCGCGGGCAAAAGCATTGACGAGATCGCCGAGGAGAGCAAACTTACGCCGGAGCAGGTGATCGCCGAGCTGAACGCCGCCGGCCTCGAGGTGACGCAGGGCGGTGACCCTGGCGAGACCCTCCAGATCGTCGTCACGGATCCGAATACCGGCAGGACCGTCACCTACAACAATGACTACCATCATGGTTCGCGCTCGGTGACGACCACTGAGGGAAGCACCGAGACGACCGACATGGTCGACGGCAACGGCGTGACCACCCAGATCGAGCGCAACACCGAGACCGGCGAGCAGACCGCCACCATCGTCGACCCCAGGAACAACACCGAAACGACGATCGTCTTCGACAAGGACGGCCGACGCACCGAAACAATCGTAGAGACGCTGAACGACGGCGAGCCGATCGATTACGAGGTCCAACCCGGTGACAATCTGAGCGACATCGCCGAGGCGCATGGTGTGACGCTGGACGATCTCGCCGAGAGCAATCCGGAACTGTTCACCTCTCCGCGCGATCCCGACCTTATTCATCCGGGAGAGACCGTGGTGATCGAGGGTGCCACCAGGACCACCGTCAATGTGACGTTTAACGGCTACACGCTGACCACGTCGCCAGACGGCAAGATTACGCTGACCAACGATACCACCGGCGCCGTTACAGATATCGCGGCCGGCACCGCGCAGGAAGCGTTGGCCGAGTTGTTGCTGGACATCAACCCGAACAGCAATGACCCGGAACAGGCCAAGGAAGACCAGATACTCAAGACGACGCTGGACGGCATATTCGGCGGAGCGACGCCAGAGCTGACCACGGAGGCGCTTGAAAAGCAGCAGGCTGTGGTCGCTGCAATGGAATTATATGGTCGGGGACAAGACGCAACCGGCGCGACTCTCGACGGTGGTCCCACGTCGGTTGGTCCCTACGGGAACCCACCATCAGCCACGGCTCCTTCAGGCGGGAAGTGGGTGCCGTTGCTGGTCGACGGGAGCTGGAAATGGTTCGACCCGGAGGTGGCCAAGGCGATCGCAGCCGAGAACGTGGCGATTGCGAACTTCGGTGAGGCAGAAGCAAAGGCTGCGCAGAGCGCAGCACAGCTCGACGTCTATGCACTTGACCCTGAATTCAAGAACGCCATGGAGGGTGCCGAGTCGACGCTCGACGAGGCGTTGGCGCCTTATGGACTGGATTGGAAGCCGCCCGAGCCGAAGGGCACGCTGGCAGATGCGCAAAGTCGGTTGAGCCTCGCCAACAACGCGCTTGAAAGCGCCAGCACCGCCCGGGCCGAATACGAGCAGGGCCAGACGTCACTTCTCGAAGCGATCGACAAACAGGTAGACCTGCCGACGCTCAGCGATCCCAACCAGACGGCTGTCAGCAGCCCGGTTGGCCCCAGTGCCGAGGAAACCAGCCAACAAGGAAAGGCCGCGCACGCGGAGGTCGCCGAGCTCTTTACAAACGTTTCGCTACGCACCGCCAACGGCAACAAGGCCACGATCGATCAAATGATCAGCTCGACCGAGCTGGAGCTGAAGCTTACCGATGCCAAGCCTGGAAGCCCAGAATACACGGCCATCGAAGAGCGGCTTGAAGGTCTGCAAACGCTTCAGGGGGCCGCGGCCAATCAGGTGACCCTGGCCGAGGCATATCAGGAGTATGGGGTTGCACAGGCAGAGGCGGCGGATCTTGCCGTAACCATGGAGCCTCTCAAGCAGCAACTGCTTGCGCAGGCGCAGGAAAGAAACCCGCACCATTTCGATTGGGAAGGCTATACCAATGGACATGGTGACTTTACTGGCAAGATAAAATCGCAGGACATAGTCGAGGAGAACGGTCAGCTCTATGTCGTTACCGTCTATGAGAACGCCACTTTCACCGACGAGAACGGTGATGACACCAACGTACATAAATCTGCCCTGACATATGACCTCAACGACGAGGGTATCAGGGAAGATTTCCGCAACGATCCGCTCAACAAGCAGTGGCAGGAGATTGCTGGCCTCGACGCAGGACATATCGTCGGCGCCGGTATGCACAGCCAGCGGCACGGGATCGCAATCGGCGCTGGACGCGGCCAAGTCGAAGATTGTCGGCGTGCAGGTCGACCAGCTTGATGCCGGGCTGAGAGATGCGAAGACGGGGCTCGTCGACGCGACAACGGCACGCGACCAGGCGATCACCGACTACGGGCCGGGAACCGTAGAGGCGCCCGCTGGCACGCTCAAGCCGGGCGAGACGGCGGTGAAGATCCCGGTGAACGGCCGCGACCTGTGGGTCGCGCCGGAAGTTGCCGCGGCCTACGAGGAGCAGGGGCCGGGCGCAATCGGCGACAGCGGCAAGTGGGTCCAGATCGAGATGGACGGCCAGAAGCTGTGGGTGCACCCCGAAGTTGCGGCCGCGGAAATCGATCGAGGCCAGGCGGAGACCGAAAAGAACCAATTGGAGGACTGGGAAGAAAACGTGCGGCCGGCGATGGTGGCTGGGCGCGACTGGTACGCTTTTTCCGCAAGCCACCCCAAGCTTCTCGAATACGGTTCCGCCGAGCATGAGGCGAAACTCAAGTACGAGTATTTTGAAGAACACAAGGACCAGGCGCTGGCTGGATATCAGGTCCAGTTCGAGAACCTCTACGAGGCCGGCTTCACCGGCGAATACGAGACATATACGCCGGACCAACTCAGCACTGCCGTTGGTCAGACCCTCGGGCTCGACGCGCCGAGTGAAGACGTCCAAAAGGTCACCGAAGAAATCACCGACCGCGCCGGCGACGACGCCGAGGTCAAGATCGTGCCGGTTTTCTCCCTCGACGGCGGGAAGGAATCGACGACGGCTTTGTTCGCGATCAAGAGCGGCGGCGACGAAATCGGCTATGTCGACAGCTCGGGCAAATATTACAGCAGCTTTGACGAATTCCAGCACGAGAACCGCATCTTCAGCGAGAAGGGCAATCTGGTCATGGCCAAGGGCGGCGACATGTCGCTCGGCGAGGATGGTTTTTCGCTCGACGAACTGGATGTGGCCGACGCGCGCAAGGTGGGTTTCTGGGACAAGGCTACCGACATTGGCCTTGGCATCGTCGCCGGTGTCTCCACCATCGTCTCGTTCGTGCCGGGCGGCCAATGGGCGATTCCCATCGCGATCGGCTCCGGATCAATCCTTGGCGGCAAAGCTCTGATCAAAGAGGGTGATCACCTCCTGCAGGGCGGCGACTTCGACAGCCAGTCGGCCTGGAATGTCGCCACCGGCGTAACTGCGTTCCTGCCAGTGGGCGCGGGTGCTCTGCGCACATTCGGCTTGGCCAAGACAAGCCTGTCCAGATCCCAGGCTTTCGCGGGCGGCTTCGGGATGACCCGCATGAAGGATGCCAGCTGGGGCTTCGGCAGATTCCAGGTGAACGTAGAGGAGGCCTCTTATGCTGGTAAGGTCTCGGAGTTTATGCAAAGCGGCAACAAGCTGACCACCGCTGCGTGGAGCCTCGATGCCGGCGCCGTGGTTACCGGTGTTCCGTTGCTCGGCAAATCGGTGGAAGATCTGGCGGCGCATGGCGGCGAGATGTCCCTGCTCGAGCTCGCGAACGCAGTCGTGGGCATAGGCGTCGGCACTGTCGGCACAGGCTTGGGCGGCCGCTCTCTGTTGTCCAACATGCCTGGAACCGGCGGCGCCCGGAATGAAACTCATACGTCGGAGACGGGGCCGCAACCGCGGGCCGTCTACGAAGCCGGCCCCGACGGTGTCTACAGGCCCACCGGCGAGCAGGTCATGCCGGATCCAGATGAGATCATCATCGATGGCGACGCGGCCGGCGAAACATCCGGCCAGCAGGGAGCCGGTTTCGGCGCCCGGAACGGTTTTGACAACACGGGAGGGGCTAACCGTCCAACCGGTCCGAGGGCGCTGCCGGCCGGCGAGTCCGACGGTCCGAACCCACCGCCACCCGCGGGCGGCAAGGGTGATCCATCAGGCGACGGACAATCGTCGCGGCCGATGGTCGTGCATGAGCAAGGCACCGACGGCGTCTATCGCCCGACCGACAAGCTGGTCTTCCACGATCCCAGCCACCCCGTCGTCGAGGGGACGGTTGTCAACGTCCACGATGAAGGGCCGAGCGCCCCGGGCGAGCGCGGCGATCCCGAGAATGCCAGCGACCGAGACGCCGAGGGAGCGCGTGAGCAGAATGTGCGCGTCCCCGCCGACGGCGATCCGATTGTGATTCCGCCAGTCCGCGGCGATGGAACGACGCGCCCGGCCGAGAGCGGCTTGCGGCTCGTCTGGGACCCGGCGACCAAGACGTTCACCGGCATGCCAGGCCCCAATCCCGCGGAATACGTCTACACCAGCGGCAAGGATCCGCAGCAGACGGGCTACCTCGACGGCGCACGCCCTTACGATCCGGCCGTGCTGGCCACCCCGGACGAGGTCCTGCTCCAGTCCGAAACGGAAACACGCGGGGCGGAAGGCACGCGCCCGTTGATGCGCTACACTCTCGGCAACCGCCATACCGGCGAGATGCTTGTCGATTTCAACCTGCCGGAAGGGCAGAGGGTTGTCGCCATACCCGAACCCAAGGCGATCACCGCCGCGCCGGAGCCGGTGCCGGCTCCTGTCGAGCTCGACCCTTCCTTGCCGGTGCTTTATCTCGGCGCCGACGGCCGCTGGACAACCGATCCGAACGCCCGCACGGAGCCACCGGCCGTGACGGACACCGGGCACCCCAGCCGGTTTCGGCCCGACGGCACGCCGATCATCAATCGTTTCTCGTCAAACCCGTACAGCTTCGGCCAGACGTTCAATGCAGTCAAAGCCGGCCTGCGGCGGATCGGCACGCGTTACGCGAATACCGAACCCCGCTATGACTATCCGAAGCTCGGAGAGCTGGTCGACAGCATCTATCACCGGCCGGTTCCGCAGGACGGCGTCACCGCCGGACAGGACATCTATGTCGAGGCCGGCGGCGAATACCTGCCTGCCAAGGTCGTTGTGGCCGGCCCGCAGGCGAGCATGACCCGCGACATCGTCCTGCCGGGCGAGCATGCGACGGATGCCGGCTACCTGGGTTCGGGCAAGACCGTCGAACGCGCCAAGCGCGGGTCGATAACTACGCCGAACGGCCAGATCAGGGTCAACACCCCGGCACGGGAAGTCCATACGTTCGATCCTGCCGACAATCGGGAAGTCAGCCATCGCTCGGCGCTCGGCGAAACCCTGGCCACGATCTTGCCGGCGCTTCCCGACGATGCGGCGACGCCCGCGCCGATGTGGACGCCCGAGCAGCTGGAACTGGTCGGCGACTATCTCCACTCCCTCGAACGTTCCAGCGATCCTGTCGTCCGCGATGCGGTGACCATGACCAGAGTGCAGCTCGGCGGCAGGGGCCTGCCTCAGTCCGGCACGGAGATGACGCAGGCCCAGCATCATGCGCTTGGCGAAATGCTCAACGCCGACCGCAACAGCCCGTTCACCGGCTGCAAGCCGGCCGGCCAGCTTTCGATGAACGGCCTGACGACCCTCCAGGTGTTCAGCGCTCAGGGCAAGCTGCCGCATCTCTCGCCGGGAGAAGTGATCGACCAACTCGGCCTGTCGTCCGACGCCAGGCTGCCCCGCGGCGAGCAGTTCCTTACCGCCGGGGCGCTGCCAGGAGAAGCCGGCTGGACCGACGCCGGCCGCGGCATCGTCGGCGATTACCTCAAGGCTGCGTCACGCTCCACCGATCCGAACCTTGCCGCCGCGGGTAATGCCGCCTCGCCGTTTTTCAAGGGGCGCGCCACCAAGCCCGGCAAGGCGGTGACCGCCGCGCAGCAGGATGCGCTCATGCAGGTCCTGCAGGCCGACAGTGGCAGCACGTGGGTCTACGGTCCGAAGCTTCAGCCGGAGACTTCGTTCAAACCCGCCGGCAAGCTTTCGCCGGAAGGCCGCTACAATGAGAAGGTTCTGTCCGGCCACGACACCTGGACGCCGTATCTTTGGCGACAGATGCGCGGTTACGCCGCCAACCAGCAGAAATCCGCGGACCCCGCGGTCCAGTCGCTCGCGCACGCGCTGGAGAACGCGTTGCCTGCAAGCAAGCCCAGGGCCGGGACCGAGATCAACAGCGAGGTGCCCGTCCTGCTGGAGCGGTTGCTGGGTGCCGACAAGGCGAGTTCTTGGCGCGCCCCGACATTCTTCACCGATGCACAAGGGGTCTGGCGGTCCGACCGCGCCACCGTTTCCTGGTTCCTGCAGGAGCACGAAGCCAATGTCCTGGGCGGCCCCGTGCTGAACGACATGGTGACCAACGGCGCCTTGCTGGCTGCCGGGTGGATCCTCGGCCCCGACGGCCGCACCGTCACTCTCGGCGGATCGATGCTCGGCGTCGGCATCAAAGTGCCGCTGCCCAGCCGGCAGGTCTATGGCGAACTCAGCCTGAAGAACAACGGCCCGAACGGCACGGGCTTTCTGCTCCCGGTCCATCCCAACGACGCGAAGGGCCAGAAACTTTTCGTCAATGGATACCGGCCGAATTTCGCTTATGACGAGGCGGCGGCTCCCTCCGCCCGGTGGGTCGCCTCGGCGCCGATGCTGTCGAAGAACACGTTCCAGAGCGAAAGCGCCTTTGGCGCTTCGATATCCCTGGCTGGCTTCTCTCTGAGTGGGGCCTACGTCAATCGCACGCTGCGCTATCTCGGCGGCGAAGGCGGCCGGCCGGGATATACGCACAGGGAGCCTGGTCCGCTCAGCCAACGGGCAGCCTCTTTCTGGGAGGAGGCGACGAGAGGTGGCGCCAGCCACTATAGCTCCGAAGGCAAGGTGCCTGGTTTCGAGGATCGTCTCCTCTACCGCAACTACAACGTCATTGCGCCCGTCGGAGGCGGCAAGCAATCCTGGCGCGGCACCCCCGCCTTCGAGGGCGTTCCGCGCGAGACGGGCGCCGGGCCGCTCAACCGCCTGGACCGCAAGGACCACGGCGCCGGTCTCGCCGTGAACTATAGCCAATGGCCGGTAACGACGGTGGAACTCGGCTCGGTGAGGAAGGACCTTGTCCCGCATGCCCGTACCGCCCGCGCCCACCCCGGATCCTCCGAAGGCGCGCAAAAGGTTTTCTCCGCGCTGGACACTTCGGGAGGGCAACTGACGCCGGACGTTCTGCAGCATCTCGACGCCTATCTCGCCGAAGTTGCGGCATCGCCGCACGGCGATTTAAGGTTTGCTGGTCAGCGCGTGTTGGATGTGTTCCCGGAACTGGGCGTGGCGCCATATCCGGACCAACTCGCCTCCGCCGGCGGACGACCAGACGGCATGAGCAGGCCCGCCTGGAAGGCGTTGCGGCAACAGCTGGACCAGCAGGCCCGCAGCGAACTGACGCCCACGCAGGCCCATTACCTCAACCGGCTGCTCGAGCAGGATGTGCTGCACAATTCGCCGCCGACCCCGCCGGCACTTGGCTCGGGGCCGCCGGATGGCACCCCGCCGGCACTCGGTCCGGGACCGTCGCAAAAAACGCTGCGGATCGTCGACGAGAATGGCGAAACGGCCACCGTGAGGTATCTCGGGACGCCGCCCAAGAGCGCGGAGAACGTATACGTGCCGCCTGCGGATGGCCCGCAACTCCGCAGCGACGACCCGGCCTTGGCTCACAAGTCGCATATTCTGCATCGCGATCCGGAAACCGGGGAGCCGGTCGTGCTGCCCTGGATACGTGGTGCTTCCGATGACCATGTGCCGGGGAGCCTCGGGCATCCCGAGGAAGGCAATCTGCCGGTCGACGGCGCCGGCGACCCTGCAAGACCCTTGCGCGGCAATGTCGGCCCCTATGTTTTCCGCGCCGATACACGTGCGCCGAGCGAGATCAGGGACGCGGGCGGCTTCTCGCCACCGCCGCCGACAGGAATCTGGGTGGACAATCCGCAAGGCATCGTCCTGAGCAACTATGTGCTTGGCAATACCCATGGCCGTTTCGTCGGCACCAGCCAATCGATCTCGGGCGCCAAGACCTTCGTCGCGGAAGAGTCACGGGCCGCGCGGCAGCAAGGCTATATCTATCTCTATACGCTCAGTCCGAGCAGACCGCGCCTCCACGTCCCGACTGAGTTCGAGGCGATGGGCCGGCCCGTCAGCGACAGAATGGCTCGCGTCGACGAGACTGCAATCGACGGTAGCATCCCATGGAACGAGGTCCATGGCTGGCGGATGATGGATCCGGACGGGAACTTCGTCGGTGAGTTCACGCGCAATGACGATGCCGTCGCGCCCGGCGGATCAACACAAAAACGCCCGCAGGTGATCTTGCGGCCGGCCGACGAGTTCTGGGATGCGCCAGCCCAGGCCGAAGCACCGCCGCCGGTGGCCGAGGTGGTCGGCAACGAAACCCCAACCGTGGCTGGCGAAATGCCGCAGGCGGCGAATAGTGCCGCCGAAACGCCGACAGCCGCGACATGGCCGCCGGCCCCTGACCGGGGAAGGGTGGTCTTTGACTCTGCCAGCGGAAGGATCGTCAGCCTTGAGCTTCCGGTGAGTTCCGCAGCGGAGCCGGGATTTGCCGAACCCGTGCGGGCGCCGACCGGGCCGGAGGTCAGAGCGCTTGCAGCCGATCAGATTTCCGAACTCACCGGCACGCAATTGCACGCCATCAAGCCGGCGCACATCGCCAAGCTGGCGCCTCAGCAGGTGGCTGCACTCAGCCCCGAGCAGATCGGGCAACTGACGTTCGATCAACTTGCCGCACTTCGGCCGACGCAGTTGCGGGCTCTGGGTGGCGAACAGCTCCAGGCGATCAGGCCAAGCAGATTGCAGGCTGTTGCCCCTGGCCGGATCACCGGCTTGCGGCCGGATCAGGTCGCGGCCTTCTCACAGGAGCAACTCGCCGCCCTGACCACCGAGCAGGTGCGCAAGCTGACGCCCGACCAGATCGCCAAGCTCAGTGATGAGCAGCGCAATGGCCTTACGCCGGAACAGGTCGCCGCCATGAGACCTGCCCAATTCAGCCATCTCGGTGCGACGCAGATTGCGGCGCTGGACCCGGCTCTCGTCGCGGCACGCAATCCTGCGACGATGGCAAAGCTGTCGCCACGCCACATCGCAGCACTGACGCGGGAGCAGCTTGACGCTCTGACCATTCACCAGATCGAGGCGCTGACGAAGCAACAGATAGCGGCGCTGACGCCGAAGCAGCTTGGCGAGTTGAGCCCCGGCCAGTTGCGCAAGTTCACGCCCAGGCAGTTTACCTGGATGCCGACGGAGCAAACGAACGCGCTATCCGTGCTGCAGTTGACCACCTATCGGGCAACCCACAAGAAGGTCATGACGCCGGATCAAACTGCTGCCGTTGACCAGGCGCTGACCCTCGCCCGCCTCAAGGAGAACGCGCAGTTGGTCGCGACCTTCGGTCCGATGGCCGGCTCCTCCTACACGGTATGGCAGATCTTGCCACCGCATTGGGCCGCGACGGCTGCGGGCGTGGCGTTCGGCGTGCGCGGCATCGTCTTCAGCGCGCAATCGGTCTTTCCGAACGCCACGGCAAATCACAAGCCGCTGGGACGCGCCCTCAATGCCGCGAGCGGGGCGTCGTTCATCTTTTCGTCTCCAGGCTCGGCCGCCGGGCTGCTGCGCGGCGACAATGTCGGGGTGAACGGCTCCTTCTCACTGGGCAATGTGGTCTACGGCACGAAATCCGCGCTGCAGTCGATCGCCGGACGCCCGGTGTTGCGGAACGTGGCCGAGCATCTGGCCGGTCCCGGTTATGTCTTTGGTTCCCTTCTCTACACGGCACAGAACCTGCACTCGCCGCTGGCCGCGACGGCGGGCGCCTTGTTCACCGTCGGCAGCGCTGAGTTCTGGGTGTCGGCCGCGCGCACGGATCTGCTCAATCGCCGGGCCGTGCCAAGGACGGACGAGCAGATCGACGCCCGCGCAAAGTCCGACGCGCGCTGGGGGATCGCCGATCGCATCGCGCTAGGCGTGACCTTCGGCGTCGGTATGCTGCTGTTTGCCTGGGATGCGCTGGACGACCAGCCATGGAACAACACCGGCAAGACGCCGGCAACCGACCCGACTGCGCCGGGCAACGACCCTTCCGGCGTCGATGGCGCGCCTCCGGACGAAAGCACAGAGCAGCCTGATCCCGGGACGCAAACCCCGCCGCAGGACTTCCCGCAGCTCGCCGTGCTGGCCGATGACGGCCTGAATTTGCGGGCGCAGCCTGACGGGGATTCGACCGTGGTGACGGTTCTGCAACCCGGCACCTTCGTCGAGCAGACCGCCGGGCCTTCGACAGACCAGTCAGGAGACGCCTGGATACCGGTCGAGGGTTTCGGGCCGGACGGTGACATGCATAGCGGCTGGGTTTCCGGCGACCATGTCGAGGCGCATGCCGACGGCAGCAGCAATGCTGCGGGCCGCACCAATCCAACGCTGGAGAAAGACGGCTACCAGTGGGTCGAGGTCAAGAACGGCGACAGCATTCGCCTGATCGCCAGGACCCATTCTGCGGATGTGGCCGAGACGGTTGTGCTCAACATGGATCATATCCTGAGCCCGGATCTGATCTTCTCAGGCGACCGCATCTACCTGCCGGCCACCTTGGGTTGAGAAACCGCGGGCCTGAGCTTGTCGGTTCTCGCAGCATAGGCATGCGCAACGCAGCCGGCCAGCTTTGCCGCCCGCTCCGCTATCGGATTGGAGGGTTCGGAAGAGTAGGAGGCGGTAAACTGCAGGTCGGACGGGTGCCATTCGCATTCTACGACGCGCAGTTTACCGCTTGCGATATAGTCTTGGACGACTTCCTCAGGCAGCGAGGCTATTCCGATTCCGTTGAGCGTCATCTTGATGGAAGCGGCCAGCGAATTGGCCGGAAAGATGCGCGGCGTGTCTTCGAATTCGCCGGTGAGCTTGCGGTAGAGTTCGCTATAGGGTCGCGTGGTGCGCGCATAGCTGATGATAGGAAACTGCATCAGGTCGTTCAGCGTCACCTCGCGTCGGTTGGGCAATTCCAACTGCGGCGAGCAGACCCAGACAAGAGGAAAGGACGGCATATCGATATTCTCGATGCTGTACTCCAGGACAGGGCCCATCAGCACCGCAAGATCGAGCCGGTGTGACATGAGTTCGTTGCGAAGGGTCGTCGTTGCATCGACGACGATATCGGTCTCGACAAGCGGAAAGTTTGCCTTCAGCGCCGTGAGGAAATCCGGCAGCCAAGTGTGTACGATCGTTTCGGCAACGCCAAGCCGTAGCACCCTCGTCGTCTCCGAAGTCTCTGAAAGAGAGCTGGCCATCAGTTGCAGCCGCTCCGCGACGCGCAGAACCCGTTGGGCAGGTGGTAAGAGCCGCTGTCCCTCGGCGGTCAGCCTGACCGTGCTGCTCTGCCGCTCGAACAGCTTGGCACCAAGCGCTTCCTCCAACCCGGCAATTCGGGTGGACACCGCCGGCTGCGTGGTGTTCAGGCGTTCCGCCGCCTTTCGAAAGCTTCCAAAGGTGGCCACCAGGAGAAAGGTTTCGAGCTGCTTGATGTTGAAAGGTATCACGACGGCAGGTCACTCATTTGCGGGCTTTCGGGGAGGGGGCGTCGACCATCAATGCCGTACAATGATCTGGGCACCGATCTTCACTCGGTTATAAAGATCGATAACATCCTCGTTGGTCATGCGAATGCAACCGGAGGAGTTGGCCTGTCCGACGGTCCATGGCTGGTTGGTGCCGTGGACGCGATAAAGCGTGTTGCCGATATACAATGCGCGCGCCCCCAATGGGTTGTTCGGTCCTCCCTCGACATGCGCGGGCAGGAAGCGGCCTTTTGATGCTTCTCTGGATCGCATTTCGGCCGGCGGCCGCCAATCTGGCCAGTTCTTTTTGCTTGAAATCGTGTCGCGGCCGGACCACTCCAATCCCTCCTTTCCAACGCCTACCGCGTATCGCAGCGCCCTGCCGCCCCCCAAGATGTAGTAAAGCCGCCGCTCCGGGGTGTTGATGACGATCGATCCCTTCGGTTGAGCCTCGCTGAAATGCACGATCTCCCTAGGAATTGCTGACCAGTCGGGCCGGATTTCTTCGTCCGAAGTCTGGTCGGGAGCGGAAGGGGAGACCAGCACATTTCTTGCCGGATCGTAAGTCCAGCTTCGTGGGTCGTAACCGCTATTCGATTGGGCCTGCGCCGGCGCCATGGCGGCAATCGACGTGGCAGCAACCAGAACTGATGCACACAATCTCCGGATAAGGCACGGGCTCTGGATCAGGCGCGGCGTGACCCGTACTTTGCGTCCCGCAACCTTGACGGGAACAGGCAAGTTCGCAAGCAGGATCAAGATTGCCGCCACCAAGAACGATCCTTCTGCATCCAGGCGTTCAGCCGGCGATCACCTGATTCCAGCGCGCACCATATCGCTTTGCTGGCGGTTCGCAACATTTGGCACCAAATGCTAATGCGCAATCCAATTGGACTTCCAATTCTGCGGTGTGCACGATAGAGTGAATCGGCGGGTAAACCATGAAACCAGCGACGCGGGCCATCGCTCGTGCGTCCCTTTTCGATAGGACCGATGTTGACGGGACGCGATAGCTGCCATGCGAATCGGTGCTCGGGAGCCAGGGCTGCTTTCGTCGCCTGCGGTCTTGCGACGATCCTGGCGTTCGGTCTTGCCTCGTCGCGGGCCAACGCCGCCGAACCGCGGTGGCCTGCCGGCCCGTACAGATACATCACCGTCGATCAGTCGGTGGCCGATGCGCTGGTCGAGCTAGGCCGCAACATGCGGGCGCCCATGCGTGTCAGCAAACTCATAAAGGGGCGTTTAAGCGCCGGCATGCCGGTTGGAACCGCCCGCGACTTCCTGCAAGAGATCTGCAATCGATACGGGCTGGTCTGGCATTTCGATGGCATCGTCATGAACGTCGCGACCGAAGCTGAGGTCCGGACGGAAATGATCGCGCTTGATGCCAACACGGCTGCCGGTGCGGAAGATCGGCTTTCGCGGCTGGGGGTCATCGACCCGAAGTTTCCGATCAAGGTGTCCAGGCAAGACGATGTTGTCTCGGTATCGGGGCCACCATCCTATGTTGAACTTGTCAGGAAAACACTGGGGGTTCCTGCGGCGCCGAGCACCAAGCCGGATCCTGGCAAAGTCGTTCCGGTCCGCGTTTTCCGCGGAAGGCAGGCGGAGGCGAAGAATGTCCCCTCCGGCAAATCGAACTAAGCAAGCAGGAGGGCAGGTTCATGCAAATCGCGCCGATTGGAGCCCTGGAAGCTACACTGGCAAACTTGACCACCAGCATAGCTTCGCAGCAGCAAATCACCACCGGCACGGCAACGCAGCCGGGTAACCGGATGGTGGGTGCCAATCAGGAAAAACATGATGCCGCGAAGGTTACTATGCCTGAGCGCGGTGATGTCGCCACGCGGGCAGGCCAGCAGGTGGCGCAGGCATCTTCGGGAGCCAATCCGGCAATGGCCGGACAATCCTCCAAACTGGAAAAGACCGCGCCGGTCGCCGAACACAAGCTCTTCGACTATCTGGCCGAGGTGGAGAAGGCTGGGGGCGGGGCGCTCACGGATCCGTCTGCATTGTTCGGTTCTGCGGTTCAGTCGCTGGAAGGGACCATGCAGCAGGTGCAGAAGGCGCTTGGCCAGGCAAATGCCCCCCAGGCAAATGCCTCTGTGAATGCTGAAACAGCCACCATGCAGGATGGCGCCGGCAAGACCGCCCCGTCAGGTAAGGAAGACGAAAACGCTACCGCAAAAAATGCCGAGCAACTGCTCGAACGATCCATTTCGGTGATGTGGGCAGCCGCCAATCTCGAAGTGGTCACGAGCAGCGTAACGGCCGTTACGTCGTCCACCAGCACGCTGATCAAGCAACAGTAAGCCTACGGAGTGTTCGTGCACACGATATCCTTGCCGCGGCGGTCAACGCTATTGAATCGATGCGGCGTCCGGTGCCGCGTCGCGCTCGTCGTGGTGAGCATGCTTGTGCTCCAGGCGTGCTCGGTTGAGTTGTATTCCAACCTCAACCAGCGGCAGGCCAACGAGATCGTGGCCACGCTGATGCGTCACGGCATCCCGGCCCAGCGCGAGGCGGGCAAGGACGGCAAAATGACGGTTTCCGTACAGAAGGACCGTTTCGCCGAAGCCATGGCGATTCTCGACGAAAGCGGGTTGCCCAAACAGGAATTCCAGACGCTCGGCGACGTGTTCAAGCGAGACGGGCTTGTATCCTCGCCGGTCGAAGAGCGTGCGACGATGATTTATGGCCTGAGCCAGGAGCTGTCGCAGACGATTTCGGACATCGACGGCGTGCTTTCTGCGCGCGTTCATCTCGTCCTGCCCGAAAACGATCCGCTGAGACAGCGGCTGGTCCCATCGTCCGCCTCCGTCTTCATCCGGCACCGCGCATCCGTTCCGATGAATGAGCTGATCCCGCAGGTCAAGATGCTGGTGGCCAAAGGCATCGCCGGGCTGACTTATGACAATGTATCCGTCACGCTCATTCCGGTGACCGCGGCAGTTCCCGAGCACGCAACCGGCGAGTCAGGTTTCACAACGTTCCTCGGCCTCTGGCTGCATCCCGACAGCGTCGTCGCCGCGATGTGGCTGTTTTACAGCATGACGGCGGCACTATTGGCGCTGGCTGCCCGCCTGGCTTACGTCCAGTGGTATCGACGACCCGGCGTTTATGCGCTCGACGCGTCGGCCATGCCGGTGAAGAAGACATGATCCAGACCGGCTCGAAGCAAACTGCCAGCCCGGAATGGCAGGCATTCATGGCCAATCCCGCTGGCTATGCGGATGCGGCCCGGCTGGCGCAATGCTTTGACGGCACGATCGGCGAGGCTGCCTGCGAGCGTATGTTGCGGTCGCAGCGCCTGCAGGAGCGATTGTCGGAGCTTCTGCTCGATCGTTACGGCCTCAGCGGCGCCGTCTCCAACGAACCAGCCGATGAGATAGACCGGGCGATTGCTTTGTCGTCGGGAGAGGAGGTGGAGGACCTTGCGCTTCGCGCCGGCGCGATCTACTGGGCCGGCAGTCTGGCCGCCGTCATCGATGGACGCCAGGCCGCCGCGTTGCAGGCAGCACTCGGTGCGGAAATCTGCGCTTTCGCAGTCGCCAACCGCGATCTGGCCGGTCCTATGCAGCCGTTGGAGCCCCTTGAAGACATTCATAGTCGTGTCCATGCCGACGGCCTGCGTTGCCTTGGCGCCTGGTGTCAGGCGATGCCGGGCGAAACGAGCATGCGGGTCCGCCTCAAGCTGATGCCGCATGCGCTTGTTGACCAGCCGACAGCCGAACCATTTGCCGAAGCTGGTCCGGCGATTGTTCGACGGGCGATGGGTTAGGCGAGATGGTCGAACCGGGCAAAGCGACCACTGCCGTGCCGAGGCGCCCCGTCGCCCGCATCCTGCGCGCTGCCGAGGCACGCGCCTGGCAGGATGGGCACGCTTTTCTCGACGAGGCCAGGCGTGATGCGCAGCAGTTGCGTGACGCCGCTCGGCGAGCCTATGCGGCCGAATATGCGCAGGGCTATGAAGACGGCAAGGCGCAAGGCGACGCGGATGCCGCGCGTTTGGTGAGCGAGACGGCGGTCAAGGTCGATCGCTATCTTGGTTGGCTGGAAGCCGAAATCACTAGCCTGGCGCTCGATGTGGTCAGGCGCGTGCTGGGAGAATTCGACGTCAGCATGCTGGTCGCCAAGGCGGCCGCGCAGGCCGTCGCTGAAATTCGCCGTGCCAAATATCTGAAGGTCCGAGTTCATCCCGCTTCCGTCAACAGGGTTCGCGACGAACTGAACGCGGTCCTGCGCGAGAGTGACTTGGGCATGACGGTCGAGATCGACGCGGACGATACGCTGGCGACGGGCGCCTGCATCCTCTCGACCGACATTGCCGTCATCGACGCCAGCATCAAGGCACAGCTCGACGCCATTGCCGCTGCGATTTCATCAAAAGCCGAGGCGGCAGCATGACAAGTCCCGCCACCAAGATCGAGAGCCGCCTCGCATCGATCGTTCCGAACCTGCGTTCCGGCCTGCGTGACGATGCCAGCCGACCCAGGAGAGGGCGTGTACGGCGAGTGACCGGCACGGTCATTCACGCGACGGTGGAGGAGGTTCGGATCGGCGAGATCTGCGAACTCGTCGATCCCAGGAACGGCACGGCGACCAAGGCGGAAGTCGTCGGGCTCATGGACGACATGGCGATCCTTGTTCCGCTTGGCGATCTCACCGGTCTTTCAAGCCTTACGGAGGTTATTGCGACCGGAAAGACCCAAACGGTGTCCGTCGGCCCCGGCCTGCTTGGTCGGGTGATCAGCGCGTTCGGCGAGCCATTGGATGGCAAGCCGCTTTCGCCGGATGGCGTTGCCGGCAGCTATCCCGTCAATGCCTATCCGCCGTCGCCGCTGGAGCGCAGTTTGATTTCCGAGCCTATCCAGCTCGGTATCCGCGCCCTCGATGGGCTTCTCACCTGCGCGCGTGGGCAGCGCGTCGGTATCTTCGGCGAGCCTGGCGTCGGCAAGTCGATCCTGCTTTCGGATATCGTCAGCGGCACCGACGCAGATGTTGCCGTGGTTGCGCTTGTCGGCGAACGCGGACGTGAGGTGCGCGAATTCATCGAGCATCAGCTTGGGCCGGAAGGGCTGGCGCGCGCAGTCATCGTCGTCGCGACGTCCGACCGGCCGGCGATCGAGCGCGTCAAGGCCGCCTATGTGGCAACCAGCATTGCCGAATATTTTCGCGACCAGGGCAAGCATGTGTTGCTGGCAATGGACAACATCACGCGCTTTGCCCGTGCGCAGCGCGAGATTGGCCTCGCTTCAGGCGAGCCGCCGACGCGTCGCGGTTTTCCGTCTTCGCTTTTTGCAGTTCTGCCCCGATTGCTCGAGCGCTCAGGGCCTGGCCGCGTCGGCTCCATTACAAGCCTCTACAGCGTTCTTCTGGAGGGCGATGGCACGCTGGATCCGGTTGCCGAAGAAATCCAGGCGCTTCTCGACGGCCACGTCTTTCTGTCGAACGAGCTTGCGCAGCGCAATCATTTCCCGGCCATCGACGTGCTGCGCAGCCGCAGTCGCCTCATGGACACGGTGGTGCCGGCTGAGCATCGGTCGGACGCCGGCCGCTTACGGGAGTTGCTCGCCCGCTACGCCGACGTCGAATTGCTGCTGCGCGTCGGCGAATACGAAAAGGGCAGCGATGCGGTGGCGGACGAGGCGGTGGCGAAGATCGACACCATCAACGCCTTCCTGCGACAGCCGTCCGCCACCCACGAAACAATCGAGCAGACACGCGAACGCATGCGGGGGATCGTCAATGAAGGATCGTGACATAATCGCACGATTGCGCGACCTCAGGCGCCACGGTGAACAGCGCGCAAACGAAGCGGTCATCAGGAGATACGCCGCTGCGCAGCGGGCCGCCGGGGAGGTTCGGGAGGCAGCCGCCGCGGTCAGCAAACACCTGCAGCACACAGCCGACGCCGAGGATGCAGCATTCGGTTCGCTTGTTGGACAGCCGGTGAAGGCCGCCAGCCTTCATCGGCTTCAGGGACAGTTCGAGCGCGCCGCCAGGCAAACCGAGCAGCTCCGGGAAAACGAGAAGCTGGCCGGCGTCACCGAACAACGACGCAAAGCCGAGTTATCGGCAGCCCGCAATGATCATCGCGCGAGCATGAAGGCCGTGACGAAGCTGGACGGGCTGTTGCAGCATCTGACCAAACGCACTGCGCGTCGCAGCCTGGCGCTTGCCGAGCTTTCCGAGGAAGACGAGCGCAGTCCACTGCGCTTGCCCACAGAACGATAGTCCAATCCGTGACCGTGAATATGGAAGTGTGATGCCTCAGGCCTTGGCGTCGGCAAAAAAGAGAGCGCGCGCAGAGCCGGTGAGACGCACACGCTCGAGCGTTGGCGAGCCGCTGACTTTGGAATCTGTTGCGGCCGTGGAGGTTGGGGCATTGAACGCCTTCTACCGCCGTCGTGCTCCCGCGCAGATCACGATTGCCGGGAAAACCATGTCGATCGCTGCCGTCTGGCCGGCACCGAACCCTGTGGACCAGCCATTGTGCACGATTTCGTTCACGGTTGGAGACACGGCGGGCAAATTGCGCCTGCCGCTTTCTGTTGTCGAACGGGGCCTTGCCAAGGCTGACGAGTTGGTCGACGTGAAACGACTGGCACCCGCTCACGCCGCACTGCTGTTGGAATCCGTATTCGAAGAAGATCTCGAATGGATCGAGAGCAAGCTGGGCGAGACGATCGCTATTACGTTGGTCGAACAAAAAGACACTGTTTTGGACGAAACCGCGTTGGCTTTCGTCCTGAGCGGCAAGGACGAAACCATAGGTTGCGCCTTGCACACCGACAGCGTCGATCTGGCGGTGCGGGCCGGGGGCTTTCTCGACGCGATCGGCAAAGCGAGACCCCCGCTTCCTGCGGAATTCCCGTTGCCGGTCTGCCTTTGGCGCTACGCACTTACAATCAGCCATGGTGATCTCAAAAGCTTGCAACCTGGCGATGTAGTGCTTTTCGATGACGAAGAGGAAGAGGCGGCATTGGTCATTGCCGAGCGCCTTTATGCCCCGGCCGTGCTGACTGCCAGCGGGCTGCAACTGCTTGCCGCCCCGACTGCAATCGCTGGATCGAAATGGGAGTGGACCATGAATCAGAACCCGCCGCCGCACGCCGACCAGACACTGGAAGAGGCAACTCTGGACCAACTGCCGGTTGCGCTTGCCTTCGAGCTCGGCCGCACGGCAATGCCTCTCGGCGAGGTAAGGCAGCTTGCGCCCGGTGCTATCGTTCCGCTCGCCAATGTGACGAAGGAGACGGTCGACATCATCGCCAATGGTAAACGCGTCGGCCGTGGCGAGATCGTGCGGATTGGGGAGAGCCTGGGCGTGCGGGTCGCCCGCATGTTCGACAATGCTTGACAATTCGCCCAACCTGCTTGGGATCCTGATTGCCGTCGGCTTCGTCGGTTTGCTGCCGCTGGCAGTCGTCACCATGACCGGGTTCCTGAAAATCTCGGTCGTGCTGTTCCTCATCCGCAATGCGCTCGGCGTCCAGCAGATGCCGCCCAATCTGGTCCTCTACGGCATAGCGCTCGTGCTTACGGTCTATGTCACGACGCCGTTGCTGAGCGAGATGACGGGCCGGCTTCAGGAAGGGCAGGTTCAGTTCCAGAGTACGGACGACCTCGCCAGGGCGGCGCAACTGGTCAGGGAACCATTACAGCAGCACCTCATCAAATTCACGCAGCCGGAAGAGCGGCAGTTCTTTCTTGACGGAACGAACCGCCTGTGGCCGGAACAGGCACGTCAAAATCTGAAAGACGACGATCTTTCGATACTAGTCCCTGCCTTTGTCGCGTCCGAGCTTACGCGCGCGTTTGAAATCGGCTTTCTGCTTTATCTTCCCTTCCTCATCATCGACATCGTTGTTGCGAACATCCTGATGACGCTCGGCATGATCATGGTCTCGCCGGTCCTCATTTCGATCCCGCTGAAACTGTTCCTTTTCGTCGCCATAGATGGCTGGTCGCGGCTGATGCACGGCCTCATCCTGAGTTACGTCTGACGCCGCTAGGAGGTTTGCATGAGCAATGACTTCATCCTGGCGAAGGTCCAAAGCGCGCTTCTGACAGTGCTTTTCGCGTCGAGCCCAGCGATCATCGCGGCGATGGCCGTCGGCATCCTTGTCGGGCTTGCCCAGGCGCTGACGCAAATTCAGGACCAGTCCCTGCCGCAGACGATTAAGCTCGTCGTGATCCTGCTGGTCATCATCGCCTTCGGCCCGCTGCTTGGCCAGCAGATCGCCGAGCAGGCCTCAACGGCGCTGGACGAATTCCCCGTCGTCACGCGTTGAGGCACGCAGATGCCGGTCGAACCATTCTTCGCGTCGGTCAAAGAGCTTCAGTTCTATCTTTTGGCCGGAGCTTTCGCGCTCGCACGCATGACCGGATTCATGCTCCTGATGCCGCTCTTTTCGCGTGTGCCGCTATCGGGCCTTTTGCGCAACGGCGTTGCTCTGGCGCTGGCGGTTCCGGTCTTTCCGATGATCGTGAACAAGCTGACGAACACTGACATCGCGACGACGATGATCGTCGTGTACATGCTCAAGGAGGTCGTGGTCGGGGTAACGCTCGGGCTGGCGATGGGCATACCGTTCTGGGCGGCCGAGGCTGCCGGCGATATCCTGGACCTGCAGCGGGGCTCCACCATGGGGACTCTGATCGATCCGATGATGACCCATGAGACGAGTGCCACCGGCACCTTGCTCGCCGTCATCATGGTCACGATCTACCTGGCTGCCGGCGGCCTCGAACTTTCCTTGACCAGTCTCTACGACAGCTATGGCCTGTGGCCGATCGACCAACTTCTGCCTGTGTTCAGCAAGGATGCAGCCGGCATCTTTCTCGATCTGCTGAACCGCATTCTGATGATGGCATTGACCCTCGTTTTTCCGCTCATCATCAGCATGCTCTTGTCCGACATTGTGCTGGCCTTCTTGGCGCGCGCCTCACCGCACCTGAATGTTTTTGCGCTTTCGCTGATCGTGAAGACGCTGGTGTTTAGCCTCGTCTTTGTACTCTATGCCGCTTTCCTGCTCTTCTACATGAACCGAGACCTTGGCTTCCTGCACGAGGCAGGCCGACAGATAGAAGCGATCGGCTGCCGCAGCTGTTAATGACACCATGCAGATTTGCGCAGGAGTCGGTCCTAAATGAAGCGATCGTTGGCCGGCCAATAAATACAATTTATCGTTGAGGAAAGATTCTGACGATTTGACAAGCAGCCGAGCCGCCAACGATCTTACGCCTCCCGACTTGTCTCTGAAACGCGCTCGGAAGCAATGGCTCGCCTGACCACTTCACCGATCTTCGAGGACCTGCGACTGGTCGATGCGGACAGGCTGCGCAGGCTTGTCAGAATGGGCGCCTATGAGGGGCACACAGGGGGGCTGGCGCACGGCAAGCTCCAGGCCAATGTTGTGATTGTGCCCCGCAGCTTTGCCGGCGATTTCCACCAGTTCTGCATCCGCAACCCGAAACCCTGTCCATTGGTCGGCGTGAATCGCGCCGGCAGCCCATTGATCCCAGCGCTGGGCGACATCGACATCCGCACCGATGCCCCCCAGTACAACATCTATCATTTCGGCGAGCTGACCCGTCGGAGGACGGACATCATCGACCTGTGGCAGGATGATTTTGCCGCTTTCGCGCTCGGCAGCTCGCTGACCGTCGAAGCTGCACTTGCCGAAAAGAAACTGAGCCGCATCGGCTGCGGCAAGGCCTCACCCAAGTTTCGAACCAGGATCAAGACGTATCGCGTCGGACCATTTGGCGGCGAAATGGTCGTCTCGATGCGTCCGATAAGCCGTTGCGATGTCGACAGGGTTCGCGCCCTTACCGCACGCTTCCCGCATGCCCACGGCTCTCCCATCCATGTCGGAGATCCCACGGTCATCGGAATAGCCGACTTGATGGCTCCCGACTGGGGCGATGCAGTCAAAATCATGGACGGGGAGGTCCCTGTATTCTGGGCCAGCAGCGTAACCGCACAGGATGCACTTGCTCGTGCCGAACTCGCGACCTCGATCACGGTATCGCCGGGGCACATGCTGATCACCGATGTGGATGCACGAGCCGATGCGGGCGCTTTCAAAGTCTACTAGCAGTTCTTCTCACCGGTCAGCGGTAATGCTATTCGAGATGCGAAATGCGGTGAGGGTCGGTCTCGATCTGCCTCACCACATCTTCGATCATGTTGCAGTGGCCCAACCTTATGCACTCGAGGCAGTGAAGCTCCCCGGCAAGTGCTCCCACTACGTGATAACCATTTGGTAACCTTCCGAACTGGAAAGTGAAAAAGTACTGGCTCCTTTTGCCCTTGATTGATGTTAGGGCTGCTATCCAGCGAGACAAAGGAGAAAAGACCGCGATGGCCACGGTTCTGAACGCCAAGGGCGTTCCACTTCCCTACAGCGGCTCCTCCGTAAAGTGGTATTCGGCGACGAGTTCCAGCTCAACACTTTATGGCAGCACATACAACGACTCGATGTATGGGGACGGCAGCGTCACCGTCACAATGCGTGGCGGCAAGGGCGATGACATCTATTATCTGTATTCCTCGAAAAACAAAGCGGTCGAGCTGTCCGGCGAGGGGGTGGATACCATCTCGACTTGGATGAGCTATAAGCTCCCAACGAATTTCGAGAACCTGACGGTCACCGGCGATAAACGCTATGCTTTCGGAAACGAGCTGAACAACATCGTTAGCGGCGGCTCCGGCCAACAGACGCTCGACGGCTTAAAGGGCGATGACGTGCTCAAGGGCGGATCCGGGGCGGACATTTTCGTCGTCAACCCCGGCAACGGCAGTGATCTGATCCTGGACCTTGGCGCGACGGATACCGTTCGCGTCGGGAGCTACGGCTTCACCTCCTTCGAGGAGGTGCGCGCCAACATGGTCCAGTCGGGAGCCAACGTCCGACTTAATCTGTCCGATAGCGAGTTTCTCGTCTTCGCCAACAAGACCATCGGCGATTTCACCGCAAGCCAGTTCAAGCTGGGCGTGGACAGGTCGGCTCTGGAACTCACCTTTTCGGACGAGTTCGACACGCTGGACCTGTGGAACGGCTCGAGCGGCACCTGGGATTCGAACTACTGGTGGGGGGCCGCGAACGGCAGCACGCTCACGACCACAAACGATCTTCAATGGTACATCGATACCGACTACGCCCCGACACGGTCCGTCAATCCGTTCAGCATTGAGGACGGTGTTCTCACGATTACCGCCGCCCGGGCTCCTGAGGCGATCCGGCCCTATATAAATAATTACCAATACACGTCAGGTTTGCTGACGACCTACGAATCCTTCGCGCAGACCTACGGCTATTTTGAGATTCGGGCCGATATGCCCGAAAAACAAGGTGCATGGCCGGCCTTCTGGCTTCTCCCGGAGGACGGCTCCTGGCCACCGGAACTGGACGTCATAGAGATGTTCGGTCAGGATCCAAACAAGCTCATGTTGACAGGCCACTCGAACGCGACGGGAACTCATACAACAGTGGGCTCGACTGCCTATACCTCGGATACCGGAGGGTTCCACACATACGGCGTGCTTTGGACAGAAGACGAACTCGTCTGGTATTTCGACGACGTCGAAGTCGCTCGTGCCGCAACGCCTGCCGACATGCATGACCCGATGTATATGCTGGTGAATATGGGGATTGGTGGCCAAGCGGGAGCGCCCGCCGACGGGCTTGCGACGCCTGCGGAAATGCAGATCGACTACATCCATGCCTATGCGTTGCAAGATTGGATTATCTAACATTTGACAGATGGGCTCGGCACCGCCACGTTCGTCATCAGGCCTGATTTCGGGCGCGGTCATTGCTGCCTGAGACCGAACTGGAACTGATTTGAAGCCGACGTCGCATCCCATTCCACCTGAACCGCCGCGGACGACACTCGCGGCGGTTCTGGCCGCGTTTCGGCGAGCGTTGGCAGGAATTGCATTGATGAGCGGCGTCGTCAATGTTCTGGCGCTGACCGGCTCGTTCTTCATGCTGCAGGTCTACGATCGCGTCATACCCGGCCGCAGCGTGCCGACGCTCGTCGGGCTTGCCGTGTTTGCCGGCACGCTTTTCGTCTTTCAGGGCGTTCTCGAACTCATCCGGTCGCGTTTGCTGGTGCGCATCGGCATGGCGCTGGACGCGCGCTTGAGCGGACAGGTCTATGCCGCACTCATGCGTTTGCCGCTGCGCACCAAGCTCGCAGGCGACGGCCTTCAATCCTTGCGTGATCTTGACCAGGTGCGATCGTTCATGTCGAGCGCCGGTCCGACCGCGCTTTTCGACCTGCCATGGATGCCGCTCTATCTCGCAATCTGCTTCCTGTTCCATTTCTGGATCGGCATGACGGCGCTGGCCGGCGTGGTCATTCTCTTCAGCCTGGCATTGCTTGCCGAAATTCGCACGAGAGAGCCCGCCAGAAAGGCAAACAGTCAAGCGGCAGCGCGCAATACACTTGCCGAAGCGACGCGCCGCAATGTCGAGGTTCTGCAGGCCATGGGCTTTGGCTCGCGCATCGCCGAGCGCTGGGCAGGGATCAATGCTGACTATCTCGACACCAATGCAACAGCGAGCGACCTTGCCGGGACACTCGGAACGATCTCGAAAATCCTGCGAATGATGCTGCAATCGGGTATCCTGGCGATCGGCGCGTATCTCGTCATCCATCAGCAAGCGACCGGCGGCATCATGATCGCCAGTTCGATCATGATGAGCAGGGCACTCGCACCAATCGAACTGGCTATCGCGCACTGGAGGGGTTTCGTCACCGCCCGCCAGGCCTGGGCCCGCTTGACCCAGCTTTTGGTCCTGCTTCCCGAAACTGCGACAAGTGTCTCGCTGCCTGCGCCGAAATCTGCTCTTTCGGTCGAAAGTATCAGTGTCACGCCGCCGGGGGAGCGTCGTATGGTCGTGCAAGACGCCAGCTTCGCATTGGAAAAGGGCGTCGGCCTCGGCATTGTGGGGCCGAGCGCTTCCGGCAAGTCATCGCTCGTGCGCGCGATTGCCGGCATATGGCTCCCAGTTCGTGGAACGGTCAGGCTGGATGGCGCAACGCTCGACCAGTGGTCGCCGGAAGAGCTGGGCAAGCATGTCGGCTATCTCCCGCAGGATGTGCAATTGTTCGACGGCACCATTGCCGAGAATATCGCGCGCTTCGAACCGCAAGCGCCATCGGACAAGATACTGGCGGCCGCGCGCGCGGCCGGCGTTCATGATCTCGTCATCCATCTGCCGGAAGGCTACGAGACGCGGGTCGGCGAGGCCGGGTCGGCACTTTCGGCCGGCCAGAGGCAGCGGGTTGCACTTGCACGGGCGCTCTATGGCGATCCGTTCCTCGTCATCCTCGACGAGCCCAATTCCAATCTCGATTCGGAGGGTGAGGCTGCACTGACCGTGGCGATCCAGGGCGTGCGCGCGCGAGGCGGTGTTGCCATCGTGGTCGCACACCGGCCGAGTGCGCTGGCGAGCCTGGATCAGATTCTTGTGATGGCGAACGGCCAGGTCCAGGCCTTTGGCCCGAAGAATGAGATCTTGAACAAGATAACTCGCCCAGCAGGCGTTCCCTTGAAGGTCGTCTCTGGCCCTGAAGAACCTGCATCCTGATGGCAGAACGCACTGCATCCGCGATTGACCGGACCATTCGGCGCTATCTGCTTGGTGGGGTCGCAGCTTGCATACTTCTGATTGGTGGGGCCGGAAGCTTGGCTGCCGTCACCGAGATTTCCGGGGCCGTGATTGCTTCGGGAAAGCTGGTCGTCGATTCCAGCGTTAAGAAGGTGCAGCATCCGACGGGTGGCGTTGTCGGTCAAATCTTCGTCCGGGAAGGCGATGCCGTGAAGGCGGGCCAGGTTTTGATCCGCCTCGATGAGACGATCACCCGGGCCAATTTGGCGATCGTCACGAAGAGCCTGGACGAATTCGAGGCGCGCCTGGCTCGCCTCGAGGCCGAGCGCGACGGCAAAGCAAGCATCAGCTTTCCAGCTTCGCTAGTGTCACGCCAGGATGCCCCCGAGATCGGTCGGGCGATGGCCGGCGAGCAATCGCTGTTCGAATTTCGCCGACAGGCACGCGCCGGCCAGAAGGCCCAGTTGGCAGAGCGCATTGCGCAGCTTGCCGAAGAAGTTTCCGGCTTGACCGAGCAAAGAGATGCCAAGAGCCAGGAAATCAAGTTGATCGGCTTTGAGCTCGAAGGCATGCGCAGACTTTGGCAACGCAAGCTGGTTTCAATCGATCGCATAACTGCGCTTGAACGCGATGCCGTGCGGCTCAAAGGTGAGCACGGGCAACTGACCGCGGCCATAGCGCAATCGAAGGGTCGTACATCCGAAATCCGTTTGCAGATCATTCAGATCGACCAGGATTTGCGCAGCGAGGTGGCGACCGAACTGCGTGACGTCCAGGCAAAGATCTCTGAATCCGTCGAGCGCAAGGTCTCGGCCGAAGATCAGCTCAAGCGGATCGATATACGCAGTCCGCAGACCGGCGTCGTTCATCAGCTTGGTGTGCACACGGTCGGTGGCGTTATTTCTCCGGGCGAGCTCATCATGCTGATAGTCCCTGTGACAGACGACCTGACCGTCGAGGCGCGCGTGGCACCCCAAGACATCGATCAATTGACGTTAGGGCAAAGCGCGACGCTGCGGCTGTCGGCATTCAATCAGCAAACAACGCCGGAGCTGAATGGTGCCGTCAGCAAGATTTCCGCCGACCTCAATGTCGATGAGAAAACAGGCGCTGGCTTTTACACCGTGCATGTTGTTTTACCGCGCACAGAGCTTACCAGGCTCAAGGGCCTGGCCCTGGCGCCTGGAATGCCTGTCGAGGTGTTCTTTTCGACCGGCAGCCGCACCATGCTGTCCTATCTCGTGAAACCTTTGGCGAACCAAATCCAACGGGCATTCAGGGAAGAATAGGCCGCGACTCGGGCGAGCCGACGAGCTGAACTCCGGAACAACGACGCGATTTTGCCGTTTCGCCTGAAACTGGAAGTGATCCACATGTCCGGGTTGACGAATGAAGAGATCGAGGGGCGGCTGAACGCCCAGCGAGAGACTCTGGCGCTGGTCGTCGCGCTGCTTGCCGGCCGCGACGCGACTTCCGAGCGAATATGGGCCGAACTGGAGGCCCGTTTTCAATTCCAGAATAATCAGGAAGACCCCGGCGCCGTGCCAAGCAGTGCGTTCGCCATTGAGAGTGCGATGATGCGGGAGTTCAAGCTGATCTTCGAGGAAGCGCGGGCACGCAAGGCGGAATGGAACGACACGGACAAGCCACCCACAAGAGGCGCTAGCTGAAAATCGCGAGCCCGGCGAGTGCGACGCTGCACCAAGTTCGCTTCGCTGCGGAGTGACCAATCGAACGCTGCATCGGGCTTGGCGACAATGGCTCTAGACCAATTGATGCCAAACAAATCTTGAGGCTCGGCCGCGGAGAGCGTTGCGCCGAGGGAGCCCACAATTCCGAATAGACGGACGGAACAGATCCGTCGCTCTCGATGGGATAGCCATATTTTTTCTGGCCTGACTCGGAAACATTTCCGGCATGCCAGTGTTTAACGCACTGAGTGGGCGCGAGGCGCAGTTCCTCTGCCTGTGAGGCGTCCCTTTGGAGTGTAACGATGCCGGCAACCGCCATGACAGAGGTCGAGGAGGTCAGGATCGAGCCCGACGGGCTCATTGGGCTGCTGGGAGTGCCGCACGGTGCGCAAGGCATCGTCATCTTCGCTCATGGCAGCGGAAGTGGACGGCTCAGTCCGCGCAACAATCACGTGGCCGCCGCACTTCGGCAGGCTGGACTGGCGACCCTTCTCGTCGACCTTTTGACGTCGATCGAGGAAGGCGACAGGCGAAACGTCTTCGACATCGACCTGCTCGCATCGCGACTTGCGCTGGCGACGCATTGGGCTTCTGCGGAAGCGCGGACAAGAAAGCTTGTTCCGCTCTATTTCGGGGCAAGCACTGGCGCGGCAGCCGCGCTGGTGGCCGCCTCACGCCCGGATGCAGGTATCGCGGCTGTCGTCTCGCGCGGCGGCCGGCCCGATCTGGCGATGGACGCGTTGCCGGCCGTGCGTGCCCCGACACTGCTTCTAGTCGGCGGCCTGGACGGGCCGGTGATCGGGATGAACGAGCGTGCCCTTGCCGCGCTGAAAGGCGAGAAACAGTTGATCATTATCGACGGTGCCGGCCACCTCTTCGAGGAGCCGGGCAAAATGGACGAAGTGGTGAGACACGCCACGCGATGGTTCCTCGAGCATCTCGCGCCTCCGCAAGGGCCGAGGCAATGATCCTGGGCAGGCTAAAACTCGATGCAGAGAAGGAAATCGAATCCAGTTCGAAGGTGCTGAGCGAGCCGAGGAAGGCCGAAGCGCACCACGCCATCGGGCCTCTCTTCCAACGCGAACGGGCCTGACTTATGGCAAATCACGGCGCGCCCCTTCCGACGGTCCTTATCACCGGAAGCAGCGGCTTCCTGGGGCAGGCGATTGCGCGAGGTTTGATTGACCGCTACCGGGTTATCGGCCTCGATGTTGCAAAACCGAAGCATCCCCCCGCCGGCATGGAGACGATCGAGATCGATCTCACCTCCGATGAGAGCGTGAGTAGGGCTGTGAAAACAGCGCGGGAGCGCGGCGGTCGCATCGCCGCGGTCATCCACCTCGCGGCCTATTACGACACGACCGGCAAGGACAATCCGAAATATGACGCCGTCACCGTGCAGGGCACGCGCCGGCTCCTGCATTCGCTGACGGCGATCAAGACCGAGCAGTTCGTGTTCTCCAGCACGCTTCTCGTCCATGCCCCAAGCCCGGGGAGGGGCACGAAAATCAATGAGGACTCGCCGCTCGACCCGGCCTGGGCCTACCCAAAATCGAAAGCCGAAACCGAGGCGCTGATTTCGAGGGAGCGCGGCGAAATCAAGACGGTGATCCTGCGGCTCGCCGGCGTCTATGACGAAGACTGCCGGGCGGCCTTTATTGCCCAGCAGATCGCTCGCATTTTTGAGCGCTTGCCGACCGCCTATTTGTTCGCCGGCGATATCACCGCCGGCCAGCCCTATCTGCACAAGGACGATCTCGTCGATGCGGTGGTGCGTACCGTCGACCGGCGCGCCGAACTTCCGGCCGAGACTGTGCTTCTGATCGGCGAAGAAGACACACCGTCATACGAGGAGATGCAGAAGCGCATCGGCCGGCTCATCCATGGCGAGGACTGGCGGACCCTGGCGCTGCCGAAGCAGCTGACGAAGCTGGGCGCGTGGGTGCAGACGGAGGTACTCGATCAGGACACCGACATCAAACCGTGGATGATCGAGAATTCGGACGATCATTACGAGATCGACATCTCGCGGGCCAAAGCTCTGCTGGGCTGGGCGCCTAGACACAGCCTGTTGGACACATTGCCGGAGATGATCCGCCGGCTGAACCAGGACCCCACAGACTGGTACGCGGCCAACAAACTTGATCCGCCCGTTGTCGCGGCTTCGGATCCTGAGATCGAGCAGGCCGAAAGGCGACTTAAGGGACCGCTCGAACGAAGCAAGGAAGACGTCGAAGCGGCGATAAAACGGCATCGGTCCAGGACACTTTGGGCGCCGATGACCAACGCTGCGTTCGGACTGTGGTTGGTCACATCACCGATGACGGTTGGCCTGTTCGATCCCGTCGCAGCCGCAATGCCACCCGCTCTGGGGCACGCTGTCGCGGAGCCGCAATTGCGCAACGCAAGCCTCGGCGTCAGCGAGATCGTTTCCGGCCTGCTGGTGACGATCTTTGCGTTGATGGGCATGTCCCGACGCTGGCGCTGGGTGCAGTGGATCACGGCGTCGCTCGGAGTTTGGGTGATGCTGGCGCCGTTGCTGTTTTGGACGACCAGCGCCGCCGCCTATGCCACCGACACGCTCGTCGGCATGCTGATCGTCGCCTTTGCGGTGATGATCCCGCCGACCCCTGGCATCAGCCGCCGCGCGCTCGCGGCCGACGACGACATTCCGCTGGGCTGGACCTATTCGCCATCGACCTTCACGCAGCGGATTCCGATCGTGGCGCTGGCCTTCGTCGGCCTATTCGTCTCGCGCTATCTCGCCACCTTCCAGATGGGCCACGCGGATGGGCTGTGGGATCCGTTCTTCGGCCCCGGCGGCGCGCCGGTGCGCAACGGCAGCGAGGCGGTGGTGACGTCATGGGTCTCGAAGGGTTTCCCGATCGCCGATGCCGGGCTCGGCGCGCTTGCCTATTGCCTCGATATCCTCGCCGGCGCGATCGGTGACCGCCGGCGCTGGCGCACCATGCCGTGGATGGTGCTCCTCTTCGGCTTGCTGATCGTTCCGCTTGGCGTGGTCAGCGTCTCCTTCATCATCATCCAGCCACCGCTGATTGGTGCGCTTTGCACGCTCTGCATCCTCCAGGCCGCCGTCACGGTGGTGCTGATCCCTTACTCGGTCGATGAGGTGCTGGCGACCATCCAGTATCTCTGGGGCGCCACGAGGGCGGGCGAGCCGTTCTGGCGTACCTTCTGGATGGGCGGACCGGCGCTGTCGGAGAACCAGACGCCTGGGGCCGACCTCGACCGTCCGGTTTTCGAGGTGCTGAAGGAATTTGTCACCGGCGGCGTGAACTTCCCATGGACGCTGGTAGCGAGCACGCTGCTCGGCGCCTTGCTGATGACGACGCCATTGATCATTGGCACGCAACCACCGCTCTACTTCAGCGATCATGTCGTCGGCTGTCTCATTATCATGGTCGCAGTCACGGCCATGGCCGAGGTTGTCCGGCCTGTGCGCTTCCTCAATGTCGTGCTCGGTGCGTGGATCGCGGTCTCACCTTTTGTGCTCGCCGGCGGTGGAACCACGGCGATCGCGGCGGACGTTACGATCGGTCTGGCGCTGATCGTGCTCAGCCTCCCGCGCGGCACGCGCAGCGACCAACACTATGGCGGTTGGGATCGAGCGATTGTCTGAGCAACTCGACTTCAGCACCTGGCGAGGCGAAGCGCGCGCGTGGCGATCTGCAGGAGCAGGTCAAGGAAGAGATCGAGTTGCCTGGACGGGGCTCTGCCTGACGGCGCCGGTCTAGATTTGTTCGCCGAGCAGGATCCTCGCATCCTTGGCCGCGACGATGAATGCTTGGCGCGCGACCCTTGTCGGCTTTTCGCCGCGGATAACCGCAAGGCAGGCTTCGATTGCAGCGAGCCGCGTCTTGGAGGCTGGCGTCGGCCAGTCCCTCAGCAGCACCTCAGCCGCGTCGGAGACCGAGACAACAACCCTGTCGCGATCGATCCGGCCAGGTTGAACAACAATCGGCTTTCTGAAACGTTTCGTTCGCACGACACTCTCCAAAGCGGCAATATGTTAGCCGCGTCTGATCTTTGTCGCCACCCCAAATGTTAATTGCCGTCGGACTTGCCACTGCCCTTGATCAAAGCCGCCGGGCTCTCCCAACACAAGCAGAGGTGGCCAGAGCGCGACGGCGCGCTATCTCATCCGGCTCGACAGGCTCGATGACGGCATGCCGAAATTCGGGCTCGTTGGTCGATATCGTCCGCAAGGCTGTGAACGACCATGATCTATTTCACGGCCGACACACATTTCAGCGATCCCCGCATTCTGCGTATCGATCGTCGCCCGTTCGGCTCGCTGGCAGAACACGATCGAACACTGATTTCACTCTGGAACGAAACCGTCAGTCCGGACGACGAGGTCTGGCATCTCGGCGACTTTGCGAAGGGGTCGGCCGAATTCGTTTCATCGCTCCTGTCGTCGCTTCATGGCCGGAAGCATTTGATTATCGGCAACAACGACTGCGCAGCAACCGTCGGCGCTGCTGGTTGGGCCAGCACTCAACATTATAAGGAGCTGACGATAGACGGCAGGTTGCTGATCCTTTGCCACTATCCTTTTCGCACCTGGAATCAGATCGGCAAGAAATCGATCGATCTGCATGGCCATTCCCACGGCAGACTAAGCCCGGTTACGCGCCAGTACGACACGGGCGTCGACAGCTGGGATTTTCGCCCGGTAACCCTTTCCGCCATCCTTGCACGCCGACGTCGACGAACCGCCCCACCGGGATCTTCAACACAAGTGATCGAAAAGCGCGGGTGATCCCGGCTGTTGCCTAGATGTTGGTGTTCATCGTCCCGGTTGAGAAGGGCTTCCGACCCCTAGATGTGCCGCGAACTCGGCACGCAGTTTGTTCCCGTGTCCGAGATAGCGGGGCGAAAAGTGCATCGGCACGGCATGTTCAACTTCGGCAAGCCTGGCGATCGTGCCGGCTTCGGCTGCGGTGAGATGGCGCTTCGCGGCGGCCAGCTCGCGATCTCCTTCCAGGAAGCCCGCTTCGATAAACAGCTGGTTCGCGCCGTGCGCAAGCGCAACGACACGCGCAAGATTTGCCTCGTTGAATGCGAGATCGGTCGCATAGACGATCTTCTGTCCGGGGCCGGTTCTCAGGGCTCCGGCACCGAGCAGCTCGCCGACCGAGATATGTCGATCCGCGGTTGGGGCGAGCGTCGTTTCCGGATCAGCTCCGCGCCGGACCGCACGCTTGGCTTCGCTCAACCACGGTCCGACAGGCAAACCCAATGCTTCCAGCTGCGGTTTTTGCACGTTGACCCGGATCTTTTCCTGAAACGCGAATGCAAGGCATGGAACGCCGTGGTCGAGCATTGCTGCTTCGATACGGAAATCGGGATCGTCGAGCAGGATATTTCCCTCGGCTGGATTTGATGCCGTATCCTGCCGAGTGAAGCCCGATCGCGCCCGAAAGAGGCGGGAATGACGAAATCCGGCCGGCGTCCAGTCGCAGGCGGCTATCATGAAGTCGTGGGACTGTTCGTCGAGGAGATTCCATGTGTATGCGTTGAGCTTGGCTTGCACGGCCTCGGTCAACCCAGGCGGGCCGAAGAAATGCACTGTTTTATTCCTGTATAGAAATAACCGCAGCAGCCGATCGAAGCCGGCGAAGTGGTCCATGTGCATATGTGATACGAATACGTGGCTGACGCGCAGGATTTCGCGCGGCGAAAGTGGCGACAGATCACCAATGTCGAAGAGCATCGCCCGGTTGCCGAATCGGAAATCCAGAAGAAGCCCCGCATCCGAGAAGGGGTCGTTGACCAGGCGCGGCTGAACCAGCAACGTCACCGGATCCATCCGATACTGTTTTCGAATTTCGCCACTATGCGGTCACCTTCAGACACGACCTGGACCTTACGTCTACCTCTCTAATCGCGCGCTCCGGGTACCGGTTCCCGACGTATATCGTTCGAAAGGACGCAGAAGACGGCGAGCCGGCCAAGTCAGGCTGAACGTTTCTGCCATCTTGCGCGTTCTCTTGGGTCGGACTGAGCCGCGGGCCGAAACATCGGCAACCCGCGGCCATAATGAGGTTGCACCCCAAGAACGAGCAACATGACCGAGCACAGAGGCAGTCAGCCGAGCGAAGCAAAAGGGACCGTGATCGCATTCTCCGCGCCGGGCTGCGAGCCTCTCTACGCACACGAACGGGAAGCTATGGCTGCCGTTGCCCGCACGATTGCGCGCCTCAAGGGATTTGCCTTCCAGCAGGGTCTAGTCAACAGCAGCGGCAACGACGAGGGCTTGTATTTCGTGCCGGACGACAGCTTGCTTGCCACTGATGCGGCACGGCTGGGTATCAACGGGCCGCAAGACCTCTTCGGCGGCGTGGTGCCTTGGCGCTTCGCAATGACCAAGGCCATAACCCATGAACTGGTCGACGGCTTGGCCAAGCGACCGAACGAATGGTCAACCGGCTTCGGCAGAACTGTCAGCGCAGCAGTATTGCCTGGCTACACCGTATTTTCGCGACCCGATGCGCTGCGTGCAGCGGAACGTCTGCTGAGGCTCGGGCTGGCCCGACTTAAGCCACCGCTTTCCTCGCGAGGCCAAGACCAGCACGTCGTTCGCACGGTTGCTGACGTCGAGAGACTGCTCGAGCAATACCGCTCCCCCGACCTGGACGAGTGCGGTCTTGTGCTCGAAGCGGACCTTAGTGACATCGTCACGCTGAGCGTAGGCAGAACGGAGATCGATGAAATCATGATCGCCTACTACGGCACTCAAAGGACGACGACCGATAATGCGGGACAATCCGTTTATGGCGGATCCGATCTCATTGTAATGCGCGGCGGATGGGAAGCTCTCGAAGACCTTCGACTTCCTCGCGCATTAGCTTTGGCAACGGTGCAGGCGAGGGCCTATGACGCGGCGATGGCTGAGTATCCTGGATTTTTCGCCTCGCGGCGCAATTACGATATCGGCCAGGGCGTCGATTCGTCGGGTATCTGGCGATCCGGTGTGCTCGAAGCCAGCTGGCGCATTGGCGGCAGCAGTACTGCCGAGCTTGCGGCAATAAAAATTATGAAGCAGGACCCCGACATCCAACTCGTCCGTGCGTCCGCAGTTAAGGAGTTCGGCAATACCAGCCGGCTACCGGTGAACGCGGACGTTCACTTTCAAGGAGAAGACCCCGATGAGGGTCCGATTACGCGCTATACCGTCGTCACGCATGCGACCCGGGAGCCGCCAAAGAAAGCGGCCGATTAACCTCTTAGGCTGATGCGATCGTCTTGCACTGTCGGATTTGTCCCGTGCTATCCTGTGCCATTTGCGCCGGCTCATGAGCGTCAAAATTAAGATCGCAAAACGCTTATGACCACGGAACATCCGCAGGCGGCTTTCCGGGCTGGATGAGATCGAAGCCGACGAAGCCATCAGAAAACTCAAGCGGGGAGAGTTGACATCCGACAACATTCCCCCAACGGCTCAGTCTGGTTGGCCTCCGACCAAAGACGGCATATAATGGGTCAAGTTGCCTTGCCCCCTTCGTCTTCGAACCGAGAGCGGACTGGTTCAGTGTTGCAAGATCGGGAACCGCGTAAGCCGTTGTCCAGAACCGCACTGGCAGCAATTGCAATTATCTGCGCGCTAATTCTTGCTGCGTTTTTCATCGGCTTTGAATATTCGGCCCCTGACGAAGGCGCGCTCGTTATTCCCGGATCGCAACAATCGCCGTGATGCCCCCTATCGCTGTACATTTCTGACCGAGCTCGTCAGACCAGCGCGAGCGAGGTTGCAGGGGCCATATTTCCAGTGCATTCTCGCCATCGTCCATGACCAAGCAGTATCTCAACCACCAGTTGGAGTGCCCTTATTGCCTGACAATAAGGCTGAGGATTCCGGCCGACGCCGGTCCTGACGACCGGATCTTTTGCGACGACTGCGGCGAATTCCTGGGTACATGGGACGATCTGCTTACCGATTTTGAGAAGCAGGGCGGGCAGGATGGAGTGTTCCGTCTCGAAAAGGGCCGTATCAGGCGGATCGATTGAGCCGATGGCTGCGACATCCGAAGCGATGCGAACAGTTCCCTCGTCGGTGATTTTGCTTAAGCGCATGGTCTGCCGAAAAGGAGCTCGCGGCTCCTGAGCGCGGGCCGACCGGGGCACGGGCCCGAAAGGCGAGCGAGCGAAGCTCGTGCGATATCGACCATTTCCTCGCGCCTCCGCTCACCAGAGTAAGCCTTGCAGCACCCGTGCGACCCAAAGCTTCGGAAAAATTTCCCAGCGGCCCGGATCGTCAGGGAACTTGTTGCCGACCGGCGGGGTTATCGGACGCCTTCATATTTTAAGGAGGCTAGCTCCAACCCCAGCGGGAGACGACCATGGCAACCACGAAGAAAGCCGCAAAAGCGGCAACCAAGGGTCTCGAGGACCTGTTCCTCGACGGACTCAAAGACCTCTACTACGCCGAAAAGAAGATACTGAGGGCGCTGCCGAAAATGGCCAAAAGCGCGGAGTCGGAAAAAGTGACTGCTGCCTTCGAAAAACATCGTATGGAAACGGAAGGTCACGTCGATCGCCTCGAGGAAGTGTTCGAGAAATTCGGCAAGGCAGCACGGGGCAAGACCTGTCCGGCGATCGACGGCATCATTGAAGAGGGCTCTGAGATACTCGAAGACTATGAAGGTGCTCCTGCGCTCGATGCCGGACTGGTAGCAGCGGCGCAAGCCGTCGAGCATTACGAGATCGCCCGGTACGGAACTCTTATCGCCTGGGCAGAACAGATGGGAAAGGCCGATGTTGCTGCCCTTCTCAAAGAGACGCTCAAGGAAGAGGTCGCGACGGACGAAGCGCTGACGGGTCTAGGCGAGGGTGGTGTCAACCAACGTGCTCTTCAAGCGGCCGCGTAATTCCCTATGCCGCCGGCTTGCGGAGCCCCGGCGAGGGATTGCCAGGGGCTCCGCTCCGAAGTGGGTCGTGAAGCAACCAAAGATGCGGCTCTGGCAGCAGCGCATCGCCGGCTGTTTTATCATTGGTCTGGGCATTCGCATGGCCGTGAGTGGCGGAGCGACCCGTTAAAATAGCCCACCCCCACGCGGCTATCCATCCTCCTGCCTCACAGTCGCTAATCAAAAGGCGGGCCGTTGCCCGCCTTCCATGGTTCAGTTACTACCACCGCCGAGCTTTTTGACACTGCTGCAGAATTCAGGGTGGGTGTTGGCGGCGTTGGCGTTTGCCGCCTCCTCATCGCAGACTTTTGTCATTGCCATGCGGTCCTCGTCCGTCAGCGCTTTCCAAGCTGCCGTGAACTCGTCGTCGGACCGCAGAGTCGTCATGCTGGAGTCCGTGTAGAACGGCTCCATCTTTGCGGGGTCATCCAAGGCAGACGTGCCTGTTTCGGTGCCTGCCGCAAGAGAAACGCCGCTTACCATAGAAAGCGCCATCGCGCCTAAACAGATCATCTTGTAACTCATGACAAGACCTTTCCGTTGTTTACTGGTCGCTAATGGAACGACCTACTGGCAAACGGCGTGTTTCAGAAAAGGTTCCTTTCTCACTTGCTGGCACGGCACTTGACCGGTGCTTTCTACAACCCGGATGCATTGCCAAGAGCGCGCTTACCTCTATCCTGAGCTGGGGCAAAATCTGCTAGCGTTCCTTAATGGCTCATCACCAGCTACCATTGGCGTCGATCGAGCCGACGCCACGCCGCGCTCTTCGGTCGGCGAGGAACATGTAAGAGAAGCAGAGCGGTGTTGTCTTGCAAGACGATGGCGGGCGGGCGACGCCGGTTCTCGGCTTCGATGTCCACATATGGCGGATCGCCCTCGATGCTCCAATTTCACAATTGGACCCGGCGGCGCTTAGATGTCGCAGCGCCGCCTCGCCACGCTGGAGGTCCGCAGCGCCAGCAAAGTCTATGAGAGCGGCGGCTCTCCGGTCACCGCGCTGGCTGAAGGTTCGCTGACCTTGAGCCCCGGCGCCGTCAGCGGCATCGTCGGCCCGAGCGGCTCGGGCAAGACGACACTGCTGATGATCGCCGGTCTGCTGGAGGCTCCGACCACGGGAGAGGTTCTGTTCGACGGCAAGGTAATTTCGCGTCCCGGTGCTAAGCTCAACGAGCTGCGGACCTTCAGGCGGACCCAAATTGGCTTTGTATTCCAGAAGGCGAATTTGATCCCTTTCCTCACGGCGGCCGAGAACGTCGCCATCGCCATGCAGGTCAACGATGTCGGCCGACAGCAGGCGCAGGTGCGAGCCGCGAGGCTGCTCGATGCGTTGGGCATGGGGCATCGCGGCTCCAACTATCCGTCCCGGCTTTCCGGCGGCGAGCAGCAGCGCGTTTCGATCGCGAGGGCCCTGGCTAACGATCCCACTGTCATTCTGGCCGACGAACCCACCGCTGCGCTGGATGGCACGCGGGCGGAGATGGTGATGAAGGTCTTCAGGCATCTGGCGGATAGTCGCAATGTCGCGATCTGCGTTGTGACCCACGATACGCGCTGGATGACCTACTTCGATTCGACGCTCGAACTCGAAGACGGCCGAGCACGAAGGTAGACACCTGCCGCTGCAAATGCGGTCGCACGCCGTTACCGCCGGTTGCCGCGTCTACAGACCAGTCTGCGTTTCAGCGATGTGGATCCATCGGGTGGCTCGGTGATAGGCGGCTCGCTGAACAAGAGCTATGCATCAGTGCCGGATGAATGGAACATCTGCCGATAATTGCCGTTGATATGCTCATCAGGCGAAAGGGCTGCATATGTCAAAACTTCAGGCGGCAACTCCAGAGGATTTGCAACGGCTCAAGCTCGAAGCGTCGGCTTACTTTGGCCCGAAAATGCTCAAAGAAGCATTATTGCGCCTTTGCCAGGCTTGCGGAGCCGATAGCCTTGACCGGTTCGAGAAAACCATGGTCGATCAGATCGAGGCAATGCGTGATGATGATAATAGGGCCAACTTCGAAACACTGAAGGAATTTGCCATCGAACAGCTTTATGCCTGTGTTCGAGAGGTTAGTTCTTCACCTGATATGAAGCAGCCGCTGGAGGAAACTGAAACCCGAAGGACACCTGGTCGGTCGCAAAAGCCGGAAACCTTGGAAGACCAGTTGCAGGCCGGCCTTGAGGATTCCTTCCCCGCAAGCGACCCGCCTGCCGTGGTGTCCACAGCGATCCCCGGCGGGTCGAAAAAGCTGGTCGGGACTGACGAAGTCCTGAAAAAGAAGCGAGAGGACGAGGCTAAGAATAAGAACCGGTCATAAGTAGCCCGTCCGAGCGAAAGGGATGCTTCCGCCCACTTTGTTGCCGCGGCTCCGGTCACCATGCGAACAGATGGCCAGCATGCACCGGCGTCAGAGCTTGACGGCCGCCTCTCGCGCCCACAGCCGCAATTTCCGGCAGGCCAGGACAAATTCCTCAGCCGCTTCTTTTGACTGCAGCCTTATCAGTCCTTCATCCGCATCGGCACCTGCCTTGCCCAGAAGCGACTCGGCTTCCGACGTGAAACCGATGAATAGGGCGGGACATTTCCCTTGGCTGCCCCGATCAAGCGGGCGGGATTCGCCGCAACAGGAGCTCAGCCGCAAAACGCACGGCCCGCGCGTATTTCACCCCATCCGAGATTTTCTAGCGACTTATTTCGATGTCCGGAACGATCCAAACCTTCATGCATTTAGCTAGGTCTGCGTTCATCAACTCTTTCTTGCTGGGAGCTGGACCATTGTCCTCCAGCGGCTACCCCTTGGCCAACCAGGAAACGGATGAAGTTTCCATCGTTGACCTGATACCTGCCTTGCGAGCCTTCGCCCGCACCTTCTGCCGTGTTCCTGACGACGCCGATGACCTGGTCCAGGAGACTTTGACCAAAGGGCTCGCCAACATCGATAAGTTCGAGCCCGGAACGCGTATGAAGTCGTGGCTCTTCACCATCATGCGCAACACCTACTATACCCACATCAAGGCAGCCGACAGGGAAAAACCCGGCCTGCTTGACTGTGCCTCTCTGATCCCGATTTCGGAAGCGACCCAGGAATGGTCCGTTCAGAGCAAGGAAGTCCATAGCGCGGTCCAGAAGCTGCCGGAACATCAGCGCGAGGTCCTGATGCTGATCGGGGTTCTTGGTGTCAGCTACGAAGAAACCGGCGAAATATGCGGTTGCGCGGTGGGAACGGTAAAAAGCCGCCTTAACCGAGCGCGCGCCAGCGTGCTGGAATACCTCGGCGAAAGTTCGTTGCAGACATTGGTGGAAAGACGCAATCATCTGTCCGAAGCACAGGGAAACTTCGCAGTCGACAGGCGTCGATATAGCTAGTCTTCTTTCTTGCACCGACGCTTCTCGACAAGCGCGTTCTGCAATTGAACCGCGAGGTTGGTCAACCGGTTGGGGATCTTTTCCTGCTCGATGGCAGTCAGCAGAGATGCAATCTTCCGGTCTATTGCCAGCCGGAGTTGCGGGCTGATTGTATCGTCGCTTGAGCGAGACATCGTGTTCTCTTAACGAAGTGGTCCCTTCACCAGTGTGGTGACGGCAATCTGAGTTTGCAAGGATTCGTGCGCCGTCCTCACAGCCAGCGCCGTCCCTTGCACAGCCCGTCCCTTGCACAGCATTATGTATCGAAGCTGCTGGTCTCGCCGGGGAAGCCTATGCTTTCCCCTCGGGTCCTCCCGGCACTATTCCCGGGCGCGCTCGACATTTCGACTCTCGCGACCTCGAAGGCTTGTGCCCTGTCGGTTTCGCCGAGGCAACTCCAGCCATGCGTCCGGCAAGATAGTCGCCGACATTGTCGTGCGCCGCATGGCGGATCAAGAGGAAGGTCGTCGTCATTCCGCGGCATCAAGCATCGGCTCGTCGCTCCCGGCGATGAAAGACAGCGTGCGCTGGCGTGCCTCGGCATCGGTGAACTGCTCGGGCGGCGACTTCATGAAATAGCTGCAGGGGCCGGTCAGCGCTCCTGCGATGCCGCGGTCAAGCGCCAGCTTGGCGCAGCGGACAGCGTCGATAACGACTCCGGCCGAGTTGGGCGAATCCCATACTTCCAGTTTGAGTTCTGCATTCAGTGGCACACCGCCGAACGTCGTGCCTTCGACGCGGATGTAGGCCCATTTCCGATCGGTAAGCCAGGGCACATGGTCGCTGGGGCCGACATGGATGTTGCCGGCCTCCAGGGGGACGTCGAACTGGCTGGCTACGGATTGTGTCTTGGAGATTTTCTTCGATTCCAGCCGCTCGCGCTCCAGCATGTTGAGGAAATCGGTGTTGCCGCCGAAATTCAGCTGATAGGTGCGGTCGATGCGAACGCCGCGCTCGCGAAACAGATTGGCGAGCAGCCGGTGTACGATTGTTGCGCCGACCTGGCTTTTGATATCGTCGCCGACCAGCGGCAGACCGCGCTGTTCGAAGCGCCGGCGCCATTCCGGCCGCGACGCGATAAAAACCGGTATGCAGTTGACGAAGGCGCAGCCGGCCTCGAGCGCGCACTCGGCGTAAAAACGCGTGGCTTCTTCCGAGCCGACCGGCAGATATGAGACCAGTACGTCTGCGCCGCTTTCCCGCAGCAGCGCGCTGACATTCGCGACCGGCTCTTCTGCCTCTTCGATCTCATCGCGCAGATATTTGCCGATGCCATCGAGCGTTGGTCCGCGCTCGACGCGAACGCCGGTTGCTGCAACGTCGGCAAAGCGGAAGGTGTTGTTGGGTGCATTGTATATGGCTTCCGCCACATCACGCCCAACTTTGCCCTTGGCGACGTCGAAAGCACAGACCACCTCGATGTCATCGACGTGATAGCCGCCGAGATCGGCATGCATCAGGCCCGGTATCGGCTCATTACCTCTGGCGTCTCGATAATATGAGAGGCCCTGGACAAGGGAAGACGCGCAATTGCCGACGCCGGCTATTCCAATCCGTACCTTTTTCGATCCCACGAAACTGCCGCCATCGCTGTTGAAGGTAAGTTCCTCGCGCCGAACTGCCAGCTGCCGGGAATGTTCCTTGCGACCTGGAAAAATCACGAACCTCTATTCGGATCAAAGCCGCGACCTGTGTTTTGCGTTGCCTGGGCCGATCGACCTCAGCGCCGCAAGCCGGCCATTTCGGTTCTCAAATAGTCGAAGCACAAGGTTTCGGCGGTTCGCTTGCCCTCGTCATAGCAGGCACGAGGACCGGTGCAGTTCACGTGACCGACATAGTCTTCCCTTTGCGGGTGCTGTTCGGGATCGCCATACACTTCGCTTGTCGATGCCTGCGCGACAAGCGCCGTCTTGGTCCGTTGCGTCCTTGTTGATTGCCGCATCTCTATTTTCTCCTGTCTGCCAGTCATGCTGCACTTTCGATGTCCAGATCGAGAGCTGGACGTGCCGATCTTGGCCGCGCCAGCAGCGAAACGAATTCGCGGGCTCTCGCGGCGCTCGTATGTGCCGCCAGGATCGTTTCGCGCGCTCGCTTGGACATAGCCAGCCTGACGCGGTCGGATTGGCTGGACAGGATATCGATCACGACTTCGGCTTGGCCGGCCGTGTTGATCGTGGCTGTCGGAAAGAAGCTGTCCAGACCGGTCCAGCGATCGCTGATGATCGCCGTGCCACAGGCGGCCGCCTCGAAGAGGCGTACGCTGGGAGACCATCCAGCCGCTATCATGGAGTTGCGTGTGACGTTCAATGTGTAGCGCTGCCGGCTGTAGAAGGCGGCGTGGTCCGCTGGCGGCAAGTGCTCGATGCGATCGACATTGCCTGGCCAGACGGTCTCAGACGGGAATTGCGAGCCGGTCACGACGAAGCGACGGTCCGGCATGCGTCTTGCCGGTTCGAGCAGGAGAGCATCCAGTGTCGCCTGCCGGTCCGAGCTGTAGGTTCCGAGGTAGCCAAGATCCCAGCAGATCGGATCGGCCGTTCGGCGATGCCGCTCCGGGTCGACGGAACAGTAGAGCGGCTCGGCGCGCCGTGCACCGAAGTCCGCCGCCAAACGGGCGAGCGTCGGCCCGCCGGTGAACGAGAAATAGACGTCGAAATACGGAATCTGTCGTTGGCATATGTAGTCGCAATCATTCGCGGCGAGCTTTGCCAGCGTGACCGGCGTGTCGATGTCGTAGAAGCAGAACTGGCCAGTGCACAGGGACGCGACAATGTCGATGACGGCGCGCCCTTCCGGAACGAAGGACCCAACCACCACGACATCGGCCTGCTGCAGGCAGCCGGCATATGTCCGACGAAGATCGTTCGTCGTTTCGTAGTAGCGCAACGTGCAGAAATCCGGGTCGCGCAGATCGCGATGGTTTGCATACCACGGCACGTCGCGCTCGAGGAAGGTGACGCGATGGCCGAGTTCGTGCAGGCCCTTCAGCAGCCCGCGAAAGGTGGTGGCGTGGCCGTTTCCCCACGAAGAGGACAAAGACAGGCCAAGAAAGACGATATCCAGCCGCTTGGTCATTCCGCTGCCTCCACGGTGGGGCGCTCGAAATGACGCCTGAAGACAGCGTCGGCCACGGCTGCCCGCAATGCATAAGTGTGCTCCGCGAGAACACGCCGAAGCGCAGATGCGCCTTTGATCAGTTCGGCTCCTGCCGGCAGGCTGATCGCCTGGCTGCCGTGCACCTGTTCCAGCAGCGCATCGAGAATGCAGACAGCATAACCGTGTTCAACGAGTTCCTGGACGACGTGGCGGCCGATGAAACCGCACCCTTCTGTAACCAGTATGCGTTTCACGACAACTCCTTACGCAGATGGCCCGGCGCCCCGAACTGTTTGGCAAAAGGTTTGTTCCCTCTGCTTCAACAAAGATGGTTTTGGGGAGGCTGCAACCTGAGGTGAACGCATAGCGAACGAGCCTTGGGCCATGCGCTGGGACATTGCAGCTTCTTTGGGGTTAGGGCGCTCATCCGGCCCGTGGGCGGAAGGAGTGGATGGCAGCTGTGATCGAAGCGGTATCGCGTAGCAAGCCAGACCTGATCATGAGGCTCACACGCCTGCAAAGCCTGGATCAAAAGGAGGTTTCAATGTCTGAATCGAAGACAACCACCAATCATGACGAGATCCGCCAATGGGCCGAAGATCGTGGTGGCCGGCCTGCGGCTGTACGAACCAAGGGCGAGGGCGGCATCTTACGGATCGATTTTGGCGAGCCCGAGGAGAAGCTCGAACCCATTGAATGGGATAAGTTCTTCCGGATTTTCGACGAGAACGATCTGACTTTCCTTTACCAGGACGAAATAGGGGGCGGGGAAAAACAGCCGATTCAACAAAATCATCGACCGCAAACAGAGCGGCTGGAGGGGGGCTATGTCAGCGGTGTCGGCTGGCTCTTAAGGCGCGCCTCGCATTCTGACAGAGAACTTCACTCTAGCTCGCTGTTCTTGCTCGCTTTTTTGGAGGCATGCAATTGGAGATAAACCGGTTTTTCCAAACATTCCAGACTTGATGGAACAAATCGCCGGCTAGACGCTTCGGCGGGTCGCCGATCGGTCACAGCCTCAGTGCAACAGGCTGGTTCCGCCCGATCTGGCAATGTTTCGCATGATGCCGTTCAGCCAGTCTTCGGTCGATACGCCCGCCCGCCTCCTGTCGATTTCGCTGATGGCTCGCTCCAGCGTTCGCTCGACCAGCCGGTCGGAAGCACCCACGTCGCCCAAAAGCAGACGCGCCGCGAGCCTGAGCTTGGGCAGAAGTGAAAAGACATTGTCGGACAAGTTCACCGCACAGCCACCCGCCAAGGCCGGTCTTTCCGGAGGGAACAAGGCATCGAAGACGGCATAGCTATCCGACGATTTTCGAAGATTGCTGGCGTGGCGCAGACGTTCGGGAATGACGATGTCCTCGTCACCGCTGAAAAAGACGAAGGGCACGCCGCGGCGCATCAGTTCGTCTGCGATCGGAAACACCCGCCGGCCGTTGAGATTGACGTCGAGGATCGCGGCCTCAGCCGCCTCGGTATGCATAGACGCGTGTTCGACTGTCGCCGCAGGGCCGAGGATCACGGCGCCCATGTTGCCGAAATATCTTGCAAGATCGCCGGCCAATACCCAATCGTCTTCGACGATCAGGATGTGCACCCCTCGGAGATCGCGCACCTCACCGTCCTTCCTTCGAGCGAGATTTCCAATTATCCCGACGGGCTTGTTCAGAATGTTGCTGCAAGGCTGTCTGCAATCGTTTCGCCAAAACGAGCATGCGGGGCGGAATGGATTCGTTTCCCGCTAAACCCAGCAAATCCGAAGACTGCAACAACGCTTGTTTTGTCAGCTTCAGGTCAGGTGTGCGTTTTGACATTGGAGTTTCCGCAAGGATTTCAACGCTAACGCTGTCTGCACTGACTTGTTCCGGCCCTCTTGCGCGTTGTATGATGGCGTCGCGTTCAGCCCGGTCGTGGGTTTTGGGTCGATTGGCGGCCTTGTCGTCTAGGCTGTTCAACCGAAGGGCTTGCGGTGACATCCCAGATGAAGAGATTTCCCATTGTGGGTGTGGGCGCATCGGCAGGCGGCATTCCGGCTATGGAAGGTCTGTTCAAAGGCATCACCGGCCAGCCCGGCATGGCGTTTGTCATCGTCACCCATCTCAGTCCCGGGCGCGAAAGCCTGCTTCACGAGGTTGTCGGACGTTATACGCAGATGCCGGTTGTCGTCGCCGAGGACGGCACCACCGTCCTAGCCGACCACGTCTATGTGATGCCGCAGAACGTCGTTATCACCATTGAGAAAGGGGTGCTGCGCCTGCGGCAATCCAGCGTGCTCAGCCGTGAGCGCAAACCCATCGATATTTTCCTTAGCGCGCTGGCCGAGGATCAGGGCGAATATGCGGTAGGGGTGATTTTGTCGGGCGGCGATTCCGACGGCACGCTGGGCGCAAAGGCAATCAAGGAGCGTGGCGGACTGACGGTCGCCCAGGCCCCCGATGGCTACGGTCCGCGCAATCCGGACATGCCGAAAAGTGCGATCTCCAGCGGGCTGATCGATATTGCGGCTCCGGCGGAGGACATCGGTGCGAAGCTCGAGGGGTTCGCCCGCAGCTTCGGTATGCTGAACGGGGCTGCCGGAGACGGCGAGACGGCAGAGATGGGTCGGCTCCGCGACGAGATCTATGGAATTCTAAAGGGCCAATCCGGCCACGATTTCTCCGGCTACAAGACCAAGACATTCCTGCGTCGCGTAAAGCGGCGCATGCAGATCGCACAGCTCCAGTCGATTGCTGCCTATGTCGAATGGCTGAAGAAAGACCCTCGCGAGGTGATGGACCTCTTCCGCGATCTGCTGATCAACGTCACCGATTTCTTCCGTGATCCCGATGCGTTCAAGGTGCTCGAGGAGAAGATCGTACCGCAGCTGTTCGAGGGCAAGACCGCCAGCGACGCCGTCAGGATCTGGGTGCCTGCCTGCGCCACCGGCGAGGAGGTGTTCTCCATCGGCATGCTGTTGCGCGAACACATGGAGACGCTTTCGGTCATACCACGCGTCCAGATATTTGCGACTGACATCGATGAGCCGGCGCTTGCGGTGGCGCGCGCGGCGCGTTACCCGGCGGCATTGCTGCAGGGGGTTTCGCCCGAACGCAAGCAGCGTTTTTTCAGCAGCGACGGCGAGAGCTACGTGCTCACCAACGAGGTACGGGAGCTGTGCGTCTTTTCTCCTCACAGCGTCGACCGCGACCCGCCCTTTTCGCGCATGGACATGATTTCATGCCGCAACCTGCTGATCTATTTCGGCTCGAACATTCAGAACCGGGTCATTCCGATCTTCCATTATGCGCTGAAGCCGGGCGGTTATCTTTTCCTCGGCACGTCCGAAAGCATCGGCCAGCACGACAACCTCTTCGCCACCGTCGACAAGAAACAGCGCGTTTTTCAGGCGCGGGAACATGCCTCGCCACATATAAGGCTGCCTATGCCGATCGGCGACGGCGGTTCGGGTGCCTCCCTGCCCGAAGGCTCTGGTTCGAAGGGAGCCGCCAGCTACCCGCTTCGGCAGGCGGTCGAGGCACAGGTGCTGGAGCGCTTCGCGCCGCCGCATGTCGTTGTCAACGGCGATGGCGACGTCGTTTACTATTCGGCCCGGACCGGCAGATATCTGGAAGCGCCGCAAGGCATTCCGAGCCGGCAGGTGCTGACCTTGGCCCGCCGCGGGCTGAGGCTCGACCTGCGTGCAGCGTTGCGGGAAGCTGCCGCGACGCGCCGCAGCGTCGTGCGGGAAAATGTCGTTGTCGACGAGGACGACGAACAGGTCCAGCTGATCAAACTCACTGTCGAACCCTTGGCGGAACGCGGCAAGGGCGAACGGCTCTATCTTGTCCTGTTCGAACCATCGGGGCCGGTGCAGGCACGGTCGGATGGGCGTCGCGAAAACCGTGATGGCGAAGGCGCTGCCGACCTCGAACGAGAGCTGCGCGACACCCGCGAGAGGCTGCAATCGACGATTGAGGAGTACGAAACCGCGCTGGAAGAAGTGAAATCGTCAAACGAGGAACTCGTCTCCGTCAATGAGGAGGCGCAGTCGACCAACGAGGAGCTTGAGGCCTCGAAGGAGGAGATGCAGTCGCTCAACGAGGAGCTCAACACCATCAACTCGGAACTAACCAGCAAGATAGAAGAGCTCGATCACGCCAACAGTGATTTGCGCAATCTGTTCGAGAGCACCCAGATCGCTACCATTTTCCTCGACCGCAATCTGGTGGTGCGGACCTTTACCCCGGCGGCCTCGTCTTTCTTCAGCCTGCGTCCGTCTGACGTCGGCCGGCCACTGACCGAGCTTTCGAGCCAACTCGACTATCCCGAGCTGAAACAGCACATCGATGCGGTGTTCGAAACCGGAGAGACCCTGAACCATCATCTGGCGCGCGACGACCAGGGCCGGTTTTATATGGTTCGCATCAATCCGTATCGCGACAAGGACAACAGGATCCAGGGCGTCGTGGTCACACTGGTCGACGTCACCACCTTGGCCGAGGCGGAAGAGCAAAACCAGGTGCTCATTTCGGAACTGAACCACCGCGTCAAGAACATGCTGGCGGTCGTCGCCAGCATCGCCAACCGCACCCGTGAAAGATCGGAATCGAAGGAAGAGTTCGCCGAAGCGCTGATCGGCCGCCTACACGCCATGTCGCGGGCTTACGGTCTGCTGTCGAAGGAACGCTGGAAAGAAGCTTCGATCAACGAACTGCTGCATCAGGAACTCGAACCGTTCAGCATTGACCGGTTCGAACTTGACGGCGCTGAAGTGAAGCTTAACCCGCAACAGGGCCTTTCCCTTAGCATGGCCATTCATGAACTGGCGACCAACGCCGCCAAATATGGCGCGCTGTCGAAGCCGCAAGGCAGGGTGGCGCTGAAGTGGTCGGCAGATGGCGACGTTTTCAGGCTTGCCTGGCGCGAGAGAGGTGGGCCGCCAGTCAGAAAGCCCGAAATCAACGGCTTCGGGCTTTCCCTGTTGCAGGGCGAGATCGGCTACCGGCTTGGTGGAAACGTCGAGACCGCCTTCAATCGTGAAGGTCTTGAGGTCCAGGTCACATTTCCGATGATGCGCAAGGAGACGCCGTGAGCGACCCGCTGCGCGTTCTGGTGGTTGAGGATGAATGGCTCATCGCCGAGGACATCGCTGCTTGTCTGCGCGCTTCGGGACATCAGGTGATCGGCCCCGCCCCTTCGGTGGCGGCGGCCCTTGGCCTTATCGGCGAAAATCATGTCGACGTGGCGCTGCTGGATGTTCAACTGCATGGCGAAACGAGCCTGGCGATCGCAGAGGAATTACACACCCGCCACATTCCTTTTGCGTACCTGACCGGATTTGGGCCGCGCGATGTTCCACCCGCCTTCGCCAATTTCAAATTTGTTCGCAAGCCCGCAGATCAGGCTGCAATTGAGAATGCCTTGGACGAACTGGTCGGGGCGTCCTAGCTCGTTTCATCAGCCTCGTCATGGCGCGGCGCCTCGGCTTGTTCCGTCATTCGCCCAAAAGGCGTGCGGTCCAGGACGATGTGCTACCTCAATCTCGGTGGGACCGTTTCATCGGAAACGAACGCTGGCACTCATTGATCGCCGGCCGACACCTCGCCTGCGGCGGGTATCAAGAAGAATCCCAAAGAGAATACCGAGATGCCGGATCAGCAATACCAGCGATCCTTCGGGCAGAAATACAAACCGGGGAGCGCATCGGCGACGAGTTGGATAGCCTCATCCAACGCCGGGAACCAATCGCTGCTTCGGTTTTGCTGGTGATGTCGGACTTACGTTGGCTGCTGATCCCTGCCTGCCAACGCAGCGGCCTCTTCGTCCGTCACTGAAATCTCCCCTGCGGGTATAAGCCATTTCTGACATTTGCGTATGGAAACCACGCCATGCTCAGGCTCCAGGGAGGATAACCGGCCGATCCAATTGCTCCTCACCGATGCATCTTGATTGGCTCTCGCTGCGAGCCACTCCGCCCGCTCCCGCGGCAAGCCGATAAGGCAAGTGCCAGCGAAGTCCGCAGGCACATCCACGGTGGTATCGAACACGGCCCATGTGTTGGTCGGTTCCTGAACGGGCAAAAACCTCATAACAGCACCTGCTAATATATAGCACGAAGTTACGGACGGAGCATTGTTCCGACATCAACCAAACGAAGGAGAATTTTTCGTTTGCCACGCTGCGGGGCGCTGAGCCTCGCGAATTGATCCACACCTTCTGCATCGCGGCTGCGACGTCGCCGAAATAGGGTGGCAGATCTCGACGAGCGAACGCATCCAGGAGCCCGCCAAGCGGCGGCGCTTTTGCGTGTCAGCTATCCGCCTTCAGTGCTCCATCTCGCGGACAGTGTGGCCTCGGCGTATCCCTGAAGGAACTGTCAACCGGCCTTGGGAGCGCTGCTCGGAACAAGGAACCCACCCTTTAGCAACTCCAGGGCGTCGAGTGCCTCGTCATCCAGCAAATTTGTCAGAGCCACCCCGTCTGCGAAGACAACCCTATCGTCGTCTATGTCGTAGACCTCCCAAAGTCCTTCCTTGATTCTTCGAATGGCGTGCCGATGCTCCATAAGAAGACGCTAATTGAGTCTCGGAAATGGTGGGTAGGGAAAATCAGGGGTACACCGATATTAGTAGTGGAAAACCTGAGGCGCCCTGACGCGTGATGCGTGTGCGCAAGTCAAGGGTATGCCGGCCGCGCGTGGCCCGAGGGGACCGTATCGACCACGGGTCCAAATAGCCAGGTTGAGAAACCGTTCGACATCATTGCGGACACTCGGCCTCTGATGTAATTTAGGGTTTGATCAAGTGAGGAATATGCCGCTGTCGCGACGGCTTTTCTCTCTTTTCTGTCTCGGCAGATAGCATGCTCTCTAACGGACCTTGATACCGCAGCTGTGTTCTTGTGGTCGCTAGGTAACAGCGGTTAAGGGATTTGCCATGCTCCGACGTTGCGGATTCGTTGCAGCCTTGATGCTCGCAAGCTTCACGATTTTCGAGGCTTCTGCCGTCGAGCGAAGGGTTGCCTTTGTAATCGGCAACTCCGATTACCGGGAAATCTCGGCCCTCAAGAACCCGGCCAAAGATGTGGTGGACGTGTCCAACACGTTTCGAGCGGCTGGTTTTGATGTTTTTGTCGCGAGCAATCTTACAAAGCTGCAGTTTGAAGACCAGTTCCGCAACTATCTTGCCGCCGTGGACGGGGCGGATGTAGCTGTCGTCTACTATTCCGGTCACGGCTTTCAGATCGGCGGCGAAAATTTCCTGATCCCTGTCGATGCCTCGTTGAAAGATGCGGCGGACGTCGAGGTCCAGGCAATCAAGCTGAACGATGTGCTGCAGCAGATGCGTTCGAAATCGAAGATCCAGGTGATCATCCTCGACGCCTGCCGCAACAATCCATTCCCTCGCAAGGACTATTGGCTCAGGGACCAGCTTCTTACCGCCAGCGGCACCGGCCTTGCGCAAGTAAGAAGCTCGCTGAACACACTGATTGCTTTCGCCACCGAACCCGGCGCGGTTGCCTATGACGGCGCCGGCGACCTCAGCCCATTTTCATTCGCATTTTCTCGTCGGGCCTTGGCTCCGAACCAGGAGATTCGCACGGTCATGGCGGCCGTGCGCCGGGATGTAGTTGAGGCTACTAAGGGCCTGCAGGTTCCCTGGGAGAACTCTTCGCTGATCGACGAAGTCGTTCTGATGCGTCGCAGCAGCCGCCCCTCTCTACCGCCCGTGTTGGAGAAAGTCGTGTTGTCGGGGGTCGGGCCTGTCGATCTGAACCTCCCGGAACCGGTCGAGGTCGACGGCGGGACAATCACCGTCAGCATCGATAGACCGCCCGCCTTGGGACGCCTTATGCTGGACGGCAAGGTCGTCGAGCCGGGAGAACTGATCCAGGGCAAGGACCTGCCGCGTTTGCAGATGGATGTCCCCAAGGGAGTTGGCGAGCCAGAAGAGATGGATATGCTGGCCTACGCCGCACGCGACAGTTGGGGCGGCGAAGCCAAGGGCATGCTGGTGTTCCGGGTCAAGAGCGGCGAAGGAGCCCAGGGCGAGCAGGTGATGGCCTCACTCGAAGCCGAGCAGAAGCAGCAGGTGCTGCAGCGCGGCATTCATGTCACCGGTGCCGCCGAGGCGATCGAGAGCCGCGAGATCGACGTTCCGGTCGGCATCGGCGCGGTTGCTCTGAACCTGGATCTCCCGACAGACGATTCGGCGGTCAGCCTGAAAGTTGCGAACTATCCGGCAACGGGAACGCTCTCCCTGCCGGATCGAGCCCTGACGCCCGAATCGAGCTTGACGGTCGGTGAAGTCGAGGTGCTGCGCTATGAACCCCAGATCGGAGCCAGCACCCCGGTCGAGGTCGCCTTCGAAATTCGGGCGGACAGCGCAGTATCCAAACCCGCCAAAATGAAACTGTCGCCAAGCGTCGATCCATGCGACTTGGCTGCCGGCGAACCTCTCGACCTTCAAGGCGTCGTCCCCGGCCTGCTGCCAAATGAAATCGGCGCCGACGCGGTGAAGCTCTGCGAGGCTGCGGTGAAGGCGTATCCCGATGTCGCCCGCTTCCGCTATGAACTGGGTCGCGCGTTGCTTGCAGCCGGCAAGGTCGACCAGGCCAGGAAAGCCATCCAGCAGGCCGCCGACAGGGGACACGTGCGCGCTGTGTTCGAACTCGGCTACCTCTACGCGACCGGAACGGGCCTGGCTGTCGACCGCAAGCAGGCCAACACCTTCTACGCGGCTGCAGCCGACAAGGGTGATCCCTACGGGATGACGTCGTGGGGCCGTGCCTTGTTCAATGGCTACGGCGTCGAGCGCGACACCGGCAAGGGACTGGACCTGCTGCTCAAGGCGGCGGCGATGGGGCACACCTATGCCATGAACGATCTCGGCGCGATCTTCACCGAGGGCCGCAACGGCGTGCCCGCCGATCAGGCCCGCGCCGTTGCCTTCCTGGAGGCAGGCGTCCAGAGGCAGGACATGTATTCGATGAACCTGCTTGGTCGCAATTATCTCAGCGGCCGCGGCGTCGAGAAGGATCCGAAGGCTGCGCTGGCGCTGTTTCAGAAGGCCATTGACCTCGGCCAGCCTTATGCGCCGGGCAGTCTTGCGCGCATGTACCGTGATGGTGTTGGCGTGGAGCAGAACCTTGATGAAGCCCAACGTCTGTTCGAACTGGCAACCTCGCGCGGTGACCAGTCCGGCGCCTATGATCGCGCGGCTCTCGAGATGCAAAAGGGCGACAAGGCCGACCAGGCCGTCGCCGTGCGTTTCCTGGCATTCACAGTTGCGCTCGATCTTCGCAACGAACTGCCTGACGCCCGGGCGACGTTGGCGAAATTCGGGGCCAAGGCGAAAGCGGCGGCGTTGAAGCAACTGCGTGGGGAACTCAAGTCGAAGATTCCGTTGAGCGGTTCTGTCGACAAGCAACTGGTCAATGTGGCTAGGGCGGTCTGGGAACAAGCCAATCCGCGTCGAGATTTGTTCTGATCAACAAGGAGGCAATGGTGGGCAGAAATCTGAAGCAGGCAACAATCGGGATAACCCTGTCCGTCGCCTTGGCGGGGGTCATGGGCTGCACATCCTGGCCACCCCTTCAACCGACGCCGCTGGTGGCGACGCCCACGCCGGCGCCGAAGGTCGTTCGCAGAGCCGCGGCGCCGCGGAAGGTCGTCAACCCCGCTCCCAAACCGGTGGCCTCCAAGAAAGTCGTTAAACCGGTCGCGGACGAGCCTGCTGCCGCACCTCCCGTAATCATTCCTTCTTCGGGAGGCGGGACTGGCGGGAGTGGCGGGAGCAGCGGAGGAGGCGGCTGGGGCGGTTGACCGACGAACATTGAGCGGCAGCCGGAAAGTAGTGCAAGCAATCAGAATCCAGACCGCAGTCTAGTATGCATCCACTGATTGGCGCAGCGCCTCGATCTCCGCCATCTGAATGCCCATTTCGACAAACGCGGAAAGAACTGAAAAGCGGTCCTCCAGTGCAACGCGTGCCAATCCGGCCAGAACCCCCGCACTCACAGCGCGGGCGGCAGGCACTGGTTGCAAGGCCGATACCGCTGACGCCTCCATAGCCGAACCGTTGCCATGCCATCCTGCAGCCAGGGCAATCCAGGCGGCCGGCGTTGTTGGCGGCATTGCCTCAGCCTTGCTCACTTCTGGGCCAAAGTGAGGGCTATCCGGTTCGCTGACCCAGTCACGAACAAGCGCAAGCAACTCCTGATCCCTGCGGTCGAGCAGAACGGTGAGGTGGCCCAGGCATTCATGCGCCCACCACACTGCAGCCCGCTCGGGAAGCAGATAGGCACAGAACGTAATCGCCTCCTCGGGCACCCGCCCGGCAAGCAGGGCACGGCAAAATTCGATTGAAGGCTGTTCGGTCGGAAGCGCCACCATGTCCCTGGAAACAGCGGGGCAGGCCATGAAAAGATCCCGTGCCGTTTTGAATCGAAGCTCATTGGCCATGGCCGCCACGCTTTCCCAGGGAACAATCGACACTGAAGCCTTGGACAGGGCGCGGGTCAAGTCTCCAGTCCCTGGCAGATGCAACTGCCCTTCACCACCCGTATGCTTGACGTTTATTGACAGACAATCGATTCGGAATTTGGTATTGTCCGCAGTCGATGAAATCGGATGCTCAAGACAGGAGTAACCGTCATGCAGTTGGGCAGTTTAGCCTTCGTGTTTACGGTCGCGCTTTTTTCGACCCACGCTTTTGCTGATCCGCTTCAGAAATCAGAGGACATCGTGAAGTTTTTTGACGCGGCGAGCGAGTTCGGCCCGTCGCGTGGAATTTGCGTCGGCACCGAGGAAGAGTGCAACAGCAAGAACAAGCAAGCGCCTGCCGAAAAAACCAGCCTCGACATGCTGATCAATTTCGGCCTGGATTCTGCGGAGCTCGATGCGACTGCCCGCGCTGAACTGGACGAGTTCGCCAAGGCACTGAAGGACAGCCGACTGAGCACTCTGAACTTCGTTGTTGAGGGTCACACCGATGCAAGCGGCTCGGCTGATTACAACGAGGGACTGTCGGAACGAAGAGCGAGATCGGTAACAACCTTCCTGACATCTAACGGCATCGATCCTGCCCGCATCAAAGCGACAGGTTTGGGCGAAGCGAATCCGCGCAACCCCAATCCGTTCGATCCGGTAAACCGCCGGGTGGAAATGCGGATAAGGACCGAGTAGCTGGAGCGGGTACGCTGGACTAAGACCAGACCCGCGCGTCCTTTTCGACGCGAACCGAAGGTCAGCGCAGCAAACCAAACCGATTCCGATTTCCGGGGCCATGCGCTGGCTCAAAGCGCATTCTGAACGGAACTCACCATAGCCGTGATCGCCTGCTTGTATTTTTCGAACTCGGGCGATGTCTGCCGGACTTCCGTCGTTGTCGTTGTCCGTTGGCTCGCTTCAACCATCGCCGGGCTTAGCTTCCGACCCATTTTCCTTTCGGCCCAGCTTACGACATAGCTAGCGGACTTGCCGGTGAGAAACGGGTTGGCTTGAATGACGGCCGACCCGAGCACGGCGCTCAATTGCGCCGAACCCGGCGACGTCAACACTTGATGGGCGCCTTCCATTCCCAGGAAATGACAGAGATAAAGCCGGCCGGCTGTGATCTGGTGGCCGCGCGCCCGAAGATAGGCTTCGCCTTCGCGCGCCAGATTGCTGACCATCTCGCGCGAGATGGTGGCGTCATAACGCAGAGCAAGCAGGTCGGCGGTTGACAGCGTCCGCGCAAGTTCGGGGCGGTAGGTGTTCATCATCCTGATCCAGGTCTTCGTTATGAACTGACCGGCGCCGGTCGCCGAAGAAAGCGGGTTCTTGGCGCGGGCGCTGCCGCCACTTTCGACTTGAACGATACGGGAGGTCAGCGTTTCGACAGCGGAAGCGTCCGTTGCGATTGCCGTAACCGTACCCAGCGGATCGACCGCCTCGCCATTGCGATAGAGTTCAAAATGCAGGTGCGGCCCAGTCGAAAGACCGGTAGTGCCGATGTAACCAATAATATCGCCTGCCATCACCTTCGCGCCGACACCGCCGTTGGCCGCGAATTTCTGCATATGCGCATAGCGCGTTTCGCGCCCGTTTCCGTGCGAAATCTTCACCAGATTGCCGTAACCCCCTCCATCGCCTTGAAAAACGACTTCGCCGTCGAAGGCGGCTGCAATCGGCGTACCCAAAGGCGCCGCCCAATCCACACCCTTGTGAATGCGAACAGTCCCGAGGATTGGGTGCTTGCGTGGGCCGAAGGTGGACGTCATGACCCCGCTGACCGGGGTAACCATGCCGTTGGTGACTGTCAGCGAGCGAACCTGATCGTCGCCGCTAACGCATGCAAACTGGCCGTCGGTCTGCTGGAAGACGAAACAGTCGAGGCCTTTTTCGCTACCCTGGACGCCAACATACAGCACCCGTCCGGCCGTCTCTTCCTTGCCGCGTGGCCTTTGCGAATAGATCAGCACCAGACGCTGGTCTTCGCTGGCGAAGGCATCCAGATCCTGTCCTCGCGAAAGATACATGATCGCTTCTCCGATCACGCCGGTCGGGACTTTGTTGCGCGCTGCTGTCGAGTAGATTGCGTCGAGCAGCCGGTATTGCCTTTTGTGCGTGCCTTGCGGCTGTGCACCCGAATAGTTGAAAAGGTCTTCGCGGACCCAGGGGTCCACACCAGACACAAACACACCAGCGGCATTGCGCGTCAGCGTGCCGACAAATACGTTCTTGGCATAGATCGATACCTGCATGAGGGACATGGTTGTCGTCTCGCGCGTCGGCCTGAAGCCGCGCATGGCGACGACATAACCCGGCTCAAGGCTTTCCCGATTGAAAAGCGCCTTCAGGGCTTCGCCTGCCAGCTTGGCATCCTCGGCGGAGAAACGCGCATCCAGCACAACGCTGTCCAAGCTGCGGTCGTTGAGAATCTTTACGAACGTGTCCTCGGTAGCCTCGTATCGTTGATATTCGCTGGTGACATTTGCAACGCTGGTGTTGTTTTCGATCTGGGTTTTCCGGAATGCGGGAAGGGCTGCCTCGCCTGCATCGATTGTTTCGCCCCAACCTGCTTCGGCATCATCGGTGTCCACCAGCGGGTCCGAAGCAACCGGAGCCTCGTCTAGAACGGGCGGTGGCTGAACATCGTTTTGCAGATCATTGGAGGGCGCCGGCGCGGCCTGTCGCTGTGCCTGGAAGAATGCAAAATCTTCTTGCGTGGACGGTATCGTTGTCATGAATTTTTCGCTGGCGCTAAGCATCACGTCAGACAGAATTTCGATCTGGGGAGAAACTCCAGCCTGATCGAGTTCTGCAGGGCGCGGGATCACTTGGCTTTTTGTCGCTGCGCCGGTGTCGGGCGCAAGGGTGATCCACATCGGGTCGCCTGCGAGATCGATGATGGCAGGCACATAGACCGATGCATCGGCTGGCACATCGTCGGTTCCCTCGACGGCGTGCAACTCCTCATCTTCGTCGCCAAACGACCAATAGTCCGCGGTGAGATAGAAGCCGGCAGCGATGGACAACAGGACAACCACAGCAAGACCGGCAAGGAGTCTGCGCCAGAGCCTGCGTCTGCGCAGGGCGGCGCGCGCCTGCTTTTTCAACCTGAAGCTTGTGTCGATACTGTGCGTCACGGATTGCTTCCGGTCAGGAAAAAGGTCCACCGCGCCTGTTCAAGCGTATCGACTTCGAGAAATCGTGCGGCGATATGGCCGCGCTGCCAGCATTCATCGATGCCGCGTATCGAAAATCGGCGCCGGTCGATGCACATTTCGGTCGACCCGGTCAGGGTTGCATGGCCAAAAACGTCCGTCGCATAGATGTAAATATAGCGGTTGGTGAGTTCCTCGCGGATCACGTTCACGCACTGATTTGCGCCGATGGTCCACCAGCCATCGGTCTGATCCGCATTGTCGACCTTTTGGCCGACAGCGAGATTGACGACGTCGAGCGTCTGATTGCAGACGGTGAATTCGGCGCGCGCTTCGTGGGACGACAGGAGAGCCAGCAACATCGCGCCCGACGTGACCGTAAGTCTGATACGGCCTCTCAGGGTAAGCAGGCCGCGAAGCCAGTCACGCTGATTTTTGGGCGGGACAGCGGTCGGGAAGGAAAAACGCGAGCGGCGGCGGTCCATCGGCGTCCATGCTACCCGCCGAGCCGGAAGTACTTTGCAGTCGCGGAGAACTCAGATCGGGTGGTCGCGATCTCTTCGAGAATCCTGGGCAACAGCAGCGCGGCTGGTGTCGGCGCGGAGAACGCCGCAGCCTGAATATCCTGTGGACCCGTGATCACCATTATGATCTGCGGCACGACCTTGCCGGCCGCCTTGTCGGCTGCGCCGAGATCGATCGGAAAGTTGAACGTGGCCTTGCCGGCTTGCGCCAAGATACGACCGTCGAGGTTGAATGCCATGCCCCTGTGGTCGATCAGCAGCACGCTGGAAATCAGGCCGCCACGCGTCACCAGCGTGCCTCCGATCGGCGAACCGCTCGGCACCGTCGTTCGATCGAGAACAAGCTGCGGCTTGTCAGTCGCCGTCTGGTCCACAAAGCGCAGAAAGTTGGTGACTTCGCATTGAGCCGGTTCAATCAGGCGGACGCTGATGTCCGGTTCGACATGGAATCTTGCCTGGAAATCGGACAACATTCGTTCGAAAGGCTGGACCTCTGTGCCCAATCCTTCGATTGCGACGGCGGTCTCGGTTGCCGACGTCAACGTCGCATAAAAACAGTCGCCGCCGTTGAAGTCGCGCACCCAGAAGACCCGTTGCGCAGCCTTGTCGAGGGCAATTGCCGGCGGCAGCTCTAGTTCCGGTTTCGGCACGTTCAAGGTGATGGCGGGTCCGTCCGGCTGTTTGCCTGCCGCCGGTTCGTCCTGTTGCCCCTTTGCGCTCGCGTCGTCCGCCTGGCCTGCAGCGGGGTCGGGCACCTGGGTGGTGGCCTGCTGGCTGGCCGGCTGCTCGGGCTTCTCCATCACGTCGGGCTGGACCGCCGGGGGCGGTGAGACTTTGTCGGCCGGCGCCACCGGCGCGACCTGGACGCGCGGCGGAACAGCTTGCTGGCCGTCGCTGGTCACGCTATCCGGCTGAATTGCCGGCGGTGGTTGTGCCTGGGCTGCCGCCGGCTCCGAGGTTTCTTCGGATGCCGCTGGCTCCGGGGTTTCTTCGGATGCCGCTGGCTCCGGGGTTTCTTCGGATGCCGCTGGCTCCGACGCTTCCTCGGTTGGTGAGAGGACTTCGGCGGGCCGTGCCGGCTCCAACTTTTGCGCCTCGGCATCTACCTGATCTTCAGCTGGAGACAGCGCCTCGGCTGGCGCCGGCTCCGGGGTTTCCTCGCTTGGTGAGAGGACTTCGGCGGGCCGTGTCGGCTCCAGCTTTTGATCCGCTGCGGCAGCTGCCTGCTTTTCAGCTGAAGGCGCAGCGGCCTCTGTTTGTGACCGCTCAGGCGGAACTGCCTTTGCCGGCTCATCGCTCGGCGAATTTGCAACACTGTCCGTCGGGGCCGGCTTTGATGCTTCCGGTGCCGAGAGCTTTGTCTCACTGCCGGTCGGCGTGGAAGGCGTCATCAAGCCGCTCAGATAAATGCCTGCACCTGACGCGACAGCTAAGGTCGCCAAGGCAGCGATCGCGATCGAGCGGCTCTTGGCGGGCTTTCCAGGGACCTTTGGCAAAACCGCTCGAGGACCGGCAACTGGCGAAGGCCTTGGTTCGGACAGAAGCGCCGGCCGGACATGCGGAACGAAGCGCTGTTCACCGGGAGCCGCCGGAGGCTGACTTGGGAGCTTGGGGCCAGGCGCGGTCCCCCCCGCTCGCGGCAAACCCGTCCGGTCGCGCGGCGTGATCGACGTTGGCGGCTTTGTCTCCTCATCCGTATCGTCACGTGTCACCCTGGCGATGTCCGCCATGCTGATCGGCCGGTCTTGTGGATCCGGCTGCAGCATGGCTTCAACAATTCCACGAAAATCGGCGTCGATGTCGGATAGATCCGGAACGGTTCGGCGTTTTTCCACGATCTCGAACTGGGAGCCGCCCATGTCGATCGGCTTCCCGCGCAGAGCAGCGGCCAGCACCAACCCCAGGCTGTAGATGTCGGATTGCTCGCTGACCTCGCCGCTGTACAGCCCGAGCTGTTCGGGAGAAACGTAGTTGTACTTCCCCGCGAATTTTCCGCCGATCAGCGTCTCTCCGCCGACGGTCGCCGACCGCGCGATGCCAAAATCGATGATCTTTGCGCGTTCGACCCGGCCTCCCGGCAGGATGATGTTATCCGGAGAGAGGTCGCGGTGTATTGCCCCCGCCTGGTGCACGGCGCTCAGGCCGGAAGCCAGGCGATGGCAGAGCTTGCGCACGTCTTCCGTCGGCATCGGGCCACGTCGCATGATATCGAACAGCGACTGGCCGTCGACGAATTCCATGGCAAGATAGGGGCGACCGATGCCGGGGTCGATCGTGAAGACGTGATAACGCACGACGGCGTCGTGCGACAGGTGATTGAGGATCGACGCTTCCTTGCGGAACAGCGACAGGATCGTCTGATCGCGGGCGAACTCGGGCAAGACGATCTTGATCGCGACATGGTCGCCGGTCTGGATGTTGTGGCCCCGGTAGACTTCGCCCATGCCACCGAATGCAATCCGCTCGTCCAGTTCATAGATGCCACTGAGTTGCGTGCCTACGGCTGTGTTGGCCACGTTAGGCGATATTCGCGTCTTGTCGTCGGCGCTCATCAGCCCAAACCTTCCGCTCTGGAAGGATCAAGACGGGCCCCATTGCGCCCGTCTCCGATCTTCACGACCACGATCGTGACATTGTCTGTTCCCCCGCGCGCCAGCACCGTTTGTAGCAGGTTTTCGCATGCCGCCTGAGGCGTCGCCGACACCGCCGCCGCCTCGATCTCGGCATCTGTGACATGCGCTGTCAGCCCGTCGGTGCTCAACACAAATATGTCGCCCGGCATGATTTCGCCTTGCTGGAAGTCAATGACGATCTCGTCGCTGACACCGACCGCATGCGTGATAACGTTGCGGCGCGGCCAGGTGAGCGCTTCGGCTGCGCTGATCATGCCCTTGTCGAGAAGTTCCTGAACTTCGGTATGGTCCTTCGAAATCTGGGAGATCGAGGCGTTGCGGATCAGATAGACGCGACTGTCGCCCGCCCACAGGCAGGCAAACCGCCCATCCATCGCCAGCAGGGCGGCGACAGTGGAGCCAATGGTTACTCCGCGTGATTCCGATATCCTGCGGATTTCGGCATTGGCTCGGCTCAGCCGGTCCTCGAAGCGCGCGCGAAGATCCGGTGCAGAGCTTGCAATGCCGATCGTTGCCAGATGATCGACAATACTGGCCGAAGCGACTTCCCCGGCATCATGTCCACCCATTCCGTCGGCCACCACCCACAGGCCAGTTTCCGGCTCGACCAGGTAGCTGTCTTCATTGAGCTCACGGACACAGCCTCTGTGGCTAACGCCGAAGCTTTCAAAGGGAAGGGCGACATTGTTCACTTTGCCACCAAGCGCTTCTCAAGCGTCCTCTGCGCCGCACTGTCAGGCGCTCGCGCGCGCCAGTTTGCCACAGGCTCGAATATTAAAGTATCGAAATCAACGTCCGCGCATCTGTTGCCGATGGACAGCCTCACCGTATTGGAACATGCAAAGGTCATCTTAAAACGCCTTTGGACAGCTGAACCCGGAAAGCGCAGGAAGGAAGAGAGGGTTGGGGTCCGAATTGGTCTGGACCGTATAGGCGACATCGCGTCCGCCGATCACGAAGCGGGCTTCCGTGTTGCCGCCGGTGCTGGTGATATCAGCCTTGTCCAGCAGGCGCTTCAGTGCCCACGGACCGTCGAACTTGATCGCGGACTCACGGCCCGGCATTTCCGGAATGAGGCTCAGGCTCGCGGACGCGGAAGCCATGCCGCTCGGCCAGGTCACCGTGCTTGGCGCGTTGCCCGCCTGGCTGCTTTGGACAATCTGGCCATCGACGTCGAGTTCCGCCGTATCGGCATCGCCATGCAGTGAAAACGGCGTAAAGGTGACACTGACCGACGGCACCGAACCACCTGAAGGAAAGAAGGCGTTGCGGATTTCCGCGGCCAGCTGGAAGTTTTTCAAAGTCGACTTCGACAGGTCGCGCCCGAAACGCGCATCCTGTTTCCAGTTCCAGTCCTGGCCGGTCATGTCGATCAGCGATGCGAGATTCTGAGCGAAGAACCGGTCCATCAGTCCGCCTGGAGCGAACAGTTTCGCGAAATCCGCCATCGCAATATCCTCCGAGCCGTCGCTGGCGAAAGGATAACGGCCCTCGACCATCTCCTCGCAGGCGCGTGTGACCGTCTGGTCGAGCATCTGGTTCAAATTCGTTAGCGAGGTTTCCGCGACGTTGCCGTCAAGCTCGTCGGCGGTCGCGGTGACCATTCGGGCGAGTTGCTTGGGCAGACGCGAGACATTGGCGCGAAGGGTGGATATCTGCAGCTGCAGATTCATGTTGACGCGTTCCGTTTGCGAAGGGACATCGGCCGCCAATTGCAGGCTTTGGTAGATGTCGCGGAAATTCTGTGTCAACGCATCGATTGGGCGGCGTCCGGCGGGACCGTTCACCAAAGCCTGGAATGATCTGAATTGCGCTTCGACGTTCGCCCCCGGATTCTGGTTTTGCGCGCCAGCGAACCCTGTACCGGCCCGGCTTTGCGATTTGCCGCCGGCGGCTTGAAGGCCGATGCGGGCCAATCCCCTGGCGACATCTGCAGCGTTCTGCTGCTGGTTTTGAAGCATGTCGGCTTCGGCCTCGGAGCCGAAGTCCTTGCCGGAACCAGCTTCTCGCGTCAGAGCTGTTTCATCGGCGATCGCCGTAAAAAGCTGGTCGATTGGCGAGGTTGGTGACGCGGCAGCGGACAGCGCGATATAATACGGCTTGTCCTTCAGCATCGCCTTGAACTTCAACTTGTCGAGAACGCCGTTCCACGCCGCGGCGAACTCCCTCCCATAGCGATCGACAAGTTCGGGACCGAGTTTAAGCAGTTCCTGGTCGATGCCACCTTGCTCGCCGCCGCCGCCGAGAACCCACTGGTCATCGACAAGCATCTGCGCAATGCGCGAGAGTTGTCCGAGATAGAAGTTGTTGAAGCCGCTATAGGTGTAGATACCGGGTACGCGAAGGCCTGACAGATCGCCACCATCGACACGCTCGAACAACAGCTGCGCTTCCGGGCCGCCTTTCACGGCGACGGAAAAATTGTCCAGCGCTGCCGCGTATACCGCCGACTTGACCAAGGCGGAGGCACGATCGGCAAGGCTCATTCGTCCGAGCGAGCGTTGAGCGGCTTCGACAAGTGGCTGGTTGAGTTCGAAAACCGGATCGTAGGCGTCGTCCAACGCAAGCATCGCCCGCAGATGTTTTTCGAGTTGCGCCCGTCCCTCGCGGTTGTTTTCGCCCGGATACCGGTTCTGCTCCCAATCCTGCCTCATCCAGGACACGATCAGATCGTCGTCGACCTTCGGCGCCTTGCCACCAAGCATCAGGTAGATCTTCAGCGGTTCGTAAAGCGCGGCGGGATCAGCCATCTTGGCCTGGATCGTCCGTTCGGCCTGAAGCAGCAGGCGCGAACGGAACAAGCGCTCCAGCGCTTGCCGGTAAGCTGTTTTTGATGCCGAAAGAAGTCTTTCCCGCTGACTGAGCCCGAACGTCGCCTCGATCGGGGTCGGCAAGTCACTGGTGTCGAACCCGGCCGGCAGCTCGCGCAACTGGTCGAGCGGGCCAATGACGTTTTCGAGGTCGACATCGGCGACCGTCGGGGTTTTGAGGAGCGGGTCCGCCGTCTCGCGATAGCGGCTTACAGCTTGCGTCGTAGAAGCGATCAGCGACTTGTTGGCCGTAAAGCTCAGGGCCAAGGTGCCCAGAGCCGCGGCAGCGATCAATGTGATCAAGCCAAGGCCGCCATATCTGGCGATCGCTGCACGTCTTTCAGCCGATTTGTCGTATGAAACCCAGCCGGATTCCGCGAAAATGACGCCGGTCAGAAGATCGTGCAAGAAGAAGCTTTTGCCAGTGCCGGAAAGATGGGCGCGAGAAGCGCTGCCGAAACTGCGACCGATTGCGCCCAGCACCTGGTCGATCGGCGTGCCCTCCTGCGTGCCCGATGAAAAATAGAGTCCACGCAGGCTGACGTTCACCTGGCTGCGGGCCGGATCGAATACGCTTGCGATGAAACTGGCAATACGGCCCTTCAGCGCGCCAAACTGTGCTGGAAAGCCAAAGATGGATATACGAGCGACCGGATCGGTCTCTTCCTGCAGGCGGTCGGCCATCTCCTCCGCCAGGCGTTTTTCCAATGCGTCGAATTCGGCCGGTGCCTCACCGACCATGTTCTTGTTGCGATCGGCAGTCTGGAATGTCGCGCCCCATACTTTGCGGCGGCGCTGCTCGTCGAAACCGCCAAAATAATCCATGAAACCGGCGACAAGGTCGGCCTTGGTGAAGAGCAGGTACACCGGGAACTGGATTTTCAGCGTTTCGTGGATTTCGCGCAGACGGCTGCGTATTTCAATGACATGGACGTCAAGCTGCCGATCATCGAGGCTGATGAGATCGGCAAGGCTGATGGCCAGGATAACCCCGTTTATCGGTTGCCTGGTGCGGTATCTCTTAAGCAGCGACAAGAAGGCGAGCCAGCTCTTCTTGTCGCTCTGCGCGTTGGAATCCTGCGTCGTGTAGCGTCCGGCGGTGTCGATCAGCACCGCCTGGTCGGTGAACCACCAGTCGCAGGATCGTGTGCCGCCAATGCCGGCGACCGGCTGGGCGTCCCCTGAACCAGCAAGCGGAAAATTCAGACCGGAATTGACCAACGCCGTTGTTTTGCCGGCACCAGGCGGGCCGATGACGACGTACCAGGGCACGTCGTAGAGGAAATTGCGCCTGCCGCTCGACCGCTTGAGCGCAGCGATGGCCTCACTCATACGAGCCTCGAGCACCTGCGAGTCGTCATCTTTGTCGCCATTATGGGCGACTATCGCCTCGAGCGCCTTTTGTGCCTTTCGCTTTCGCCAGAGGCGCAATCCATAGAACAGCGTCACGATCGCAACGATCATGCCGATGATCGCCACGCGGAGCCAGACGGGTGCCAGCGGGCGGGTATCGGCAAAGCGGATCAATGGTCCGGCAAACCAGACGGCTGCCGCGAAACCGGCCAACGCGATCGCGCTGAATATCCGCAGCAGCCAACGCGTCATAGGCGCTTCCAAATGGCCGTGCTCACAGCGTTTCCTCCTTGGGGATCATCAGGTCGACACGGCGATTCTGGGCGCGGCCTTCCGGCGTCGCATTGTCGGCGATCGGTTCGTCTTCGCCCTTGCCGTCGACCGTGATCCGGGAAGGCTTGCTGAACCGCGGCGCCATCATCGCTTCGACAGCCTTCGCCCGGGCGATGGAAAGGTCGAAATTGGATTTGAACGCGCTCGATTTTCGCGGCTTCACATTGTCTGTGTGGCCGACGATCATGATCGGTCCGGGCTCCGGTTCCAGCGCGGCGGCGATGTCCGCGGCGATCGGTCCAAACTCCGGTTTTATCTCGGCCCTTCCGGACTGGAACAGCAGGACATTGTTGATCTCCACGACGATGAACTTGCCCTGCGTGCCGACGGTCAGCCCGCCGCGCGCGATAGTCTTGGCCAGTGCGGCATGGATGCGATCGATCTGAGAGGGGGTAGTGGCGACAGGCGGAGCGACTTTCACCGGCGCAGCCGACGGCACCACGCTGGCGCGTTCTATGGCGATCGGCGTCGACGGATCGAGCGCCAGCAACCTGCCGGCAAGGGCCTCGCCCTCGTTGGTGATGAAGACCCGCAATGCGAAGAATGCCGCCGTCAACAGCGCCGACGCTGCGGCCGCAACCACCCAGAGCGGCAACCGGGTCGACGACTGTGCGCTTGACACCGCCATGCTTTGCCAGTGGGGCGAGATGTCTTCGTCGGCGCGCGCCCTGAAGTAGCGAAGCGTCTCGTAGACGTCGCGTCGAACGCGTTCGAGATTGTTGTCCTCGCGCGTAAGGCCCCGGTACTGGCCTTCGAACCCCAGCGACAGGCAGGCATGCATCAATTCAAGCAAGTCGTAGTGTGCCTCCGGCGCGGCCAGTACCTTGTTCAGCGCTTCGTAGAAGCCCGAGCCGGTGGGCACAGCGTGAAAGAACCGCAACAGCATGCTGTGCTGCGCCCAGGCGTCTCTCTTCGGCCAAGGCAGGTTGCCGATGAGGTCGTCAGCGGTTTCGCAGAGAGCAAATTTTGCGATCCGTGCATCTTCTTCGGGAACACCGGCTTTCTCCATTGTCCGGTCGAATTTTTCGATCGCCTCGGCAATATGTTCCGCCAGTTGTTCCGCCTGTCTTTCGACAGGCATAAGCCTGAGCTGGCCAAACAGCATCAGCAAAGGAGCGGCCGCAGCGAGGATCTGATTTGCTGCGGAATATCTGACACTGTCCGTGGCATTCAGCAGGATTTCCTGCTGAATGCCCGGCGCCGCCGCAAGGGGGCCGTTTCCCGTCGCTGCACCGGGATCTGCACCCTGATAGATCACGGTTCCGGATGTCCAGCCCGGCGGTGCATGCCGATCGACACCCGGATCGAAAATCGTTGAATCCTTAACCCGCGAGGGACCGGGCTGCCCGCTGTTAGGAACAGGCCGCTGAGGAGCCGGCGCTGATTTTTCAGCGCGGCGCGGTGCGCGAATGACGGTCTTGCCCGCTGGGCCAAAAGGATCGTCCTTCGAGCTCATGTCCAAACGTCCGTCCATGCCCGGTTGCTGCGTGTGCGCCACAGCTGGGCAAAGCGGTCCCTGGTCAGGCGCAGGAACTGCAGGCGCTGCTGGCGAGGGCAGTGTCTGGAGGAAGGTCGGCTATATCTTTCTATCCCGCCGTAACATGACATGTGCCGCAGACCCCCAGGTCAATCAGCCTTACCCGCTGGCGAACTGTCGTAAATGATCGTAAGCTTAGAAACGGTCGATTGGAACCAGATGCAGCGCTGCGAAAGGATTTTTCTTCGCCAACTACAGCGCCGCATCTTTGGGCTCGCAAAGGACGCTCTAATACTTTCCACCTGGCGCGTGATCCGTACCGCGGCCGAAGGTCAGCGCAGCAAACCAATCCGATTTCCGGGGCATGGGCCAGGTTCAATCTCCCCGGCTTATTTTTGCTTGTCGGCTTTGGCATAGGCTTCGCTGAAATAGGCCAGGAATATGTCCAGCATTCCGTTTTCGTGTGCTTCCTCCATGGTTCGCCATTTGGCGACAAAGGCGTCCCAAGCCAGGCTCTTCTTCGAAGTGAATGACGTGGGTGGGAGTTTTTTGCCGATCGCCTCGGGAGACAGGTCGTCAAGCAGCCGGGAGAGCGCAGCTTGCATGGCTGCATAGGTGGCAAATTCGTGCGTCTTGAGATCGCGGAATGCGTCTTCGACACTGTGCCTGGCATCAAGGTAGCCGGCTCTGCGCCGTGCGAACATGATTTCGAGGATGTCGTCGGTTCCCGGGACGAATTTCAAGGGGTTGTTATCCGCGGAGCTTATCATCGTCCGGTGTGTGCTCTTGGCCAGTATTTTCGCAGCCGCACGTGCCTTCAGCAGCAAGGCCAGTTCCTCGACAACTGTTCGAAGCACTGTGCCGATTTCGGCAGCAACTTCATGCGGATCACGCGATTGAAGCAATTCCGGCGAGATGCCGGCTCCGATCGCGATTTCCCGCAGCACCTCGTCTCTCGTCGAAGGGAGAGGCGCGGGCGGCGAAGGCGTCGACGCCGGTGCTCGCTGCCCGGGCCGTTGCTCCACCGGCTCGAAGAAAGGCTCGCCTCCGAAGTCCAGAGGCCGACCGGTTGCGACCGGCATTTCTCGTTGCGTCGAACCGTGCCTGCTTTGAGGATGACCCATCGTGGCGCGCTCGTCATCGATCGATACCAAGATGACGTAGCGGCCGATCAGCAGCCGGTCTCCATGGTCAAGCCGATGCGGGCCGGCCATGCGATGGGTCGATCCGTTGATGAAGGTCCCATTGCGCGAGACGTCGTGCAGCCAGAACGCGCCTGCCTCGTATCGAACATCGCAATGTCGGCCGGAGATGAACTTGTCGGGGTCGGGCAAGGTCCAGTCACAGGCCTCGCGGCCGATTTCGAAGCTGCGATCACGAGTTGAGTAGCCGGTCGACATACCGGCGGGCAGCGAGACGACATTGTTGATCTGCAGCCTGATGAACATTCAAAATCGCCGTCGATCCTGTCGGGAAACTCACCCAGGACACCCCATTATACCAGCAATTTGTGAGCGGCGGCACAGAAGCGTTCAAGTCGATAATTCCAAAGGCGACTAGGCTGCAGCCGCCAAGCGTCCCCTTTGGTCGCCGGAAGACATGTGCTAGGCTGAAGCAGAAACGAGCGGCGGGAGGGGGCACGACCCATGCCGAACGAACGTGCCACGGTTGTGCAGACGCCGGTTGGCGCTGACCTGTTGACCTTCACGCATCTTATCGGGCGCGATGAGATCAGCCGTTGTTTGGCCTATACGGTCGGGTTCGTGAGCAACAGCCCCGAGATCGATCCCCTGAAGATGCTGGGCGGTGCTGTTTCGGTCGAAGGTGAATCCGATCCGAAACGCTGGTTCAGCGGCCTTGTGTCCGAGTTTCGGCTGACCCGGATCGAGGACCGTCTGGCTTACTACGAAGCCGTCGTCAGGCCATGGCTTTGGTTTCTCGGCAATACCACCGACTGCCGCATTTTCCAGAACATGAGCGTCATCGAAATCGTCGAGGAGGTTTTCTCGAAATACAGCACGGCAAAATTCGAGAAGCGCCTGCAAGGGTCTTATCCGCCGCGCGAATACTGCGTCCAGTACGATGAGACCGATCTCGATTTCGTGCAGCGGCTGCTCGAGCACGAAGGCATCCTGTATTTCTTCGAGCATGACGAGGGCAATCACACGCTTGTGCTCGCAGACGCAATGAACAAGCTCAAGCCGGCGCCGGGCTATGAAAAGGTGCCTTATCACTTTGAAGGGCAGGGCTCCCGTCGCGATGTCGAATACATCACCGAATGGATTCCGGGCAGCTCCGTGCGGCCAGGTGCCTATGTCCATACCGACTATGATTTCAAGAAGCCGGGCGCTGACCTGATGGCCAAATCCGCCCAGCCGTTCAGTCACAAGCTGGCGGCGGGCGAGAATTACCGCCAGCCCGGCGCGCATCTCGACGTCGGTCGCGGCGACAGCCTGGCCGCGATCCGGCGCGAGGAAATCCAAGCCGTGCACCAGCGCATCGCTGCAGTCGGCACGGTGCGCGGCCTGTATTCCGGCTGCACGTTCAAGCTGGACGGCTTCCCAAGAGAAGACCAGAACCAGGAGTATCTGGTGGTCAGCGCCGAATACAGGCTGTTCGATCCGGGCTACAGAGCCCTTGCCGACGTCGAAAGCGAGAACTTCAAGGTGATCCTCGGCGTGGCGCCGACTGCCTTGCCCTATCGTCCTCCGCGGGTGACGACACGGCCGATCATGCGCGGTCCGCAGACGGCGACGGTGGTCGGTCCGTCCGGCGAGGAAATATTCACCGACAAATATGCACGGGTGAAGGTCCAGTTCCACTGGGACCGTCTCGGCAAGAAGGACCAGAACAGCTCCTGCTTCGTGCGGGTGTCACAGACCTGGGCCGGCAGCGGCTGGGGCTTCATCCAGATACCGCGCATCGGCCAGGAGGTGATCGTCGACTTCATCGAAGGCGACCCGGATCTGCCGATCATCACCGGCCGCGTCTACAACGCCTCGCAGATGCCGCCATACGGACTGCCGGGCAACGCCACGCAATCCGGCTGGAAATCCGACTCTTCGAAAGGCGGCGGCGGCTACAACGAGCTGATGTTCGAGGACAAGGCCGGCTCCGAACTGGTCAATTTCCAGGCGCAGAAGGACCACAACCTTCTGATCAAGAACGACCGCACCAAGCTGGTACAGCACGACCAGTCCGACCGCATCGACCACGACGCCAAGCACTCCGTCGGCCACAACCTCGACGAGGACGTCGGCAACAACAAGACGGTCAAGGTCGGCGTCGACCAGACCACGGATATCGGCAATAACGACACCGAGACGGTGGGGGTCAATCGCTCGCTGACCGTGGGCTCGAACGAGACGATCGGTATTGGGGCGAACTCGACGGAGACGATTGGCGCCAATCATACGCAGACTGTGGCGCTCGTCCAGACGGTGACAGTTGGCGCGGCGCGTGTGGATTCCGTCGGAGCGGCGGAACAGCGCAGTGTCGGCGGATTGCAGAGCAACACGATCGGGGCGACGCGGTCGGTCAGTGTTGGGACAAGCCAGAGCCACAGCATCGGCGCCTCGGATACATGGAAGATCGGCGCAAGCCAGAATATCAGCATCGCTGCGGACCAGAATAAGAAGGTCGGCGGTGGCCAAAATTTTGAAATCGGTAAAGGCCGCAAGTTGAAGATCGGCGCGGACGACGCGACCGACGTCGGCGGCGGGCACACCCTGAAGGTCGGCAAAGCTAGTGCCGTGGATGTTGCCAATGACGGCAGTTTCAAGATCGGCAAGAACTTTGCGATCGACGCCGGGGATTCGATTTCGCTGACGTGTGGCAGCGCCTCGATCACCATGAAGAAGGATGGAAATATCATCATCAAGGGCAAAGATATTACCGTCAACGGATCCGGGAAGATCAATATCAAGGCATCGAGCGACATCACCATGAAGGGTTCCAAAATCCACGAAAACTAGCGGAAGCCTTGTTTTCATTGATGGCGGGGTAGCGCCTTAACAACATCGTGTATCGTGAAAGAATGGCTGCTTTTGCCCGAATGATCATCCTAGAGAATATTGTAGGGCAGCATGCTGAGCAGGCGGCGTCGTTGTGGGCACAAAGGGACAGTTTAGCCCTTGACGATCCTCCAGATTTGGACGCCATAGCGGCCATAGACGATAGATTGGAAATAAGTCTCGATGGCATAAGGGTCGCAAGCCGGGCGGCTTGGCCCTGTGTCCTCGCCCTCCATCAGGCGTCGCCTGGCAAGGGCGAACTCTTCGTCGTGTCTTGGACGGCTCTCGAGTTCGAGAGCGCCGATCATGTCGCGCAAGCAGTTGAAATTGGTCGCACCGCGATCGACGGCCCAGGTGGCCTGCTCGGCGCGCTGGCATGGCATACGCCTCGCCTAATTGCGCCATGGGTGCGAGCGTGGATTAATGACGCGCGTGATCCGTTCAAGCGGTTCCTGGGCGTGTCGGCCTGCTTCGAACACCGCGTCGATCCAAAACAGATGCTATCGTTGCGACTGCGCGATCCCGACACGTCAGTACGTGCGGCGAGCCTTCGGCTGGTCGCGAAGCTCGGTCGCGCCGATCTGACGGGCGAAGTCAGGAATGCGGGTTCCGATGAGGACCAGCAGGTACGTTTCTGGGCTGCCTGGGCTTTGAGCGAACTTGGCTCAGGCGACCTCGCTGAACTGAGGAGGGTAGCAGTGCAAGGCGACGACAACGCGCTGAGCGCGCTTCGAGCTGCGGTGAAGGCGATGCCGATGAAGGAAGCGCGAAGCTGGATAGGCTCGCTGTATACGTCACCGCAGAGCGCCTCCCTCGGGGTGAGAGCGGCTGGCATGCTGGGCGATCGATCGATCCTGCCGTGGTTGATTGAACGGATGGGCAATCCCGCTCTTGCCGTGACCGCGGGCGCGTCGTTTCTGGAACTGTTTCCCGAGGCGCGGCAGGAGAGCGATCTCTTCACGACTGACCCCGGCGCGGCGGGGCTTCGCTTCGAGGAATATTTTGGTGATCAGGCCGTAAGTGTCCCGCTTGCCGGCAAGGTCCTGGAATGGGGACAGCGCCAAGGACACATCAAAAATTGAGCGGGGGGCGCCAGGCGGGCCGCTCGGATCACAGAACCACTGCCGAGTCTCAACCAGTTGGCGCGAGCCGGTTGAGCGAACGTGCCGAGCTGTTGGCCAGCGGGGCATCCGGCGCACTTAACGCTAACTCAAGAGCAGCGCATCGCCTCTGACGCAGCGTTCCGTTTGCAAAGATCTCCGCCAGACTCGCCGCCGCCAGAGGCTTGCCCTGCAGATATCTTTTACCCTGACTGAAGTCCGTCTGGTTGCGCCGCCACCATTCGCGAATCTTGCGGACATCGGGCCAGACCAGATCCTGGTCGCGAGCGAAATAGTCGGCTGGTGACGCATTCTCGAAATCCACGTCGGCCGGCGGCTTGATATTCATCCCTTCGCGCTCGATTGACATTCCGGTTATGGTCTCAAAACTTTCGCCGGCCAGCCGTGCGAGCTTCGGGTCGCGCATGCGTGTGGTCAGCCACGGCACGAAGATGGGGTCCCCCAGGATGCCCGACCCGGCAGCAATCAGACGTTCCTTCGAACGATCCCCACGCAGACTAAGCAGCCATTGCACGGCGCTTTGGTGATCCGCGGCGCGCAACAGAAGTTGCACGCCCTTCCAACCAATCCCGTCGACGCTGGCGTGCCTCCGCAAGATTTCCAGTGCCTCATGCCTGTCTCCCAGCAGCACGCAGGACCATGCGGCCCAAAATCGACAAGTTTCGTGTGGGTCATTTAGGGCCGCCTTAATGTCGGAGAGCAGATCGACGCGCCCAACTTCCCCGGCCAGGCGCAAGGCTCTGGCGCGCACCGCGAGGGTATCGTTCAGCAACTCTGAAAGGCGCATCGCGGGGTCGATCCGCCGGACCGAACACGCGGCCAAACCGAGTAGGCGCCGGATGGGGCGCGGATCCTCCAAAAGGGAGCGTACCCATTCCTGAATTCGATACGGCTCGACCCAACCCAGGGCCGATACGGTAGCTCGGAATAAATCTGGAGATGCCTCGGCGAGATTCAGAACGTAGCCAATCCTGTTCTCGGACAGGCTCTCGAAGGCAAGGACGGCAGCCACGAAAGTCTCGCCCGGCTCCTGATACTGGTCGAAGGCCCTCTCGGCTACCTGCCAGCCCCACTCGCCCGAAACACGAAGACCGTCGATATGTGCCTCCAGCCGGTCGTCCAGTCTGCTCAAATTCTTGAGGTACTGATCGGGAGCGTCGACCGCCCTTTCACGCTGCAGCCAAAGGAAGGCCGCGTCTTCGGCATGTTGCTCGACGATATGCTCGATAACGCGGCGCGACATCCGAGGCCCTAGTTAAGCTGGATCGAGCCACCTTTGATCTTGTTGGGGCCAGAGGAGCGGCTGAGAATATAGGTGCCGCGCAGAATGATCTTGCCGGTACGGGTCAGCGTTATGCTGGCCTTGCCGCAGCGAAGCACGATCTCACGTTCGGCGGAAAGATCCAGGCGCTCCCCGTCCAGGGTCACGGCGACATCCTCGGCGGCAACCGGCTTCGGACGCAGCAGGCGGCCCAGAATGACGGCGCGGTCGGGATCGCCACCGTCGAACATCACGACCACGTCGGTCCCGAAATCCGACGCCTCGAGCATGGTTGCAGCGCGGGCAGCAACCATCCTGCTCTCGATTCCGTCCGGTACGGAGACGATCGGCTCGCCTGACTTGTTGCGTCCTATGAAGGTGCCGATGACAAGGCCATCGCTGAGACCGCTGCCTACGCGCGCGAAATCGGGGCGATCGTTCACAGGTGCTTACCTTGTGACTAGCTTGATGTCTTTGGCGCATGATAGCCGTGATCTGAATGCGGCGCAATTCGTCGCTATGCTATGGGGAGAACTCCAGGCGCACTGACCTGCACCCGTAGGATGTAATTCCTCATGGTGCTATACAAAACTTGCAACGTATACTCAGGGAATTTCCAGGTTGCGTCTCCTGTGAATTCCTCGTCGTAATGCTTGATCGGCTCTGCTGTGATCTTTCGAAATACAACTTCAGGCGAATCGTCGAAGTGCAATCCATTCGGAAGCGTGCCGGGCCAACGCGCCCCGTCGGCTTCGTATTCTCGATAGAACAGCACATGGGTCAGCGCCAGATCGCGCCCCCCCTCCATGTACCGGAAGTGGAGGAAAAGACCCAAGTGTTTATCGAATCTTCCAACCAAGCCGCCATCGTCGACTTCCAGATTTTGCTCCAATCGCAGAGGCGAAAACATAAGCCGAAGTCCGGGATCGGACAACTTCTTGCCAAGCGCGGCCATGATATTTGGGGTTGACGGTATCAGACCTGCATCGTCGTAGTCGGCAGGCATTGGCGGCGGTCGAAGTTGACAAGAAACGAAACCTATATTCGTGCCGCCATTTGCATAACCAATGATGAGCTGAAACTGTGGAAGCTCCCACGTGTCCCTGGTGTAGGAACGCCGGGTGCTCTCGTAGGCGGCCAACCTGTCTCGCGCCGAAATCCTGCTGTCCGAAGCCACGAGGCCGGCAGGCAAAGATCCTTGGTACGGGCCGACATCATAGCGCTCGCAGTAAAAGTAGATCTGAGTGAACAGCATCGGCTCGTTCTTGGGATCCTCTATTTCCTGCCCGAGCAGGTGCGCTCTCGCCTCGAATCCCAGTTCCACCCCAAGCTTCTTGTTCAGAAGCCAATCCTGAGCATTCAGGACAGAGCCGTCGTTCTCGTCGAGCACGACTTCCGGCTGCCGCAAAATGGCCAGCCGCGACATCAAGGCCTGAACCTCGGTATCCATTGACGATCTCCCAAGAAGGCTTACAGCTCCGCTGAAGTCCATGCCAGGCCGTATCCGTCCCCTATTTCGGTTCTTCCATGCTTAAGGTAACCTTCATGAGAGCGTCACCATCGATTTTGTAGCGAGCCTTCAGAAGAAGTTTGTTGGACACTCTCCATTGGTCCCAAGCTTCCTCCTGCTCGACCGGAGTTCCAAATCTTTCCCTCAGGCTCGGCCGAGTTGCATCTTTTGGGATATCATAAGGAGACGGCCAGGGTTCCCTTTTCACATGCATGGTCACACTGGTGAGCACGCATGTGCCGGCGCCCCCCGGAACATCCTTGAAGAGCTCAACATCCTCAAATTGAAGGGTCATTCCATCTACATCGACGGAGAGGTAGATCTCATCCCTCGGCATAACCACACCTTTTGTGACACCTGACCGTTTCAAATTTTCCTTTAAATCCGGATCGTTATTCGTCCTTCCAAACAGGTCTACCCATTTCTGATAATCCATTACTGCCTCCATACTGGCTTGATCGATGGTCAGCCCTCGCACTCCTTGACCGCCTCTTTTATCATTCCTTCGAAATCAAACTCTTTAAGTTCCTTGACCGCCGCAGCATATGCGGGTCCGCACTCGGTGTCGTCCAACGCTGCTTGTATTGCGTCGGTGTCTCGTTCTATGGCATCTTTCATGCTTTGCTTGGTTTCCGCGTCCGGCTTCATCAGCGGTTTGTTTAAATTCCCGCATGTTTCACTGTCCGCCCGGTGAACTTTGCGTGGGATTACGATAGCCTTGCCCCTGCTTTCCACTTTGTCCTTTACGCACTTTGCAACGTCTGGGTCGAAAGGGCCGAAGCGTTTTACGGCGCGTGCATATAAAGTTCCCTTCGCCGGAACGTGGTCGCGCTCCCATACCCGCGACCCGTCTGCTCGACTCGCCTTGCCGCTGTTACAAAGACTTCCATAGCTGCCAACCTCGCCGCATTTGTGCATCGGCTTGTTGTCCGGACCCTGCTTATTACCGGTCGAGGTGGCGGAGTTCTTAGCTCCCATTGTTCGTCATCTGATCGCCGAGCAGTTGGATGTTCTTGCCTTCTGCCTTCACGTCCATCGAGCCGGGCGCGACGAACTCGGTCTTTCCCTGTGTAGCCGACGACACCACGCCGCCGCCGGTGCCCTGGCTCGCCACATCAGGCGACGGCGCGCTCATGTAGTAGCTTCCCTTGATGGCTATCTTCTTCCCTTCAATCTTGACCGTCGAGGTGGCATCCGACAGCCTGTCGGCGGAGCGTCCGAAATTCGGCAGCGGAACGGGCACGAACGGAGCCGGCGGTCCCGGCATCTTGCACACATTGGGCACGTCCGCCGGCGCCATGTCTATGCTGCCCTCGGTCACCGGCGTCTTGGGCGGGTTGACTCCAACGGAAACCATCAGGCAGGCTTTCTTGGCGGGTTGGCAGAAAAGTCCAGCAGCGTCACCGCGCGCTGGCCGCCTTCGGAACTGGCCCAGAGCGCCGCTCGCGAACCGTGGCTGTAGCCCTTGCTGGCGGCGGCGTGAGCCAGCGCCGCGAACAGTGGACCTGACGCTGCGCCGACATCGCCCCAGCAGTCAGCTGGATGCAGATAGTGGGTTGCCTCATCTGAAAGATGCTGAACTCGCAGGATTGTGTAGACCAACTCCTCGCTGCGGTAGCGCTGTCCATTGAGATCGCAGTAGGTGTCGGTGATCTTGCGCCGATCTGTGCCAATGACCGGCTCGAGTCCGAGGAAGGCGGAGCTCAGCCCTTCGCCCACGCAAACCCCGTCCTCGCCGTGTCGCTTGATGGTGATCCGCTCGGGCGCGGTGCTGACTGCGCTCAGCTGCGCCAGGGCCTCCAGGCCCAGTTCTGATATCAGATTGCGGCGTGCCAGCAGGCACGCGCCCGCTCCCTCTCCCGGGAAGAAGCCGTCTCGGTTCACCTCGGATTTGAGTTGCCCCGTTTCATCCATCCATTCCAGCGTTTGATAGTCGTGATAGGAATCCACGCCTGCCACCACCGCCAGATCCGTCTTGCCTTCATCGATCGCCTTGGCGGCCATACCGAACGCAAACATTCCGGCAGCATGTCCGTTGGCCAGGCATTGCACGCGCAGGTTCGCCGGGCCGAATCGTCCCATTACGGCACGACCGAGCACTTCGGCGATGCCGTCCGGTAACCCGGGCCGCGGCTCCGGCGCACAGATGATCAGGAGCGTTCTCAGGCCGTTGGCCGACAGCGCCGCGGCCTGCGGCAGTTGCAGCAGCGTCGACAACAGCAGTTCCTTCATGCGCTCCGCCAGCGGCACCTCGGGGCCGATGACCGCATCCTGCGCCAGGCGCATGGGCTCGCCATTGCGGTCGACGAAGAACGGATGCTCGGAAATTGCTGAGATCCCCGCCCGCACCGCTGCGGCAGCGCTTTCGGGACGCAGACCAACCGGAGTCCGCGCTGAAAGGCCGGCCAGCCAGACTGGCGTCCGAGGGAGATAGGCTGCGACGCTTGGCGTAGGCATCGTCATTCCATCACATCAGCTTTTTCAGGCGGACAGAGGTTTGATCGAGATAGTCGATGTCCTTATTGCATATGAGCGAGCTTTGCCAAACCATAATCACGCGCGAAGTATCCGGCTCTAGGATCACGGTCGCCAACGTGCCTTTGGTGTGAATCGTCTCGCGTTTGATGCGCGTTGAGAAGCCGAAAACTAGGCGCGGAAGATGGAAGCGTATCGGGCCGTTCGGCGAGAGATTGATGAGCTGCACCGGCTCGCCGCCCCGCAGATAGCCGGCGACCTGTTGATCCTGCGGGGCGCAGCAATAGTAGTGGGAATCGAGATCATTCGCCCAGAGCGGGAAGCGCGTCTTCTGCCAGATCTCGTCATAAGTGCCGGCGAGTTCCCGGCGCGGCGACCAATGACAGGCCACCGCGTTGAAGCCGGCCGGCGCGGGGCGGCTAGCGACGGATGAAATCAGGTTTGCCGGATACTCGATATTGGGGAGCGGCCGTCCGAGACAGCCATTCGGGTTGGAGATGAAGCCCCGCCCGACCGGATTCCTCGCCTCCAGGCGATGATCCTTCGGATTGCTGGCAGTGCGATCCCAGCCGCCGAATGCCGCTTCATACCGGATCGGCATCTTGAGAAACGGGTCGGGGCTCGCGATGACACGTCGTCCGGCAAGGTTCACCGTCCACCAGCGATTGCCGAATACGCTCAGGCGCTTTTGAACCGGACCAACCTGGAATCCTACATCGAGCTCTGTGATCGGTTTGCCGTTCGGTGACCAAGCGGTACCGTTGACGAGCACGTCCGTGCAGGGCTTCACCCCGAAAAAATCGGCTTCATAGATCAGGCTTTTCTCGTAGTCGCCGTCGAGGGGCTGTCCCTGTATGAACGGCGGCACCTGGTTCTCCGAGGGCCGCGTGCTTCCGTCGGCCAGTATGTCCAAGGTAGCTTTCACGCAGACCAGCCAGATCTTGTTCGCGGCCTTGTCCTGAACCCAGCTCCCCATCGCTGGAAACCCGGTGCTGTTGCTGACTTCCCACATGGCGGCGGCGGACCCTCAGGCGGAAAATCGTTGGCTTAGGATGTTCTCGGAATGCCGGAGCATCCGGCGGGTTCACTCAGGGAATAATGTTCGGTATTTGATCCGGTCATATCAGCCCAGTCTTCCATCTTCCTGAGAACACTTGCTCCAGCGTCGCCTGCGGCGACAGCGGATCAACGTCGAAAATGTCGGAGTATGCAGTCCACATCACCATATCGCCGATCACCTCTTCGCCCGGCTCGACAGGCGGCACCGGCAGCACGCTTAGAGCGCCATCCAGTTCGTCGGACGTCAGCTCGCCCTGCTGGGCGGCAGCGGCAGCCTCTTCGATCCCGGCAAACCACGCCTCAGCGCGAGCCAGTTGAATGAACGCATCAGGAAGCAGCGCGACGACGCTCAAAGGGAACTGCCTGCCGACCCTGTCGGCGCTCTGCAGAATAATGCCCGCCGAGGCGCCGAAAGAAGCCGGACCAGCCAGGAAGCGTAGCGCGGTGGTGCGCGGCCAGGTTTCCGAGCCGATCAGCGGCACGATGTGCTGCGCCAGCCAGCGGTCCCAGATGCGCACAAAATCCCCCGGCAGCCGCCGCGTGACGAAATCGCCGGTGGCAGGCATTTTGCCGTAAAAGCCGGGCAGGATCATATCTGCGGCGGACATGAGAATTTCTTGAACATTTGCAAATTGTAGGGGTTCTCGACGCTTGCCGCCTTGAGCTCGAAATCGGCGTACATGCCTTGCGTGCCCAGTCGCAGGCTGTAGACATCCGTCAGCGAGGTGCCGGTGAAGCGGCCGCTGCGCAGCAGCCTCAGCCACGCCCAGCTGCCGGTTTCGTTCAACATGACTTCGGGCGAGCCGTCGATCGGCTGGAAGGCGAGCGAGATGACGCCGGTGCCGTCCTTGCCGGGCCAGGTCATCGGCTGCGGCCGCGTCGCGTTGTTGTAGTAGACGAGGTTCTGGCCATCGAGATTGAGCGTCACGCGCGTCACGTTGGGCGACAGGTCCGTCGGCTGCAGCGTGAAGCTCATCACCGGCCCGGTACCGCCTGGAAACAGATCGTCGCGAATCCGCCTGGCTTGTTCGAACGCCGCCAGGGCCGCCGCGTCGAGGCCGAAATCGGCGCGCCATTTCCATGGCTGGCTGGCGGTGTCGACATAGCTGATCAAATGGTCGTTGATGAAGGTGTCGATCATCCCGGCCGGCCCGAACAGGCGGGCGAAATCGCGGACATTGACGTCGACCGCGCTTTCGGGGCTGAACGGATAGCGGTCGTTCAGCGCCGCCTGGCAGAACGGCAGGATGTCGGCGCGCCAGATGGCGTTGAGCTCCGAGGTGACCGCCTTCTGTGTCAGGCCGCTGGTGTCGCCGGCGATGCCGCCGAGCCAGTCGTCGACCGGATCGGGCAGGATCTGCGCTTGCCTGGCGACCGCTCCGGTCAGTTCGGCCAGCCCACCCTGTTTCTTGATGGCGTCCTGCGGGTCGGGATTGGCCGTGACCGTCTGCAGCACGTTCGAAAGTGCGGTCAGCGCCACCACCGCGGCATCGAGTGCCGGCGGCTGGCCGTCGACCTCGGCGATCGCCCCCTTGAGCGGCTTGAAGTGTTCGGCCACCAGATTGCCGGTAAGGTCCACCTCGTTGGCGGATCCTGCGCGCGGCAGCAGTTTTGCCCCTGTCTTCACGATCTTTCCCAGCTTCCCCAGCTTGCCGAGCAGTTTCGAGGTGCCCTTGGCTGCTGCCTTGTTGTCGGCCGGCGCTTCATCGGACCGGGTCAGCTCGGTCTCCTGGACGACGGCCGTAAGCAGGCGCTTCAGCGCCGAGTCGGCACTCGAAAGGTCCTTTAGGTTCTCGCTGGCGACATTCAGGTCGGCCAATGGCGCGAGCCTGATATCGCGCAGGATGCTGTCCCATTGCGCGATGTAGTCTTCGTAATAGAGTTTTAGAATATCCTCCGACAGCGCCGAGACCGAGGTTTCGGAATTTTCCGAGCAGCCTCCGGCAAACACCGCCCGATCGAGTGCGGCCTGGGCGGCAACATCCTCGACCCGGTCGAGAATGGCATCGTGGAAGCCGGAATAGGTGAACGCGCCCGAAATGCCGACGCGCAGCGTCTTGTCGGAACGCCGTGCAAAAACCTTGGCGCCGTTGGGACCGGCGAAATTCGCCGGGATCCATTCCTTGAGTCCGGCCACCGCCGGGTCGGCCAGCAACTGCCTGTAGGCGCGCGCCGGCAGCGAAATCGTGCAAACCGTTTTCAGCGCCTCGGCAACCAGCGCCTGATCCGCTGATATGTAGCTGTCGTCGACCGCCATGCGGCGGATCGCGGCAAGCTGGTGCTCTTCCGCGTCGGCGGTCGGAAACGGCGCCGCCGGTGCGAATTCCGGCAAGTCGTTGACCCACCAGCTCTGGACGTAGTCGGCGTCCATCTGCGACAGGCCAGTCATCATGCGATAGGTTTTTAGCGCCCCCAGCATGAAATCCGGATCGCGGATCTGCCGCCACATGGTCGCCTCGAGCAGAGCGACCATGTGCGGCTCGAGGACGTTGCGCAAAGCGTGCTCGTAAGTGTCGGCCTGCGCCCGCAGCAGCTCTGCCGACGCCGATGGCCCCAGCAGATCCTGGGCACTGCTCGGCGGTGCGGTACGGGCATTTGCGACCTCGGCCATCGCATTGAGCGCGCTGTCGATGGCGGGCTGCTCCACCGATGCCGGGCTCGCGGCTGCTGTGGTCAGCGGCGCCTGCAGCGCTTCGAACTGGCCCGCCTGCGCTGCGATCGCATTGCGGTTGTCATAGTAGGACCAGGTGAACATCGCACCGGCCAACAGGGCGGCGGCGGCACAGGCGGCCGCGGCGCCACGCCAGATCCAGGCGCGGCGGCGCTGCGCCAGCGGATCGAACGTCCCCAGGCCGGCTTCCCTAAAAATGACCTCGGTCAGCAGGTTCTTCAGGAAAAAGCTGCGTTTTTCAACACGCGGCGCCGGCATCGCCCGCCGCGGCGGAAGACCGAAGGATGACGACAGCGCCGCGGTCAGCCGGTCGATGGGCGCCCCTTCCTGGGTCGCCGACGTCAGATAGAGGCCGCGCAGCCAGGCGGCTTCCTCGTAGCGGCTTTCGCCGAACATCGCCTCGACCAGCACCTGGATCGGCTCGGACAGGCTTGTGAGCTGGGCGGGAAACCTGAAAATCTCGGCGCGGGCGGCGAGTTTGTCCTCGTCCTCCAGGCGCGGCACCAGCCGCCGCTCGAGTTGCGTCGCAAGGGTGGCGATTTCCCGTTCTATGGTCTTTGCGTCGACACGCGCATCCAGCGCGAAGGTCGTCCCCCACACCTGCTCGCGCGAGGCCGTCGACAGGCCGCCGAAGAAAGCCTCGAATCCCTTGATCAGATCGGCCTTGGTCAGCATCAGGTAGACTGGAAGGCGGATTTCGAGCCGGTCGTTGAGCTCTGCCAGGCGACGGCGGATCTTGCGGCCATGAGCCTTGATGGCTTCGTCGCCCTCTGAAAGCGCATCGATCGACAGCGCGACGATCACGCCGTTGAGCGCCCGGCGGCCGCGATGCTTTTTCAAGAGGTCGAGGAAGCCCAGCCATTCCGCCGCATCGACGTCCGGCTGGCTCTCCTGCTGCACGTAGCGGCCCGCCGTGTCGATCAGAACTGCATTCTCGGAGAAAAACCAGTCGCAGTTGCGGGTGCCGCCAACCCCCTGCAGATCGTCGGTGAGGTCGATCGGAAAGTTCAGGCCGGACTGGCGCAAGGCCGTGGTCTTGCCGGTGGCCGGCGGCCCGACGATCACGTACCACGGCATCTCACGCAGGAACTTGCGTCCGCCCAGCTTGCGGCGCTTCAATTCGACCATCACCTCGGCGAACTTGGCGCCGACGGCAGCGACGTTCTCTTCGCCGGGGCTCAGCGGTTTTTCCACCACAGGCGCAGCGATTTCGGCGACGAACATGCGGTTGGCTCGGATCGCCCGGCGCTGCGCGACGATCAGCCAGATCAGCCAGAAGATGACCAGCAGCGCAATGATGACGATGCGGACATTTTCCGAGGCGAAGGGTTCGTAAGCACCGACCCTGACGATCGGGCCGAACACCCAGATAACCAGGGAAAGCAGTGCGATGCCGATCAGCGTCCACAGCCAGCGCGATGTCAGAACCGCCCAGAGGAAGCGCAGGATGAACATCTCACAGCCTCTTTTCGACCAGCACCTCGACGCGGCGGTTCAAGGCCCGTCCCGCGCGGGTGCTGTCGTCGGCCACTGGATCGGTAGCTGCACGTCCTTCGAAGCGAATGCGGTCCTGCGGCACACCGTTCTGGACCAGCATCTCGGTAATGGTTGCCGCGCGCGCTTCCGACAGCCGCTGGTTGGTGGAAAGCGGATTGGACCGTTGCAAAGGAATACTGTCGGTATGGCCGACCACGGTAATGTTTCCGATCAGTTCCTGATTGGCGAGGATCACTTTGGCGATTGAACCGATCAGCGGTTCGAAGCCTTCCGTCAGTGTTGGCCGCGACGACTGGAACAGTTCGGGGTTGGAGGCCTGAATGATCAGCCTGGCCAGCGAAACACTCTCGGTGCCGCTGAGCGCGGCCCTGAGATTCGCCGGCGCTCCGGCCTGAAACTCCGGCACCAGCGCGAAATCCACTGCCTCCGGCGGCGGCGCGTCGACCTGTGGCGATGTCCGGCTGATATCGCCGCGCGCCGGCGGCGGCAAAGCACGAACCAGCGTCGAAAGCTCGACCGCCTGACTGCTCAGTCCCATCGACAGCCCGAGATAGATTGCCGTGGCGAGAACTGCCGCGCCGAGCCCCATCACCCAGATCGGCACGATGAAACGCTGCGGCTCGTCGGATGCGATCACGCCTTTCCAGTTCGGCGACAGCGGCGCGCCGTCGGCGTCGGCATCGCGCAGAAAGCGCGCCGCAGCAACGCGAACGGCATTGAGCGAGCGGTCGCCCGACCGGCCTGGAACACGATATTTGCCGCGGAAACCGAGCGCCAGGCAATGATATTGCAGTTCGAGCAATTCGCGATCCCGGTTCGGATGCCGCTCCAGTTCGTCGAGACGGGTGAAGAACTGCGTGCCGGCATCGACATCGCCTCGCAGCATCACCACAAGAGGCTGACGCGGCCATGCGCTGGCGCCGCCCCATGGCGTGTTCAGGGCGAGATCGTCGAGCAATGCCGCCACCACCCAGGCTGCCTGGTCGGCGCGCTCCAGAGAGGACCCCGCCGCCATTGCCGCGTCACGTGCCCGAACCAGCTCATCGAGCAACCGGGTGCGCAGCGCTTCCGGGTTTTCCGGCGGCAGCGCGCTTTCAAGCTCGGGCGCGAACTCGAGCAGCGGCGCGAATGCGTTGACCAGCGTGTTCGGATGCGTACGCGAGCGTTTGATTGGCACGCCCGACAACAGTGGCGTCATCGGTCGCGGCATCGGCGCGCCGGTCAGTCGTATGCGAGTGCGTTCGCGATCCTCCGACAGTCCGAAAGGATCATCCCGGCTCATCATCTCACCTGTTTACCGAATAGCAGTCGACCTGCGGCTCGCTCGGCAGCACACCCGACACGCCGATGACGAAGCCGGGGGCATCGAGCAGCGAGGCCCAGTGCTCGCTTTTCTGATCCAGTTCAAGGCACAGCCGATCGCCATCGTAGGGGATTTCGCGCGGCTGGGAATGAAGCGGCTTCAGTGGAATGCCGGGTAGACGGGATTTCCACAGGCCCTCGAACTGATCGGCCGAACCGACGGTCGCCTGGTTGACGAAAATCTTGCGCAACGCATCTTCCGACAGCTCGGAGCCGACCCGGATGACGATCCGGCTGGCCACCAGCAGCTTCGGGTTGTCGATGCGGATTTTCCAGACATTGGTCGAATGCCGCATCACCGGCAGTGCGCGTGATTTAGGCTCGATGTAGCGCAGGCTCAGGATGAGCGACCGCAAGGCGTCGGCCAGCGCCGAATAGGCGGGGCCGGGCGCCATGTGATCGTAGGCGGGCAACTCGCTCAGCCGTCGCGCGCTCGAGCCATAGGTCGCCATTGAACCGGCAAGACCGGCAAGCTCCAGGTAAAGCTCGGCCGGGTGGAAAACATCCTGCGCCAGCATGTGGGCCAGCCGCGGACGCGCCGCATTGGCGAGATTGAGCATCAGCAGGTCTTCGACGCTGCGCCCTGGCCCGCCCATGACCATTTTGCCATGCGCCTCGGCGATCTGGTCGAGGCCGGTGACAACTTCCAGAAGCAGCTGCCGGTACCAGGCCACCGCTCCGGTAACCAGTGTCGGCGGCAGGAACGTCTCGTCCAGCGAGACGCCGCCGTCGGCTCTAACCCCTTTGATGTCGGCTATCGGCAGGGCGGTGTAGCCGCCAACCGATTTTCCCGGTGCAATCAGCAGCGCCTGCGGGCGGGCGATTTCGATTTCTTCAGGATCCGAACCGCCCTGGACGGCGTCGCGCACCGAAACGATCCGCCCATGATAGCGTGCGCCTGTCGATGCGGCGTGCGCCGGATCGAAGCCGACACCGCCGGCAGGCTCGAGCGGCAGGGCGACCAGCACCGGTCCCGCACCCGTATCGGCGGTGACCGGCAGCGGTCGTGGCGCGTCCATCAGGTCCGGGATGGAGAACGGGGTTCCATCCGGAAAGATGCCGCGTGCCGACAGGATCGAGACCTGGCCGGCATCGAGCATTGCCTGGTCCAGCGTCAGCTGCTGAAAGCCGAACGTATGCAACTGCCCGGCCTGCAACGCGCCGCGCACCGTCGCCTCGAAAAAGCGATCCTGCTGCTGAAAATGCTGGGTCCGGAGAAACAGGCCTTCGGACCACAGCACCCTGTTTGCATCGCTCATGCCGCTACTTCCTGCATCGAGCACCCCTTGCCTTGGCCGCTAGGCGGAAATGCCGCCGCTGCCAAGCGTGACGTTGACGGTTACTTTTGACCCCGGCGACACCGACTTGGTTGTACGCCAGGTCCGGCCGCCAGGCTCGCGAACGAGGGCAACGAAGCCCAGCGCAGCCGCGTCCGGCTCGACCGTGATGGTTTTGGATGCGGTTTTTCCAGGTCCGATGGAGATCTGGTCGGATCCAATGAGATCGCCTGCGAGTGCGGAGCCGGCATCCCCCTGCAGCGCGAAATAATCGGCCGAATTGAACTTACCGGTGCTGCGCAGCCGCATCACCAGGACCGTCACCGGCCGGTCGCCGCCGCCTGGTCCCGGGTTCATGCCGGCCGCGCCGGTCAGGTTGACGGTCACCGCGGATGGTTTTGGCGGACCGCTCTGGCAAGCAGCAAGCAGCCCGGTTGCGCCCAGGGCAACGATGAATTCGCGGCGATCGATCATATTTCACTCCTCCTCATATGCATCCCGAAAATCAGCGCCGATTTCGCCCAAAAAACTCGATTCCGCACTCTGGGCGATGTCACGATGGCGTTTCTGGTAAAGCTCCCACAGTTTTGCGCGGCGCCCGCCCGAAAGCAGTGTGCCGATCGCGGAACTCGATTTGAGCTCTTTCTCGATCTCGGCCGGGTCGAAACGGTCAATCATTCGCCGCAAGGCGGACTGCACGCCTCGCCAGGCGCGCACATGATGTTGCGCGAGATCGCGGACCGCGTCGGCGATTGCCGCTTCGCCGGCCAGAAATCCGGGGCTGCGCTCCGCGATAAGGGTGACGATGGCGTCGTCGACCGTCGGCAGAAATTTTAGCGGATTGACTTCAGAGGCCCCAACCACCGTCTGGGCGACGCGCGCGTTTCCTTTTTCCTCGGCCCGCTTGCGCAGCAGCTGCATCAGGCCTTCCATCATGAGCCGATACTCGCGACCGAACTTCTCCATTTCCGCGACGCTGTCGCGTCCGGGAAACTCGGCTTCCTCGATGCCCATGCCTCGCAGGAACGCGGTGCGAAGCGCCGTGTTCGCCTGTTGCGCTGCTGCCAGGAAGGGAGCGGGTCTGGGAGCAAGGCCGGGACGTGGCGGAGGAGGGATCTCTGCCGCCTGGCCAGGCAAATCCCAGGGATTGGCCGATTGCGGCCTTCCGGCAACGTGTTTGCGTTGACCGGCCGAGCCGGCGCCGTTCCTCCAATCGGGCGACGCGGCCGGCCCGAAATCGAAATCGTCATCGAATTGGGATGACCTTCCTGGAGCGGGCTGGCCTGGAGCGGGCTGGCCTGCAACGGGCTCGCTTGCACCGGAAGGTGTCGGATCGAGGCTGAAGGGATCTGCGGGGCCTGACCCACCACGTGGTTCGGAATAGCTAGGGCCATTCGGTGTGGGCGTTGATACCGGGTCGAGACTGAACGGGTCGTCGAAGGCAGGCGAACTGCGCTGGTTGGCGCGCTCGAACGCTCCTGGAATCGGCTGCTCGAACGGGTTCGGCAGATCGGCGGGGCGCGGTCGTCGCGGCTCTTCCTCGACCGCGGCTGAAAAGAAATCATCGCGGCCGATGCTTACCGGCGCTCGTGATGCCTGTGGCGACGGTTCCGCGAACGATTGGCTGGCTGCCGGTGCTTGAGCGGCCGACGTCTGCAGATCGACGCATACGATGTAGTCGCCCAGCCTCAGCCGCATGCCGTTTTGAAGACGGACCGAGGTGCCAGCGCCGAGCGGGCTGTCGGAGTCGTTTATGAACAAGCCGCTGCTTGATGTGTCGGTGACGAAATATCCATCCCGCCCGCCGGTGATCCTGCAATGGGCGCGCGAAACGAACATGTCGGGATCATCGATCTGCCAGCCCGCGTCCGCGCTACGGCCGATCACCAGTTCACCCTCGTCCAGCCGGGTCTGCCGTACCGCCTGGGTGCGTGGTCCGTGCTCCAGCGTCAGCAGCAGACTCATGCCGCGACCTCCGCCATTTCCGGCCGCCATCCGACAATTGTCCGCAGCCGCATGTCGTCAGCATCGCCCCTTTCAGCGGGCCGCGCAAGCCAGGTGGTTCGGCCGAGCTGTACCGCTCCAATACGGGGCGGCGGCACCGCTTCACGCGCGAGCACGATCCGCAGATCGACGTCGAGCGATTCCCCGACCATGTCGCGAACCGCCTGCTTGAACATCTTCAGACGTTGACCGCCCGGCAGGAACGTCTTGAACTCCTCATACCCGAGCGGGCCGACGCGGAGTTCGATCCTGCTTTGGCGGCTGAAAACGCGCGGGCCGATCGTCGCCCCGCGACCCAGCACCGCGTAAGCTTGCGCGAGGCGGGTCTGGAGCGTCGCCGGTATGGACATCCAGGCGGCAACGAACTCCTTGATCTGGACCGGCACCTTGAACGCTTCCGCCAGGAACAGCGTCAGCCGCTCCGGACCGTCGACCTGGCTGGCGAGCGACGCCGCCTGGCGAAGCTTCACGGCGTCCAGATCGGGATTGTGGGTGCCGGGAAGTCCGATTCCCGCCATGGCTTCAAGCATGGCTCTTACCCGGCCGCCGACTGCACGTTCGACCTGTACCGCCGGATGCGCGTCGGCCCAGGCCCGATAGTACAGGGCGATCATGCGGTGCTGGAGAATATTGACGAAGTCCACGAACGTCGTGTCGCTGGTCTGCCGTGCGTCAGCGCCGGTGAACCAGCGCTGCGACAGACGATCGAGCACCCAACGTGTCAAATGAAGCGGCATCGGGCCTTCCGGTCCCATCAGCCCGAGATTTGCAACCGTAACCCGGGCCGGCGTCTTGTCCTTCGCCTGGCGGAACGCAACCACGTCCTTGGTGGAAAAGCTAAGACGCACATGCTGCCCGAGCCTTGCCGGCTCGCGATCCGCGTGGCCGGAATAGCCGAACAGCCCGCCCCTGCGTTCGAGCCGGCGCAACAGTTCGAAAAAATCGAATGTATCATCCAGCTCTTCGACCCGGTCCAGGTCGAATTTGTCTAGATCAGGTAGCGATTGCCGGGCGTCATCGGCCATGGCACATCCTCCTGCTTCTGCAGCAGCCGCGTGCGGGTCCGCACAAAGCCGTTTATTCCGGCGTGACGGGCAAACAACCGTGCAAGCAAGGCTGAAAGCAGCAATGTGCTTTGCCCAGCCAGGACCGACTGGTCCACATGCAGCGTCACTTCCGTGCCCCGTCCGAAGCACATCGGCCCATCGATCTGCAGCCGTTCGATGACGGACCGCGAGTCGATGCGAACGATCGAGTGCACATTGCGGGCGAGGCTCGGATCTCCCCGGTCGGCATAAAGATCGAGCAGCGCATGCAGGGGATCGATACCGCGGCCTTCCTTGGCAAGGCTGAGAAAGTTGAGCGCCAACTGCGCCACCAGCCGCCAGGCGAGATTGTCGGCTCGGGATTCGCCTTCGGCGCCCGCGGGCAGCGCGGCCGGGATAGCCGGCTGGGGCGAGCGCAACGCACCGAGAAGCCGGACCATTTCGACCGGATCGCCTGTCTCCAGCGTCAAGGTGGGGTTGTCGTCGAGGATCGGCAGGTCGCGGTTGGTGCAAAGCGCCATGATGTCGACACGCTTCAGCGGCCGGTTCGCCGGGCTTCCGGCCGGCCGTGAAACCGATAGGAAAACGTCGTCGCCGGTGTATGAGGTGCGGGTCAACCCGTCGCGTCGTTCATCTTCGGTGGCCCGGCGCGGGCGCCGTTCGGTGGAATAGACCCAGCCACTGCCGCGGTTTTGCCCCAGGCTGAAGAGCTCCGGAATTTCGGCATCGGTCCCCTCGGTGTCGGCGTCCTCGACGCGGGTCACCCGATAGATTTCGAAGTCCCGCGCCCGCGTGCGGTCGGCATGCAGCACTTGCCGCGTTCTGCGCGGATCAAGCTCGATGACGTTGCAGTCGCGCTCGAAGAGGTTGATGATCGGCGTCGCAAAAAGTTCGAAATCCGCCGGCGTCACATCGGCAAGTTCAGGCACCGGACGCCGGAACATGAAGATGATCTCGAGCCCGGCGTCGCATCTGCGCACGACCGATTGCAGTCCTGAAACCCGCACGTAGTGAAAGCGCTCGGGCATCATGAAATATTCGCGCAGCAGACGGTACCCTTCGAATGTCGGACGGGTTCGAGGCATCAACGCCTCGTCGTCGCTGATGCCGACCATTTCGGGGCCTGGCAAAGGCGCTAGCGGATTGGCCTTGCCCTCGGCGCGTGCACCAACGGCCGAGCAGGCGCCGAAAATCGCGTCGAACAGCAATGGCGCTTTGGTGCGCCCGGCAAAATAGAAATCAAGTCGGTCAAGCGCCAGTTCGTCGAGCTTGCCTTTTCCGGCCCGACCCAGCGTGATACGCAGCGCCGCCTCGCCGCCAACGCCGCCGATCGGTGTTATGCCGGCCGCTGCCAACCCGCTGCGATCCTGGAAATAGCTGACCGACGTAATCGTTATCGGCCACAGCGTCGTTTCCTGCGCGGTGGTGAATGTGCAGCGCGTCGACAGCCCGGGTTGCAGACTGGACACCAGACGCGTGTTCCGCTTGACGACATGGCCGGCAATCATCGACTGGACCTGCTGGCCGGGTTTCAGCACTGCCATCGCCGTTGCCGGCGCCGGCGTAACCAGATCGGGATAGAGGACATCCAGGACGCTGCGTGAAAACCGCGAACGCTCGGCATCGACTTTCAACCGGGTGCGCGCAGCGAGGAAAGCGACGCCGTCAAGCAGCCGCTCGACATAGGGATCCGGGCAGGGCACGGTATCAAGCGAAAGATTGCGCGCCACCGCCGGATGCATGTCGGCAAATTCCGCCGCGAGTCCGCGGATATGGGTCAGTTCCTCCTCGTAATATTCTACGAAGACCCGATCCATCTCAGCTGTCCCTGAATTCGGTCCGCGCCAGGCCGTTATCGAGATTGATTGTGGTGCGCAGGCGCATGCGTTCCGGCGTCGGCGTCATGATCAGCACGGCGTCTATCTCGATCTTCAGGCCGACACTTTTGTCGCCAAGGGTCACCGTTACCTTTGTTGCGCTTTCCTTGAGACGGGGCTCGAAGGTGGCAAGGACCGAGCGGATCTCGCGCGCCAGGGTCTCGCGATCAAAGTCGCGGGACGAACGGCCCGAAAAGGAAGGCACGCCGTAGTTGACCACACTTCGGCGCACCTCCGGAAAATCGGCCAGCGACGGCGGATTGTCTGCGGCCTGTTCGCTTTCGAAATCGGAAAGAAGCGGAACAGCTTCAAAACGCTCGGTGTTGAACAAGGCCTCGATGTCGCGCCGCACTGCCTCCCTGAGGACGCGGGCCGATACGACCACGCCACGGCTTTCGATCTCCGCGCGGTGTTGGGTCTGCAAGACCAGGCGGTGCAGACGCCGCTTCTGATCGGACGTCAGCTCCGCGTCGGCATCGATAAGCCGCGTGCTCCCCGCAAGGAGCGTATCCAGCCGGTCCGCGCCAAGTTCGTCCTGCAAGGTCTGGCGCAGCCCGTCGATCTCGGAGGTCACGCCCGGCAGGTCATTGACGAGGCGGTCCCAAAGAGAGGGCTGGACCGCCTCGCGCTTCGCTCGCGAACTGCCGGTAAGCTTGTCCGCGCCGGGCCGCCGGGCCTCACTTGCCGACATAGACATCCATTTCGATTTCGTCATCCTTGTCATAGACGAACTTGATCTTCTTGTAGGCGAAGCTGACCTCCTCCTCGATCAGGTCTTCCTCGTCCTCAGCCTGCGACATGTCGTATTCCATGATCGAGGCGTCGGTCAGGGTGACGACCAGATAGTCGCTGGTCTCCCCATCGATGGTCCGGCGGGCGGAGAACACGACTTCGTCCAGCGCCTTGTTGTCGAACAACGCCTTTTTCAGATAGGGTGAGGACTTGTCATAGTGCTTGGTGAACTTGATCATCCCCAGGGACACACGACCGCGGCGTGAAAGCGAATTCGGATCGTACGGCGCGATTATCTTGTAATCGACCCCATGGACTTCGATTTCATCCTCGTGGCCGTCTCGAACGCTTGGACCTTTGATATCCGGAACCTTTAGAAAACCATCAATTTTCACTGGCATTGTCTTTCTCCACCGCTTTTAAACAGAACAAGGTGTGGTTGCTGCGAATCAAGTCTTCACGGACGGTAGTTCCGACACCAGCCTGAGCGAGGCATTGATGCCTTCCAGCTGGTAGTGCGGACGCAGATAGAAGCGGGCATTGTAATAGCCCGGCCGCCCCTCCACGCTGTCGACCTGGACCTCGGCCGCGGCAAGCGGGCGCTTGGCGCGCGCCTTGTCGTCGGCGAAGGCCGGGTTGGCCAGCACGTAGCGGTTGATCCACTCGGTCAACCAGATCTGCATGTCGGAGCGTTCCTTGAACGATCCGATCTTGTCGCGCGCAATGGCCTTGAGGTAGTGCGCAAAGCGTGAAACCGGGAAAAGATAGGGCAGGTTGGCGCTCAGTCGTTCATTTGACTGGGCGTCGGGATCGACCAGCCGGCCGGCGCGGGTCTCGTCGTCCTGCAGCGAATGCGCACCGATAAAGGCTGCGAGATCGGTGTTCTTGCGGTGCAGGATAGGCATCAGGCCGAGCTTGGCCAATTCCGCCTCGCGCCGGTCGTCGATGGCAACTTCCGTCGGGCATTTCATCGCGATCGATCCGTCGTCGGTGGGGAAGGAGTGCACCGGCAGGTTGATGACTGTGCCGCCGTTCTCGACGCCGCGGATCTGCGTGCCCCAGCCATAGAGCTTGTGACTGCGGTTTATGTTGACGCCCATCGGGAAGGCCGCGTTCATCCAGACATATTTGTTGTGATCGGCCTGCACCTCTTCCTCGAAAGTGAAGCCCTTCACCGGAACGGTTTCCGAGCCATACGGCAGTCGCGCCAGAACACGTGGCATGGTCAGGCCGATGTAGCGCGCGTCCTCGCTCTCGCGCAGCGATTGCCACGAGGCATAGGCCGGGTTCGAGACGATCATCTGAAGGTCCTGCGGGTTCGGCAGTTCCTGCCAGCTGTCCATGCGGAACAGCCGCGGGTCGGCGGCCGCGATGAACGGCGTGTGCGCGGAGGCACAGATGCCCGAGATGTTGCGCAACAGGCCGACGTCACGCGGATGGTTCGAGAATTCGTAGGCGCCGATCAGGCAGCCGATCGGCTCGCCACCCAGCATCGAATACTCGTCCGTATAGACCTTCTTGAAGATCGGGCTTTGATCCCACATCTGGCCTTCGTAGTCTTCAAGCGTGTCGGCAAGCTGAACCTTGGAAATGTTCATCACCCGGATCTTCAGCTTCTGATCCGTCTCGGTGTTGTTGACGAGATACCACAGGCCGCGCCATGTGCCTTCCATTTCGCGCACTTCCGGCGCATGCAGAATCTCGTTCACCTGGGTAGTCAGCATCTTGTCGATGCCTGATATCAGCGACTTGATCGACTTGATCGCGTTGGACGAGATGGTCGTGGTATCGGAGCGGGACTGCGCCGCGAGCGCAAGATTGCGCACGAGTTGCTGCAGCTTCTCGCTGTCGTCCTTCTTGACCTTGAAATCCTTCTCGAGGAGCCCGCTGAATTCTCCGAGGTCGATGGCTTCCGCCTCAGCGGCAACGGCTGCGGTTTTTTGTTGTTCGGCCATGATTTACTCCTGAACCTTGTCGTCGTCGGATAATGCCTGGTTGGCGATCTTGCCGAGAAGCGGCTCGTTGTTCAGAAGTTGCGCTATGCGCTTTTCGGCGTCGACACGGCCGTCCATGAAGCCGAGCAGTTCCTCGAGCTGACGACGCATCTTGAGGATTTCGGCCAATTGTGGAACTTGCTCGGCGATCTTGTCCGGCGCGAAATCACCCATTTTGGTGAAGGTGAGGTCAAGCGCCAGTTCCTCGTCCCGTTCGGCGCCTTCAGCCTGGGGTAGTGTATTCTTCACTCGGGCTTTGACGCGTGGCCCGAGTGCCTCCATGAACTTGGGGAAGCGGTTGGCGTCGGTCTCGACAAAGGCGCGGTCCAGCACCGATTTCGACGCTTCCCTAGTCTGTGAGGCGCCGGAGAGGTCGGCCATCACACCCATGACAAACGGCAGTTCGATCGTCGTCGGGCTGCCGTAGGTCTCCACGTCATAGGCAATCTGCACGCGCGGTGCGCGATTTCGTTCGATGACCTTCGCTTTGCTTTCGGCTGCCATGGCTTGTTACCTTTCATCCTTCTGGGCCGTCTTCTTGGCATCGGGAACGCCGGCAAGAAGCCGGAATTCCTTCAGCCCCGACGGGGCGAGATCTTCCATCAGTTCAACAAAATCCATATGCACCATCCGGCGCACGCGGCGAGCGAGGTGCGGGATCGGGCTCGACGGTTCGGTGCGGTCATAGAAGGCGACGACGAGGTCGAGGCATTTGACGACGTCGTCGCGCGAGGAAATCCGGTCGGGTAGGCTGCTGGCGGGCTCCGCGTAGCTTGCCACACTTGCCATAGGATCGGCTCCATGACCGTTTCGAGCAGGCGTTGCCGGTTCCGCAGGCGCCGAAACTGGCTTCGCGGCGCCATTCGCGGTGGCCCCGGCGGCCGAGTTTCGTTCGAGGGTCGTCAGTACACGCTGCAGAAACCGTTTCAATTCCGGAGCGGTGGCGCCACCTTCGACGCGAGCGTTGAGGGCGGCCTCGACCGCATCGAGAGCCGCGATCGCGGCGCGGGCGTCGGCGATGAGCGACGTCATCTCCGCGCCGGCCTGATCGATCTGTGTCGCGCATGCGCTGCGCACCCGGTTCAACAGTTGGCTGTGCGCGCTCGCCAGCGCTGCCTTTTCGGCCGCGTTCAGCCCCGAGGCAGCCTCAAGCAGCATGACGCGCTCTTCGAGGGAACCCTTCTCCAGGTCCTCGCCGAGGACCGGCCCGATGGCGCGCGGCGCGAAAAACGTCATTTTCCGCAGGTCCTTGAGCAGGCCATCCTGGCTGTTCTGAAGGTCAGTCAGCGCATTGATGCGGCGCAGGGCGGCGTCGCGTGGCGTGGCACCGGACCGCAGGGCCGGATGCATGGTTTCCCAATGCTGATCGAAGGTTTGCACGATGAGGGTCAGGCCGTGAGTCAGCCCGGCAAGCCGATGCTCGTTGGCCAGAGCACGCGTGACGATGACGAGGAGGCGCAGGTCTCGGCCGTGCGTACGCAGCTCTTCGGCCTTGGCGAGCACCGCGGGCCAGTCGATCGGAACATCGACTTCCGACTTGTCGTTGCCTTGATACTCGACCTTTTTTTGTTGTTCCGTGAGGCGCTCCAGCTCATGAAAGGCTGGATCGTTGCGCAAGTCTTCCCCTGACGGATTTTCACCGTCCAGCGGATTCAGCCAGAGTGCGAGATCGATCACACCATCCCCCAGCGAGCGGCTCTTGGGCCGTGCCTGACCCAACGTTACCACACCGCGACACTTTACCACAATTTAGTTGTTGCTCAATCTTAATGGAAGCTTGCAAGCCGGTGCCTGAGCTCGAAATCGCTGGTGCGATTGTCGAACCTTTTATGTGAAGGCATCGCGAACAGGCGAGGCGTTCCATGGCTGCTGTAGCCGATGTCGCCGGCTTCTGCCGGGACGGAAGAAGTCGATTGAATCGAACACCCGGACGCCCGCTCATAAACGCTCTTTGTCAAGTCGCTGCTTATGTGGCAGTTTGTTGGCTGGCAGATTGGAGGGGCAAGTTCGATGGAACAGCGCCGGTCGTCGCAGAGCTTTAAACGCAAGGAACTGGTCGCCAAACTCAATCCTGTCTGTTTGCGCGCCTTCAAGGCTGCGGCCGACACCGCCAAACTGCGCGGCAATCCCTATGTCGAGCTCGTCCACTTCGTCGAACAACTGGTGCTTTCCGAGCGCTCGGATGTGCAACAAATACTGGCAGACGCCGGGGTGGATGCGAGCCGGCTCACGGCCGATATGACCCACGCAGTCGACAAGCTGCCTTACGGCGCCACTTCAATCGAGGAATTTTCCGATCACATCTTTCACTCCATCCAGGAAGCCTGGAGCCTGGCGGGGCTGGAATTCAGCGTCGAGGAAGTCCGCAGTGCGCATATTCTGCTCGCCTGCCTGAAGACGCCGGTGCTGGAAGGGCTGCTGTCAAAGATAAGCGGCGAATTCGACAAGATCGATGCACAGGCCGTCATTGCGCGGTTCGCAGATGTCATGGAGGGTTCACTCGAAGCTGGCGCCTCGACTGCGGTCCCCGCCTCCGAAACACCGCGGCGGGCTGCGGGCGGGGATTCGGCGCTGGCGAAGTATGCAACTGACCTGACCCAGCGCGCCCTCGACGGCAAGATCGATCCGGTCGTCGGGCGCGATCCTGAGATCAGGCAGATCGTCGATATCCTGATGCGACGCCGGCAAAACAACCCGATCCTGACCGGCGAGGCCGGGGTCGGCAAAACCGCGGTCGTCGAGGGCTTTGCCTTGCGCATTGCTGAGGGCGACGTGCCGCCGACGCTGCAGGGCGTCAGCGTGCGTATGCTCGATGTCGGCCTGATGCAGGCGGGCGCAAGCGTAAAGGGCGAATTCGAAAAACGGCTGAAGGCGGTCATTGACGAGGTGCAATCCTCAGAAACGCCGGTCATCCTCTTCATCGACGAAGCGCACACCTTGATCGGCGCCGGCGGCGCGGCAGGAACCGGTGATGCGGCCAATCTGCTGAAGCCGGCGCTGGCGCGCGGTGAGCTTCGCACGATCGCAGCAACGACCTGGGCCGAATACAAGCAGCACATCGAGAAGGACCCGGCACTTACCCGTCGCTTCCAGGTCGTCAAGATAGATGAGCCGTCGGAAGCGGTGGCCGTTCTGATGCTGCGCGGTGTCGCCGGTGTCCTCGAGCAGCATCACAAGGTGCAGATACTCGATGAGGCGATCGAGGCGGCGGTCAGCCTGTCCCACCGCTACATCCCGGCGCGGCAGCTGCCCGATAAGGCCGTGAGCCTTCTCGACACCGCCTGCGCCCGTGTCGCCATTTCGCAGCATGCCACTCCTGCCGAGGTGGAGGACATTATGCGCCGCCGCCAAGCGCTGGAGGTCGAGCGCGCCATCATCGGCCGTGAGGCAGCGATCGGCATCGGCGTGGCCGACCGGCAGGCTCGGGTCGAAACCGGGCTTGCCGAGACCGAACTCACGCTTGCTGCCGCGCAGCAACGTTGGGATCGGGAAAAGGCGCTGGTTGGCGAAATACTCGAATTGCGCGCCAGGCTGCGCGGCGAGGGTGTGCCGCTCGATGCCGTGAAGCCTCCGGAGGCGGTCGCCGAAACCGCAGGCGCCGAGATATCTGAGATCAAAGCGCCCGAAACCGATGCGGATGCAACGGCCACTGCCGATCCTTCTCCACCCGATCCGGCTGCCGATCTCGCGCGGCTGCGGGAACTGATGGCCGAACTCGCAGAAGCGCAGGGCGAGACGCCGCTGATCCTGCCGTCGGTCGACCGCAACGCCGTGGCTGCCGTGGTGCAGGACTGGACCGGCATCCCGACTGGCCGGATGCTGTCGAGCCAGACCGAAAAGGCGCTGCGGCTCGCCGCCACTCTGTCCGAACGCGTGGTCGGTCAGGATCACGCCATGGAAATGATTGCCAAGCGCGTGCAGACCAGCCGGGCCGGGCTCGGCGCGCCCGAAAAACCAGTGGGGGTTTTTCTGCTCTGCGGTCCCTCGGGCGTCGGCAAGACCGAAACCGCGCTGGCCCTGGCCGAGACGCTCTACGGCGGCGAGCAGAACCTCATTTCGATCAATATGTCCGAGTTCCAGGAGGCGCACACGGTCTCTACCTTGAAGGGCGCGCCACCCGGATATGTCGGCTACGGCAAGGGCGGCATCCTGACCGAGGCGGTCCGGCGCAAGCCCTATTCGGTGATCCTGCTTGACGAGGTCGAGAAGGCGCACCCGGACGTGCATGAAATCTTCTTCCAGGTCTTCGACAAGGGGATGATGGACGACAGTGAAGGCCGGCGGATCGACTTCAAAAACACGCTGATCCTGCTCACCTCGAACGTTGGCTCCGAAGTCATCATGGACCGGACCAGCAGCGGCACGGTGCGGGCGGGGCTCGACGATCTCGACACCGCATTGCGCGCCCCGCTGCTGAAGGTTTTCCCAGCGGCCTTCCTCGGCCGGGTGGTGACCATCCCTTACTACCCGCTCTCGGACATGATGATCGAAGCGATCACCCGCCATCAGTTCGCCAAGATCGCCCGCCGGCTGCGCTTAAGCAACGATGCCGAGTTGGTGATCGGTGACGGTGTCATGGATCTGGTCAAGGCCCGCTGCACCGAGATCGAATCCGGCGGCCGAATGATCGACGCCATTTTGACAAACACGCTTCTGCCGGAATTGAGCCGCGGCGTGCTGAACCGGTCGCTCGAGGGCGAAAAGATGACGAAAGTGACTGTCGGAGCCTCCGAAGGAGGATTCACCTATTCCTTCGAATAGCCCAGGAGCAGTTCTATAGCTCCAGTGCTTGGCACCGGAGCCGTAGGACCGCCTGGGGTGGAGGGGGCCATTTACTGAGCCGTCTCAAAACGCTGTCGCGAACCTTGTCTCACGCATAGACGCGGTTGCGGTTTGGGAAAGCGGTTCGATCTCGCAAACCCTTGCTGCAGCAGCGCGGGATGCCCAAGGTCTTCTCCCATTTCCCGTTGCCCTTTCCCGGCACACTAGGCCGCCCAGCGAAGTCGCAGGCATTCCGTGCTCTGGCCAAAGCGGGCCCAAGATGCATCAAAGAGGATGGAGGGCAGTATCGGTACCTCGAAATCCCGCATCTACAGGCCGCGCCCGACACCAAACTAGCCGCGAAGCCTGAGGAACAAGTCTCGCGCATTGAACAGGTCAGAGCGCACCAGCATGAAGAGAGCCGTACCATAGACAGAGGCTCCAAGGACAATTGCGCCAATAAGGAGTGTCTCCTGGGCGGCGTGCTCAGGCGCGCTGCGTAGCCACGCGCTGATGGCGCCGAACATCAGGAGGGCGGCGAGAGCCAGTCGTGGGAAGATCTCAAGGGGTCTCAGCACGTCGATACGCGCGATGCGCTGAGCGTAGAAGAGGAAGATGGGTAGGAGGACCAGGCTGCAGGCTACGAGCGCCACCATTGTCATCTCGAGGCTGATCTGCGCAGTGACGGACAACAGCATCGTTGCGACAACAGAGTAAGCTATGTTCAACTTCAGGATCAACCTGGAGTGACCCATTGCAAGGATCGTAAACGCACAGAGGCTGTCAATCGTGCGTTGCAGGCCCAGCAGCATGAGAATCTGAACAGCGACGACCCCGCTGGCCCATTGCGGGCCGAAGATAAAGGGGACCGCGATCGGTGCGATCGCGGCAAATCCGACGAATGCAGGAAATCCCGCTATCCCGGCCATGCGGACGGTCGTGTTGAAGAAACGGTCGATCTTTTCGGGTTGATCTTGAATCCGTGCCACGGTGGGCATTGTGACAGCCATCAGCGGACTGAGGAATACTTGCACCAGAAGGTCGAGCGGACGACGGGCGAGAGCATAGACTCCGACCGCATAGGGGCCGAGGAACGTACCGAGTAGGACCTTTGGAATTTCCTCGTTCAAAAAACTCCAAAAAGTCTGGACGATAAGCGGGCCGCCAAATCCTAACAGGTCACGAACCTTTGCATAGGAGAAGGTCAGACCGGGCCGCCAAGAACTGCCAAGGAGAAGGACAGCGGTTTCCACAGCCGCTTTTGCAAGGTGCATCCAAATCATGCTCCATACGCCGAAACCGGCTATTGCCAAGACGATGCCGAGTGTGCCGCCGACGACGGTGCCGGCAAGTGTACGCAACGCGAACAAGCGGAACTCGAGTTGGCGCTTCAACACAGCCGCAGGTACCGACGAGAGAGCCTGAATTACGACGACCACGCTGCTCCAGCGGATGAGATCTTCGAGAATGGGCTGTCCGAACGCTGCAGCAATCAAACCGGCAGACGTCCAGATGAGCCCGCTAATCACCGCGCCGGTCGCGGTGAGAAGCCAGAAGGCCGAGTCAAAGTGTGAGGACTCGATTTTAGGATGTTGGATGAGTGCCTCCGGTATTCCGATCGTGACCGGAACAGCAAGAATGACGGGTACAACCATGGAGAGGGCGGCGAGGCCGAATGCTTCAGGTCCGAGATGCCTGGCCAATACGACAAAAACGGCAAACATGGCTGCTTGCCGACCCCATGTTTCGACTGCTGCCCAGGCTGCGCCGCTGACAATCTTCGCGCCGATCGATGTCATTGCACGTCTCTTGGCCCGTTGCCAGACAGGCCTGCGACTTTCGATCGCGCAGCCAAGGCTTTCCGTCTTCGTCTCACGGCTGCGCCGCTAGCGATCTGGCCTGGTCTATGTGAATAAAAAGGAGAGCCGTCGACCTCTCTCCGGCTATCGTTTGTCGAGCTGGAACCTCGCGAACGCAGAGTCGTCGCGGGACACGGACAGCGTTTAGCGCGCTTGCTCGTCATTCTATTCCACCACCCACAAGCACCCATGGCTGAGGATACTGTGGTTGGAGAGGAAGGGTGGCTGCATCCAGTTCTTATTGGTCATAGGCAGCTCCTCTGGAGATCCTCTTTTTAGCGCAATCAAATTAGGCGGTGTTACGGCTCATATCCTGATGTCATCGCGGCGGGCGCGTTGCTGGGATTGGAATTCGTTCGAGTGCATCGTGCCAAACCTTACGCCGGAGCGTGGGAACGTAAACGTCCCCAAACGGCGTATGTCTGTTTGGTGCAGCCTGGTTACCGATTGACCATCCCGCGTTCCACACGCCCACCCGCGCGGGCGATCAAGAAGCGGGCTTAGCAGCTGTCTCGGTCCGCTCGGCGATGACCTTTCCAGGCTATATCCCTGCTCGACCATCTCTTTCAGCGCACGCCAGTCACGCAGCGTGGCGTTTCACATCCCTGGGTTGCGGCGTGGACCGTCAAGCTGTCGTTCAAGGGAATGTAATCGCTGAACCGGCGCTTGATGTACTCGCCCTTGTATCCGAGAGCGATGGCAAAGTCGCGATGGCCGTAGCGGTGGTAGTGCATCATGATGTGCCACAGGATCGGCATCGGACCGATCTCGACCATCGGCTTGGGCGGCTCTCTGTTTCCTCGGCCGGCCGTGTCCCCAATCCCCCCGCGGGTATACCCACGTTCATAAAGCCTTCCCCACCAGCAAACACGGGTCTCGAACGCCCGTGAGTTCTGTTACCATGGGCGATCGGCGTTCAACGACGCGAGCGAACGGATGATGGAAGCGCAACGATGTGGACCTTTAGGCGGACCTTCAGCACCATGCTTGATAGTCAATTGCGACTGCGACTTAGGCCGTTTGAGATAGGCGACTGGTCAGCGTCGGCTGTCATTGTTGCGCCGCATCCGGATGACGAGACGCTGGGTTGCGGTGGCGTTGCGGCCAAAAAGATTGCCTCGGGCGCCCAGGTCCGTTTTGTTTTCGTCACCGATGGCGCCGCGTCTCATCGCCACCTTATGCATCCTGAAACCTTGCGGGCGACACGCGAGGCCGAAGCCATAGAAGCAGTTCATCGTCTGGGCGCATCATCCGAAAGTGTTACATTCTTACGCCTTCCAGACGGGGCGGCCAATCATCACGTTCATGAGATAACAGATGCGGTCGTGTCGATGCTCAACTCATGGCGGCCGCAGAGCGTTTTCGTGAACCATGCAAAGGATCCGACTTCCGATCATGTCGCCGTCAATGCAGCAGTTCGCGCGGCGCTTCGTGCCTATGGTCGCCCTGTCACGGTATTCGAGTATCCAGTCTGGTATTGGTACCATTGGCCATGGACAAGTCTGTGGGGCGATTTGCCGAATATGTGGCGTGTTACTTTGCGGCAAACGATCAAGACGGCGGCAGGGCTGCGGGCGCCGTCCACGCTCAATAGCCTCGCCTATGTTGGCGATGTTATCGGCGTAAAGCGTGAAGCGCTGGCGGCGCATGCGTCGCAGATGCAGCGCCTGGAGAACCAAGATGAATGGCGGACGCTGTCGGACTTGTCGGGGGGAGATTTCGTCGAGCGGTTGCTGGCCGACTACGAAATGTTCACACGCTACGAAATCAACATTTAGCATGTTTGGCCGCCTGATCGCGGTCCTTATGATCGGGTACACCCTCGCAAGTTGCGACGCCGCTCAGGGACAGGGACCTCCCGAAGAAATTCTAGAGTCGGGTCTTGTTTTTGAACGCAAAGAGATCGCCCCCTATTCAGGAGATGTAAAGCTTGTTGGCGATATAGACGGCGATAATCGACTAGATTTCGTTCTTGGCGGCTTCCCCGAGGATGCGATGTCTTGGTGGCGGTGGCCCGATCTGGTCCACACCGTAATCGCGAGGCCCCGCGTCGAGTTCACCACCGACGGCGTGCTTGCCGACATTGATGGGGACGGTGATCCCGACATCGTCACGGCCGATGGGTCCGATGCTGTCAATCTCGTCTGGTTCGAGAACCCGCGGCCGAATGATAACCCGACCCACGGTCCCAGCTGGAAGCGTCGGGAAATCGGTGCAGTCGGCAGCTGGGGCAAAGACATCAAGGCGGCCGATTTCGACGGGGACGGCCTCGTTGATATCGTCGTTCGGGCGCCTGGCGAAGTGATGATTTTCTTCCAAGAAAGCCCCAGCTCCTGGACCCGCGTGGGCTTGTTCTTCTTCAACTTTGGCGAAGAGGGAATGGCAATCGGTGATATTGACGGCGATGCTGATGTCGATCTCGTCCTGCACGGAGTATGGGCGTCGAATCCAGGCGCAGCGGCAGCACGCGATCCAGCATTATGGCGCAGCTACGAGCTTGGTCCGTTCAATCCTGCATTCAAGGCACTCGTCACCGACCTTGACCAGGACGGCCGCGCCGACATTCTGACTTCGAGTTCCGAGCACACTGACGACGTCGCCTGGTTCCAGCCCCTCGCCGGACCGACGGGTCGCTGGATCCGCCATGTCATTCAGCCTTCTGTCGCGGGCGCCCATACGCTGCAGGCAGCCGACATGGACGGAGACGGGGACAACGATGTCGTGGTCGGGCAGATGCATACGACCGAGGAGCGCAAACTCGCGATCCATTACAATATCGACGGGCGAGGAACGCGCTGGGCCCGTCAAGTGATCGACGATGTGGGTCTCCACAACGGCGTCGTCGCCGATGTCGACAAGGACGGCGATTTTGACATCTATGGGGCGAACTGGGTGGGCAACCCGCCTGTCAGAGTGTGGATCAATCGGCTGGATCCGCCTGCATCAGTCCGCCTCGACCGCTGGACCTATCATCGCATCACGAACGGGCACGTCCGCTCCTTTGGGATCGCTTTTTCCGCCATGGATGGTGATGATCTCACAGACATCATCTCGGGTCCGTTCTGGTACCGTCAACCGTCCGAAGCCTGGAACACAGAATGGGAACGGACCCCGCTTGCCGAGGGTGTGGACGCGGTCGCAGCCCTGGATCTCGATGGTGACGGGCGCGGGGAGGTCATAGCACAGCGCGGCGGAGGCAGGGCGCTGCACCTGGTGTGGCTCCGTGCCGAGGACATTGAAGCGCGCCGCTTTGAAGAGCACGGGATCGGAGAGGTTCCCGCCGCCAGTCATGAGCTCGGCTCTCAGGGCCATGCGCTAGCCCAGGTCGTAAAAGGTGGGAAGCCGGAGCTGGCGGTCTCGAGTGGCGGTGGGGTTTTCTATTTTAAGATTCCTGACGATCCAACAGTCGAGCCATGGCCGCGCACCCGCATCTGCGTCGAAGCGTCTGATGAAGGGATCGCATTCGCCGATATCGATGGCGACGGTCTACTTGACCTTGTCGCCACGACCGGCGATGCAAAGACGGCCGCATGGTGGCGCAATCCAGGTGACGGCTCGCCAGACTGGGAGCTTCGGCATGTTGGAAAAGTTCCTGAAATGGTCTATCCCGACCGCGTCGCGGCCGCCGATCTTGATGGCGATGGACGTGCGGACATCGTCGTGACCGAGGAAAATGGCAAAGCCGACAGCGCTAAGGCGTATTGGTGGCACAACCCCGGCGACAGCTCCTCCGACTGGGAGCAACACGAAATCACCTCGCGCGGTTCCCTTAATAGCCTTTCCGTGTCCGATATGACCGGGGACGGCAGGCCGGATCTTATCATGGGCGAGCATCGCGGCGCACTTCGCCTCTCGAGCTGGCATAATCTGGGTGGGGGACGGTTCATCGAGCAGCTGGTCGGCGAAGGAATGGAAAGCCATCTGGGAGCAAGGACGGTCGACCTCGACGGTGACGGGGATCTCGACATCGTGTCGATCGCATGGGACGCATTCGAAGCGATCCATGTCTGGCGGAATGACGCGGTCGGCAAGGATGCTGATGGCGACCAAAAGGCCCGCTGACGGGGAGGGGTGAGCATCGGCCGGCGCCGCATGTACCGTAGCGACCTCGTCCGGCACCACCTGTTTACACGGCTGCGCGGGCGCTCATGCCTCGACGCTCAAGTCCGGGAAAATGCGATGCGCTGAATGAATTCAACCGCTCGACGTGTTAAACCATTCGACGTTGTCGATAGCAGGTTGACCAAACCAGTGCGCAAGTCGGGCCGCTCATGCCTTTACGACGTTGTCGGTGCGTGACTGACTACGCGCACAAGCATTTCTGGTATCGAGCACCAGCTTTGCGTGCTTGGTGATGTTCTGCCAATCAATCGCATCATGATCTGTCGAGATGACAACGGCATCATACGATGCCAAACTGCTAGCGCAGATATCCACAGAGGGGCGACCTGCCAGGGTGGCGTACTCTCTTGTTCCGGGTATCTCCGGTACGTAGGGATCGTGGTAATCAACGACTGCCCCGCGTCGCTCCATGATGTCGATCAGCTTCAACGATGGGCTTTCTCGTGTGTCACCCACGTTTTTCTTGTAGGACATCCCGATCACCAAGATCCGCGAACCGCTCAGGCCGCGGCTGGCTCGCCGGTCCAAGGCCTCCACAAGGCGGTCAACCACATAATGCGGCATGTTCGTGTTGATTTCACCGGCAAGCTCAATGAAGCGTGTTGTTATTTCGTACTCTCTTGCCTTCCAGGTCAGGTAGAATGGGTCGATCGGGATGCAGTGCCCGCCGAGGCCGGGGCCTGGATAAAACGCCATATATCCGAACGGCTTGGTCTTGGCGGCTTCGATCACCTCCCAGACGTCGATGCCCATCCTGTCAAAAATCACCTTTAGCTCATTGACCAACGCAATGTTCACAGAGCGAAATATGTTCTCGGTCAGCTTCACAGCCTCTGCCGTTGCGGTGGAGGCCACGGGAACGGTTTGCACGATGATCTGGTCGTACAGTTCCTTGGCAACCTGTAGGGACGATGGGTCGTCGGCGCCTATCACCTTTGCAACTGTGGCGGTGGTGTGTACGTCGTTGCCTGGGTCCACCCGTTCGGGCGAATAGGCGAGAAAAAAGTCCTTTCCTAGAGAAAGATTCGTCGCCTCGAGCAGCGGCTGCACGACCTCTCGCGTCGTTCCTGGCCAGGTCGTCGACTCCAGAACGACAAGTTGACCAGGGCGCAGCCGCTCCGCGATCGCACGTGCGCTGTTTTCGACGAACGACAGGTTCGGCTCCCGGTTTTTGGTGAGCGGCGTTGGCACCGCTATCAAGATCGCGTCGGGTTCGCTTAGGTCGGCGAAATCGCTGGTGGCGCGAAACCGCTTGCTGTCGACAGCCACTTTGATGACAGCACCAGGCAAATGATCTATGCCTGTTTCTCCGCGGTTAAGAAGTGCAACCCGAGACGCGTCGATGTCGAAACCGATGACTTTGAACCCCGCGTCCAGCGAGATCATGGCGAGCGGTAAACCAACGTAGCCGAGGCCCATGATGCCAACGGTGTAGTCCCGCGTTCGGATGCGGTTAACCAGTTCCTGAAGGTCTGGAGCAGTCTGCATGAGATGCTGGCAACTTTCGCTTCAATGTCGACAATAAAGGATCGCCTCAATTACCGCGGGGAAGCAGTCCACAGCAATCAGCAAAATGTATGCGCTTAGCCAACCCCAGAGCTGAAAATAGCATGGATTGCACCATTGGGAGAACAGCCGAAATGCTTACCCCAAGCCACGTTGTCAAATAAACCTTGCGCTGCCACATTTAACTTTCAAGCGACATCCTAAAGGATCTGGGAGCCACCTTCGCTCGCGAGATCGAAGATGCCGCGTTTGGCGAAGGGACGCACACTGCGTCAGTCGATTAAACTGTTCGGTCGAGGTGGGGAATATGACGCAATCGATCCTGGTAACTGGTGGAGCGGGCAATATCGGCAGTGCCCTCACTCGCGCGTTGGTCAAGCTACCTCAGACCCAGGTGGTCGTCGCTGACAACCTGTCGACCGGAAGTCGAGACAAGGTACAAATAGACGCGGGCAATCTGACCGTTGTAAAGGCGGATGCGAACGATTTCGACGACATCTCATCATTGTTCTACCGCTTCCATTTCACCCACGTCTTCCACTTCGCAGCCGTGGTCGGTGTGCAGCGGACTTTGGCAAATCCGTTGCTCGTGCTGCGCGACATCACCGGTATCGAGAACGTGCTGAGGCTATGCAAGAACACCGGCGCCGAGCGTGTCTACTTCGCTTCGTCATCGGAGGTATATGGCGAGCCTTTCGAGATTCCTCAAAACGAGAGCACCACGCCGCTTAACTCTCGTCTGCCGTATGCAGTGGTAAAGAATCTTGGAGAGGTCTATCTGCGCACTTTTCAGCGTGAGTTTGGACTGCCATTTACCATTTTTCGCTTCTTCAACACCTACGGACCACGTCAGAGCGAGGATTTCGTTCTGCCGCGATTTGTGCGTGCCGCCCAGCGCGGCGAGCCCCTGACGATTTACGGGGACGGTTCGCAGACCCGCACCTTCTGCTATGTCGACGACACGGTTGACGCTTGCATCGCGGTTCATCGAACGCGCGCGCACGAGAACGAAGTGATCAACGTGGGCAGCGACGTGGAAATGAGCATTCGACAGCTGGCCGAGTTTGTCATCGAAGTGCTGGGCTCGTCATCGAAGTTGGAATTCCGACCGCCCCTTGCGGAGGGCGACATGACGCGCCGCTGTCCTGACACGAACAAGATGAAGGCTATATTGAACCGTCCCCTGGTGCCGCTCGAAGAGGGCATTCGCCGCCTCGCCGACCACCTCTCCCGACCGGAAGACCGCCCTGCACTTAGAAGAGTCGCCTGAACGAGCTGACGGTGGGGAGTGACATGAAGCTCGTATACGTCGGTCAGCCGTACGATAGACTTTTTCCGCCTGTTCAAAACTCAATCGGTCTGATCGTCTACAATACGGCGCTGCGGCTCGGCGAAGGCCTGCAGATTACGCTCTATGGCAAGCATTATCGAGACGACACGGTGCCCCCGGACCTGCCGTTCGCGGTGCGGCGGGCTGCGGCGCGGCGTGACCGCGCACTGCAGCGGATCATCCACCAGTTTCCGCGCCTGGCGCGCTGGCTGCGGCTGGATGGGAAGGCCGATGACCACTCGCAATATCGTAACAAGGTTCGTCGCTACCTCGCCGTCGATCAACCAGATATCGTCCATTTGATGAATTATTGGGCATGGTGCCGGGAACTGAAGGCAGCCAGCTCATCTCATCGGCTCGTGCTTGAGATGCAGTGCGAGTGGCTGTCACAGCGTGACCGCGATCAGGTGGCCCGTCAGCTCAAGGTAGTGGATGCGGTGGTCGCCGTCAGCGACCACATCGCAAGGACCTTTCGTTCTGCATTCCCGGACTATCCTGGCGTCGTTGCCACTGTCGGTAATGGCGTGGACGTTTCTTACTTTCGGCCGAGCGAGCAGCGGGCTTCCGCATCCATCAGAACCCGACGTGTCATCCTGTTCGTTGGGCGGGTGTCGCCAGAGAAGGGGCTTCACACACTGATCGAGGCCTTCAGTGAGGTTGCGGCCAGGTTTGCGGACGTGGAACTTCGGATCGCAGGGCCGCATTCTCCGCTTCCGGTGGACTTCCTGACCAGCCTCTCGTCGGATCCGCGGGTAACCGCGTTGAGCCGTTTCTACGATCGCTGGGGCAATTGCAAATATCGGGAACATTTAGAGGAACTCATCGAGCGCCACGAGTTACGTGATCGAGTTCACTTCGTGGGCAACGTGCCCCACAAGGACCTCGTAGCGACGTACCATCAGGCCGACATTGTTGTGAATCCGTCCCTCAGCGAGAGCTTCGGAATATCGGTCGTGGAGGGCATGGCCTGCGGGATACCGGTGGTGGGAACGCGCGTGGGCGGGATGTGTGAATCCATTCTAGCTGGCAGCACCGGGATGCTGGTCGAAGTCGATGCTCCTGGCGAGCTCACCCAGGCATTGATCACGATGCTGGAGGATACGGTCCGGGCAAGCGAAATGGGAAGCGAAGGGCGCAAGCGTGCCGTCGAGCTGTATTCGTGGGAGGCGCGCGCAGAACGGCTCAAGTCCGTCTATCAGAAACTGCGCCCAGGCACGCGGGTCCATGTTTCCACAAAGATCGTGAGCCATTGAGCTTTAGCGGTGGGCGGCGATCGCCAAGTGCCTCGCAGCTTGTAGGCCGATGTGATGCGCATGCGGCGACCCTCAGTGTAGCGCTCAACCCGGTGAGCGTATCGGTCTACGGCCAACCCATGTCGGATTGGAATGGGCCCGTCAGGCCCGCCGTTCTCTTCCCGAACGGCCGTCAGGTGCACCCAGCCCAAAGGGCGGAGTGAAGGAGGCCGAGTGAACCTGGCTGTAACGCTCCGCAATCTGTTCTCCAAATCGCAACGCATTGCTGGTGGCGAGGCGGGTGGCCTCAGGATCGTAACGCGAGCGGCGACCCAGATTTTGCGCGGGGCGCCTACGAGCCGCCGGTCCAGCAGCCACTTGCATCGAACCTGAACGCAGGTGAGTTATGTCTACGACATCGATTGCGCCGCGCCGCGTGGGGGCGGCAGGACGCGTCTACGCATTTGAACCGGTGCCGCAAAGCGCTGCCGCGATTGAGCAGAGCGCTCGGCCCAACAGTTCGACACCATCTGTGTGTTCGCCGAAGCGGTCGGTCCTAAGTGCGCACCGCCCACAGGTGATCTATGAACTCGACGACGCCAGGCGCGAGGGCTTCAGCGCAAGGCCCGGGCGATCGCGTCGTTTATGGCATCGATGGACTATGGTAACCATTCTGCCCGCCTCCTACGCCAATGGGAACTGGCACGTCGAGCATGTGCTGGCGGTCCGGCGAGCGAAACCGCGTCTATCCGACGGGCGGAGCCGTCGGCTTCGACCGAGGTCGTCTTCAAACATGGGCACCGGCCCAACGACAGCCGAACTATGCAGTGCGGAGGATCGCCAGCCGCATATGGATCGCGCGTTTCTCAACAAGATGCCAGCTGAGAAAGCCCGCGCAGACTGCTATAGGCAAGGTCAAGATCGTCAGCTGCGTAGGCGTGATTGCCGGAACATACATGATCAGTAGCTTCTGAATCGGCCATGCGTAGAGATACACGCCGTACGATATATCATTCCTTCGGTTAATCGAATTTAAGACGCTGTTCTCGTTTAGAAACGCCAAATACAGGACCAGATAACCTCCAAACACGCCCACTGCCAGGGGCGCTAGCCGTTCCGAGCACATCCCGCCTATGAGAAGGATACAGCACAAAAGCGCTACCCGATTGCTCCTCCTCACATTCTCCTTGAGCAGCTGAAACAACGCCCCAATGGAAAATATCATGGTAAAACGTACGGCATCGTCCACGTTACCGATGGGCTCAAAGTTTCCAAGGTCGTAGCGAAAGTAGACACCTTGCGAAATGGAACTAACGAGGATTATGGCCAGTGACACTGAAATGATCGAAAAGACAAGCGTGGCGCGACCGAGACAGAATACCACAATTGCCACAAGCACATAACAGCGAAACTCGTATGCAATAGTCCATAGTGATCCATTAACATCTGGTGCATGGGACCCGGCAAACGCCGATCCTACCTGCGCCGGGTTCAGCAAGAGCGCCATTTTGGAAAGCTTAGCCGCCCACTGGCTCGGAGATAGTTCATCAAAGTCACCACCTCCCAGCCAAAATACCAGACTAATGCTGATCAAGTATGCCACAACAAAACCCGGAACTATACGAAGTACACGTCTGGACATAAAGGCGTAGATGCTGCTTCGCATCGCGCTGTCGAGCACGAGGAAGCCACTAATGAAGAAGAAGCCGTAAACAGCTACCTGGCCGGAGGTCAACGTACCGAAGATGTTCTTCAGCACCTCACGATTCGAGTTCCCATCTATAAGTTCCGGCGAGTGGGATATAATAACAAGCGACGCAAAGAATAGCCGGAAGAAGCTTAGGGCGTTGGGCCTTCGTAAGTCGAAATCACTCATTTGATAGCCTTCAAGAAGTGACCTCTTGCGTCGGGCATTGCGATCTCAGCAAGGAGATCCGTTTTTGGGCAGAGCGCGTCAAAGTGAGCTTAGAGGCCGCAGATGGGCATTGTAAGTTCGTCCTTTGAGAGCCGAATTCATCCTTTCGAAGGTACGTGCCTCACGACCTAGTGGATTGATCCAACATTTGGAACCCGCGGTTTCGGGCGGCGATGATGTCATCGGGGTTGGCTTCCAGATGAATGGTCGCGGGTTCTCGGCATTGTATTCGCGGATGAAGCGGTTGATGGCGGCCTGAAGATCGACAACGGAATGGAAGACGCCGTGCTTGAGCCTGCGCCGGGTGAGTTTGGCGAAGAAGCCCTCGACCGCGTTGAACCAGGAGCAGGATGTTGGGGTGAAATGGAAGGTCCAGCGCCGGTGGCGGTCGAGCCAGGCGCTGACCTTGTCTTTTTTTGCGCGGCGAAATTGTCGAGGATTACATGGATTGCCTGTCTGCCGGCACCTCGCGCTCGATGCGGTTGAGGAAGCTGATGAACTCCTGATGGCAGTGGCACTGCATGTTCTGCGCGATGACCGTGCCGTCCAGCACGTTGAGGGCAGCGAAGAGCGTCGTTGTGCCGTGCCGCTTGTAGTCGTGTGATGGCCGAGATCGGCGCAAAGCAACTCATTACTTTGTTCCTGCGCTTGAGCGGAAAAGCGGGAATGCCACTTTGCAGGAAAACGGTTGAAGCTGATTAGAGCTTGACCAACTCCGAAATATCATACTGTTTGGATCCATGGATCCAAAATCGATTTTTAGCGAGCTGCAAGACGAGATTGAGTCAGGTGAATTGGCACCAGGTTCGGTTCTCAAGCAGGAATCGATCGCCGAGCGTTTCGGAGTGAGCCGCCAGCCAGTCAGACAGGCCCTGGACCGTTTGCTCGGAAGTGGCTTGGTCGTGCGGCGACCCGATCGAAGCCTGGCAGTCGCGATCCTCTCAGAACGGGAGGCGACCGAACTTTGCGAACTTCGGGCCATTTTGGAGGTCGCTGCCTTGGAGCAGTCGCTGCCGGAGCTTCAGCCTTCCGCCTTGCGTAAGGCTGAGAGGCTCAACGACGAGCTGTTCGCGGAGTACGATCCGTCGCGGATTCTGGAGCTCGACCAACAATTTCACCTCGCCCTGTACAGCGGTTGCACGAATACTCGATTACTTGAGACCGTCGGAGACCTTCGACGAGAATCCCGGCGGTCAACCCTTCACCAAGGGCGTGGCGCCCAGGAGCGAATTGATTTCTTCGAGGAACACGCGGCGATCGTTGCCGCTTGTGCGAGGCGCGATTTCGACGCTGCGGCGCAGCATCTTCGCTGCCATCTGATCCAGACGACTGCAAGACTTCTTTCCGTTCCGACAAAGGATCAATCATGAAAATGACCGTCGAAGTGCACAGGGAGCGAGAAGGAGCGGTATTCACCGACAAGCGCTACAGCCGCGCGCACATCTGGCGCTTCGACGGAGGCCAAGTGGTGCCGGCATCCGCTTCGCCACATATCGTTCCGCTTCCTTATTCAGTGGAAGCCAACGTCGACCCGGAGGAGGCTTACATCGCGGCGATTTCCAGCTGCCACATGTTGACCTTTCTCTCGATCGCGGCGCCCCAGGGGATCGTCGTGGAGAGCTATACCGACAAGGCGGTCGGGATGATGGAGAAGGTGGACGGACGATTGGTAGTCAGCCGCATTGACCTCAATCCGACCATTGTCTACGCCGGTGAAACGCCAACCGCCGCAACAGAAGCGGAACTTCACCACTCGGCGCATGAACAGTGCTTCATTGCCAATTCCGTGAAGACGGAAATCCAGGTCGTCACTTGACAGGCATTCGACGGCATGGCGACCTGCTCAAAAGCCACTAGTTGGGCGTTCGCTGCTTAAGCACATTGGCTATCCTTAGTTTCGCTTCCCCGGTGTCTGCGAGTTGTGTCCGCATTGGGTCAGCATTGCTGCCGTTCACAATGCGGACAATGAAGGTCACCGATGGGTCATGGGCGTGAGTTCGACTGGGCGGAAGCGAACTTCCGCTTTGGGTCGGCGGACTATCGTCGTGAGTTGACCCGAAGCGGCCCTTCCTGACCGAATTTCCTTCCCGGAAGCCGACGTTCACCAGAACCACCAGTCTTGACCCCAAACCGGCCCTTGCTAGGCCGATTTGGCGGCTCGTAAGCGGACGTTGCCCGGAACAGCGACTTTGCACCGTTCCTGCCGTTCCAATTGAAATCAGCTACGGCGCTAGGTGACCCGGCTCCAGTCATTCCCAAAGCCGTCGGCTTCTTCAAGCCGCCGATCAGCGGCATGGAAGTGGCATGTTACTCAGCCCGCTTGGGCGCGGTGAACGTCCATAGGGGGCGATGCTGACGTCGCGACTTTGCCAAGCTGGAAGACCTCCGTCGCCTCGCCGCGGCCGCGCAGCCGGTGCTTGCCCGCCGGGATCCTTTCGAACCTTTCGTCGAGCCGCGACGCGGTCTCGCCGGAAATGGCGATTGCGGCGGTGGCGCCCGGTTCGAGCTGCTTGCCGAGGTCCTGCAGCCGCTGGCTGACGTTCACGGTGTCGCCGACGATCGTATAGTTGACACGATCGGATGCGCCGATATTGCCGACGATGACGGAGCCCGTGTGGATGCCGATACGGACATGAAGCGGAGGCCGGCCTTCGCCAGCCGCTTCCAGATTGTCCTTGTCCAGCTTCTCGCGGATGGCCGCGGCTGCGCGGACGGCCGCGGCGGCATGGCCCTTCAGACGATCCGGCGCGCCGAAGAACGCCAGCATGCCGTCGCCCAGGAACTTGTCGACCGTGCCGCCATGTGCATCGACCGCGCCGCACAGGATCGCGAAGTGGTGGTTCAGCAGCCTGGCCGCGGCGGCGGCGTCCATCTGCTCCGACAGCGTGGTGAAGCCGGCGATGTCGGTGAACATAACGGTGACGACCGCTTCACGCGGTTCGGCGATGCCGCTCTCTCCGGTGCGCACCAGCTTGGCCACCAGCGAGCGCGGAACATAGGTCGAGAATGCACGCAGACCGATCAGCATGGCATTGAACGCCGAAGCCTGGTTGTCCAACTCCAGCACCCTGCTGCGCGGCAGGGGGGTCACGCCGTCGAGATCGAAATCGGCGACGCGCGTGGCCTGGCCGGCAATCGCCTGGATCGGGCGCGACAGGCGCTTGCCGAGAAGAATCGCGACGATGACCGCCACCGCCATCGCGCCAAGTCCAAGCATGGCCGATCCCATGACGCGCTCGATTTCGTCACCGATCTGACTGGTCTTGAAATACGCGCCGAGCGTCCAGGGCCGGTCGCCATAGCCGGTGATCTCACGGGTAATAGCGACGTAAGTGTTCTCTCCGTCCCATGACGTCGAGCCGTCCTTGTCGTCAACCTGGATTTCGTCAACCCGGATTTCGGCAACCTCGATATCGCGGGTACGCTGCGTGCTGAACTCCGGTTCCGGTTTGCGCGCCTCATATCCGGCGAGAACCGGATCGCCGAAATTGGCGAGCGGCGTCAGCGGCAGGATGCCGTCCTTCAGCGCATCCGGGGAAGCCAGCCGCTGGTCCGCCAGGATGGATCCGTCGCCATCCAGAATGAAGGCATGCGTGCCGAAGCGCGACGACAGTTCCTGCGTGATTTTGGACAAGTTCTGCAGTTCCACCGCGGCGATCACCCAGGCCTTCGTGGCGCCATCGCGTGACAGCGGCGCCGAGACGTTGGCGAACAAGCCATGTTCGTTGGCCACGAAGGCGCCCCACCGGCGTCCGTCGACCTGCTGGCGCTCTTCAAGAACGGCGCGCACTTGCGGCGATTTCTCGGTCTCGGCGGGGAGTTTCCGGATCGTTCCGGCAGGATATTTGGCGTCGTTGTCCCCGGTCACCGCCGCCCCCCTGCAAATCAGGTCGGGTGTGCAGATCAACATTGCGTTCACCCCCGGCGCTGCCGCCAGCGCACTGGCAACTGCCGCCGACATCGCCTCGTCGTTGATCTGGAACTCGCCCTGCTTGTAGAGCTGCGCGACGCCGTCCACGGCGCTCTCGGCGCGCCCCATCTCGGCGCGCAGCGAATCCTCCATCGCATCGATCAGGAGCGTCGACTGGGCGCCGAGCAGGTCGAAAGTGTTGCGAAGGTTGGCGCCGACCGACAATGCGAGCACGCCGCCAACCGACAGGAACACGAGGCTGCCGAAACTCATCGCCATGATGACTGCAATGGGGATGCGACGCCGCTTCTTTTCGGGGCGGACCAGACGCACTGGTTGTGCGGACGTGCTCATGCAGCCAATGTCATAATGCGCCACCGCATTGCAAGCCCGGTGACGGCTTTAAGGAGAGGACGCGCCGAAGCATTCGCACCAATGTGGCGCCGATGTTTCCAGCGCCGATGATTCCGATCCTCATAGGGGTGTTCCTTTCGTAAATATGGAAGAGCGCCCGCCTCAGTCGCGGACGCGGGCGCCTCGAAGATGCGCCCCTTTCTCGCGCAGTGTCGAGAGTGTCAACGCTTACGGATCGGTCGGCTGCAACCGCTTTGTACTCCACCCAGTGACCGTAGGCCTCGATGCCAGTCTTGAATTCCGGGGCATCAAACGCGTGATGAGCGCCCTTGTAGACCTGAAGCTGCACGGAGCTTCCCCTGCCGCTGCGCTGCTTCATCATCTCTCGGCATTTTTTGGCGGGGCTCCAATAGTCAAGCTCGCCGATCAGGATCAAGGTCGGGACTGTCGCCACTCGCTACCGAACATATCGGATAGTAGGCAATCGCTGCCTTGAATTTGCGCCCCATAAGCCGCTCGACTGCACCAAGCCGCTCCACACCCAGTTAACCCCATCAAGTGCCCATGAGCACGTAGAGAACGCAGGCACCCGAAAGCGTCGATAACGCTCACAACCGAGCCGCCGCCCTTGACCCATTAGAGAACACTATCGGTCGACAGCGGCCGAAGGGCGAAGGTCGGGTTTGGAGAAGACCCGGGAATGGCTACGCATCCATGACCTCCAGCGTGGTCGCGGGCTATGTCTGCTTTCAGGAAGCGGCAAAGGTGATCTCTCCGGCAGAGATAGAGGCATTGCCGCCCGGCAGTCTTGGTTCACGGGTGCGGACCGTCCGCAATCAGCGCGGAACTGTCAGAAAGCGGAAGTAGCGACAGCAGCAGATCGCTCACCTGTCCCAGCAAACGACGCGCGGTAAGACGGGCAGCACGCCAAACGTGCTGTCAGGGCTTGGGCGGAACGCCGCAGAGCGGCGTCCCGTGGCTTCGTTCACAAGTCTAGTTCTTGACCACGTCTTCCAGAAAGAACCGGCCCAGCGGATTCTGGTAGAAGTTCTCGATGTTATTACGCGAGACGTTGATGAACGGGCTGTAGTACAGATCGATCCAGTTGACGTCCTCTTTGGCCATCTTCTGCAGATCGGTGTACATTTGCTCGCGCTTGGCCGGATCCATCTCGATGCGCGCCGCCGCGACCAGCTCCTTGACCTTCTCGTTGTTGTAGCGGGTCATGTAATTCATGTTCGCGTCGTGGCCGAGAACGAAGGTGGTCTTCTGGTCTGGGTCGAGGATGTCGTTGGTCCAGTAGTTGACACAGACGTCATAGTCGCCGGCCACCAGCATGTCCCATTCCTGGCTCGGATCGACCTTCTGGATGTTGACGGTGACTCCGGCTTTGGCGAGCTGCTGCTGCAGCAGCACGGCCGTCTGCTCGACGATCTCGTCGCCGGCCCGCACGACGTAGTTGAGCGTCAGGTCCGAGGCCCCGGCGTCGGCCAGCATCTGCTTGGCCTTTTCCGGATCGTAGGGCCGCTTCAGATTGTCGGCGTAGTAATAGAGCGCGCCTTTCGGGACGTAGGAGTTTGCGACCTCGCCGTAGCCGAACGTCACCGTATCGACCACAGCCTGCTCGTCGATGGCCATGTCGAGGGCCTGCCGCACCTCCTTCTTCGCCAGCGCGCCATGCTCGTGGTTAATCAGCAGGTGATCCTCGCGGGTCGACGGGTCGAGATGAACGGTGAGGTTGGAATCCTTCTGCAGTTCGGCGACGCGTGAGAACGGCACAAAGATCGCGGTGTCGAGCTGGCCGGCCTGCACGTTCAGCATGCGGGTGTTATCGTCCGGCACGGAGATCCACTCGACGCCGTCGAGGCTGACACGATCGGCCTCCCAGAAATGCGGATTTTTCGCCAGGATGACACGGTCGCCGCGCCTCCATTCCGTGATAGTGAAGGCGCCAGAGCCGATGGGTGTTTCGGCATATTTCTCCGGACCGAGCGTCTCGAAGCCCTTCTTGGAAAGAACCGAGGCGATCGGGAAGCCCAGCGTCGCCAGGAACGGCGCGGTCGCCTGCTTGAGTTTGATCGTGACGGTCTTTGGATCGGTTGCCTCGACCGTATCCATCACCTTGAAAGGATCCGCCCACAGCGAACCCTCGTCATCCCTGATGCGGGTGAGGCTGAACACCACGTCGTCGGCCGTCAGGTCGGAGCCGTCCGAGAACTTCGCGTCGCGCAGCTTGAGCGTATAGGTGAGGCCGTCCGGGCTGACCTCCCAACTCTCGGCGAGACCGGGTTCCAGCTTGGTGCCCGTCTTGTCGACGCGGATCAGCACGTCATAGACGTTGGCGAACACCCACAGGTCGATGTTCTGGGCGGTCTTGATCGGATCGAAGGTGGTCGAGTCTTCGCGCCGGCCAATCGTGAGTACGCCGGCGGCTTCTGCGAGCGTCGCCCCCAGGGACAGGCTGGTCATAACGGTGACCAAGCCGATGCGCATCCATTTGCTTCTTAACATCGTTATTCCCCTTCTGGTTTGCCTTTGGTTTCAGTTTGCGACCCCGTCGGCCTGCGGGGTCGCCATCTTCGAGGGAGCAAGCAGCGGCTTGTCCGGATCGATATGCGGAACGGCGGCAATCAGCGCGGCGGTGTAGGCATGCTTCGGCCGGGAGAACACTTCCTCCGACCGACCTTCCTCGACGATCACGCCGCGGTGCATCACCACAACACGCTGGCAGAGATTGCGAACGATTGCGAGATCGTGGGCGATAAATATCAGCGTGAGCGACATACGTTCCACCAATTCGCGGAACAACTCCACGATCTGCGCCTGGATGGTGACGTCGAGGGCGGCCACGCACTCGTCCGCAATGATAAGTTTCGGGTCGACGGCGAGCGCGCGAGCTATGCCGGCCCGCTGGCATTGGCCGCCGCTCATCGAGCGCGGCTTGCGGTCGAGGAACGCGCGCCCCAAGCCGACCAAGTCGAGCAGTTCGCCGCAGCGTGCCGGAATTTGCGCGGTCTCGATTTTGCCCTGTACCCGCAGGACCTCCGCCAGCATCTTGCCAACGGTAAGACGAGGATTGAGGGCGTTGTAGGGGTCCTGGAAAACCATGGCGGTTTGACGTCGCAGCATGCCGAGGATTGCGCGACCCGATGCGATGTCCGTACCATCGAACCGTATCGTGCCTGACGAGACCGGCGTAAGTCCAAGGACGGCGCGCGCCAGAGTGCTCTTGCCGCTTCCGGATTCGCCGACAATGCCGACCGTTTCGCCCGGCATGACACGGAGTGTGACCCCATTGACGGCATCAACCGCGCCTCGCCGGAACAGGCCGCCCGTGGCGAAGCGCACGTGCAGCTTCTCGATGTCGACCACCGGCACCGCTCCGGGTGCCCGGAGCTTCTCAGCCTTTGCCGGCATGTCCTCCTCCGGCAGCGAGGGATGACTGGCGATCAGCGAACGGGTGTAGGCATGCCCCGGCGCCGCAAGCAGACCGCGCTTCTCTCCAATCTCCACCAGTCGACCTTGCCACATCACCGCGATGCGGTCGCAGACTTGGGCAACGATGCCGAGATCGTGGGTGACCAGGATCACCGAGAGTCCACGCCTGGCGCGGATGTCCATCAGAAGCCGCAGGATCTGCGCCTGTATCGTCACGTCGAGTGCCGTCGTCGGCTCGTCGGCGATCAGGATCCTGGGATTGCTTGATAGCGCCGCGCCGATCATGGCGCGCTGGCGCATGCCGCCGGAGAATTCGTGCGGGTAGCTATCGTATTGCCGAGCCGGATCCGGAAACCCGACCTGGGCGAGGATATCCACCGCCGCGGCGCGCGCCGCCTTGGCGTCCAGCTGCTGGTGAAAGCGGATGCCCTCGGTGATCTGGTCGCCGATCCTCATGACCGGGTCGAGATGGCTGCTCGGATTCTGAAAGATCATGCCGATTTCACCGCCGCGCACCGCGAGCATCTCGGCTTCCGGCGCGGTCGTCAGCTCACGCCCGGAAAGTGTGATCGAGCCACCGCTGATCCTGAGCCGGCTCGATGGCAGCAGCCTAACGAGTGAGCGGCAGAGCAGGCTCTTGCCCGACCCGCTCTCGCCGACCAGCCCGAGCACTTCTCCCGGGGCGAGATCGAGCGACACGGCATCAAGCAGGGTACGCTCCCCGCCGTCACCGTCATGGACGACCGTCAGGTCGGTGACCTTGAGCAGCGCCGCGATCACTCGTGAACCCCGAACAAATCGGCCAGCCCGTCGCCGATCATGCTGAAGGCGAAGGCGAGCGTCACGATCGCAAGCCCCGGGAACAATGTAATCCACCACGCGGTGGTGACGAAGGCTTGGCCTTCCGCCACCATCACGCCCCACTCCGCGACTGGCGGCTGCACGCCCAGCCCGAGATAGCTAATGGCCGCGCCATTCAGCAGGACGAGGACCGCGTCGGACATCGCGAAGACGACCGAGCCGGCAGCGGCATTGGGCAGGAGGTGACGGAACATGATGCGCATGCGGCTGAAGCCGAGGCTGACCGCCGCAACCGCGTAATCGTGGTTCTTGAGCACGAGCATCTGGGCGCGGATGAGCCGCGCGTAGGAAACCCAGCCGACGAGGGCCATGGCGATGTAAAAACTGGCCAGGCCAGGCCCCAGGATCGCAATGATCGACAGCATCAATACCAGGAACGGGAAGGCCAGGATGACGTCGACCAGCCGCATGAAGATGGCGTCGACTATCCCGCCGAAGAAGCCGGCTACCGTGCCCAGCGTGGTGCCGATGAGAAAGGGGAAGATAACGCCGATGACGGCGATCTTGAGGTCGATGCGCGTTCCCCAGATGACGCGCGAGAGGATGTCGCGGCCGAAATTGTCGGTCCCGAACGGGTGCAGCCAGGACGGCCCCTGGAGCCGTGCTGTCGCGTCCTGGGCGATCGCATCGTAGGGCGCGATCAGCGGCGCGCCGAGCGCGAGGACGACGAACGCCCCAAGCAGGAAGACGCCGGCCGCCAGCGTACCGCGGCGGCGAAAGCGGCCCTTCCTGCCGAGCGCGGGCGCGGCCAAGGGCTCGCTCACAGCTTCACCCTCGGATCGAGAGCCACCGTGACGATGTCAGCCAGGAAGTTGATCAGCACGGTGGCGCAGGCGAAGACCATCGCCACGCCCTGCACGACCATGTAGTCGCGCGAGAAGATGGCGCGCACCAGCAGCTGGCCCATGCCGGGCAGCGCGAAGACGGTCTCCACCACGACGGTGCCGCCTATCAGCCAACCTATGTTTACGGCGAGAAGGTTGACGGTCGGCACCAACGAATTTGGCAGCACGTGGCGCCAGAACACGATGCTCTCCGGCATGCCTCGCGCGCGCGCGGCAGTCGCCACGTCGGACTTCAAGCCTTCGACCATCGCCGCACGCAAGCTGCGCGCCAGAACGGTCGACAGCGACAGCGAGACAGTGAGGCTCGGCAGCACGAGATGTGCAAGCTTTTCAGAAAGCGTGTTGCCGTAACCGGACACCGGGAGAATGGCGAGTTCGACGCTGAACAGGATGATCAGCATCAGGCCGAGCCAGAAGGGCGGGAAGCCGATGCCGAAGGTGGAAACGATGCGGATAACTTGGTCGGCCAGCCTGCCCTGATTGCGCGCCGCGATCGCCGCCACCGGCACGGCGATCAATACCGACAGCACAACGCTGCAAAGCACCAGCGTCAGAGTGGGCTCGATGCGCGTGGCGATCAGCTTCAGCACATCGATCTTGTAGAGGATCGAGCGCCCCATCTCGCCCTCCGCGAGGTTGCGCAGGAAGTAGAAATACTGGGCGAGCATGGACTCATCGAGGCCGTACTGCGCGCGGATGCGGGCGATCGCTTCGGGGGTGGCGCGGGTGCCGAGCAGAACGCGAGCGGGGTCGCCGGGGATCAGCCGGACAAGGATGAACGTGATCACGCTGATGCCGAACAGCACCGGCAGGAACTGAAGCGGACGGTATAGAACGAACTTATAGCGGTGCATGGCCCTGAGGTGTTTCCCCGTCCGCTCCCTTTCCCCTGCATTCCGCCTGCATCAGCCTGCCTTGTTGCGCGAGAGGAACCCTAAAAGGATCGGATAGTATGCAGCTGGGTTCTCGTAGAAGGGCATGTGACTCGCATTCGGGATGATGTGCAACTCCGACTGCGGCAGGCCAAGCTTCATGCGCAGACCACAGGCTGGTGTCAGTTCGTCGTGCTCACCATGCGTGATCAGCACCGGCACCTTGATCCTGGGCAGGTCGGGCACCCGGTTCCAGTCCTTGAGATTGCCGATGTAGAGAAACTCGTTCGGACCTTGCATGGTCGCGTAGGGTCCCATGCTCCAGTCGTCGAGCGAGCGGCGCACCGGCGCCGGCCATTCGGGCAGGCGGCAGACATGGCGGTAGTTGAGGATCGTCACCGCCGCCATGTATTCCGGATGACCGTAGGTTCCCTGCGCCTCGTGCTTCTGCATCATCGATACGGTCTCGGGTCCCAGCGACGCGCGCAGGCGTTCCAGTTCCAGAACAAGATGCGGCATGTCGGCGACCGTATCCTCGAGGATCAACGTCTGCAGGTTCTCCTGGTAGGCAAGCGCATATTCGATCGCCAGCCAGCCGCCCCAGGAATGACCCAGCATGTGTACATTGCCGAGTCCCAGCGTCCTGCGAACCGTCTCGGTCTCCTCGACGTAGCGCGCGATAGTCCACAACGAGGTGTCCGTGGGCCGGTCGGAGGCGCCGGTGCCAAGCTGGTCGAACGCCACGACCCTGTATCCCTTGTCCATCAGGCAGGAGTGCGATTCGCGAAGGTAGTCGCAGGCCAGGCCAGGCCCGCCGTTGAGGCAGAACACCGTCTCGGTGCTGGAGCCGAAGCTGTAGGCGACGACTTTAAAGCCGTCGACATTTACCTCGATGCGATCGTCGGCCGCCATCTCTCGCCACATGATACGCTCCGAATGCACAGATTTTAGGCATGCTCATATATTAAGCGAAACGTTGGGAGTGCGTCAGCTATAAGAAGTGATAGGGTGGTCCGGGATGTAGGCGGAAGAGCTCATGCTGGACGAAATCACAACGATCAGGCGGCGTTTCACTCGCCATGGCACCTTGGACGAATGCATCGACGAGGCGTTCGCCGCCCTGTCCGGCCTAGGCTACGACGCGCTGGTCTACGACTACACGCCCATCCCGTACGATCTCGACGGCGCTATCATGATCCCGTCGATGCTCAAGCTGCGTAACATCGATGACGACATGCGCGACTATTGGTGCGATCGAGGTTACTTCCGCATCGATCCGGTGCAGATCGTGGCGGCGCGCAGCTCCACCCCCTTCGCCTGGAGCTACAACAAGGAGATCGACACCGAGATAGGCGCGCTCCTCGACGAGACTACGGAACCCGTTGCGCGCTATCTGCGCGAGCGCGACCTCACTAGCGGCGTCACGATCCCTATCCACATGCCGCGCGGCGGCTATGCCACGGTTACCGGCATCCGCCTCGGCGCGGACGAGATGGTAGATCGGGATGCGGGAACCATCGCGCGCTTTAGCTTGCTGGCGCATGTCTTCCACGACACGGCCTACGCCCTCTACGACCGATCGGCTCTCAGTCCGCTCCTGCCGTCCTTGACTGAGCGCGAGCGCGAGTGTCTCCGCCATTCGGCACATGGCCTCTCTGCCAAGGAGATCTCGCGCGTCATCGGGCGCTCGATTCCTACGGTCGTCATGCACCTCACCGCCGCCGCCAGGAAGCTGGGCGCCAGGAACCGCACGCAGGCCGTCGTTCGCGCCGCGCATTTCCGCCTGCTCGACAACTGACGAAAAGGCCCTATCACCCCAGCAGGCCCGGTGCGGGTATCGCTTTCTGCGGACGGACCGCTCGGTTTCTTCCACCTATGAGGGAGAAGCCAACTAAAGCCCCGCAGATAGCCCAAAAGGTATCTTTGGAAGAAGTGCGGGAGTTTTGAGCGGCGAGGAAACCGCTTTGTTCTTGTTGAGAAGCGGCTGTATCGTGAAAGCAGCACCCATGACAATCCGCAACTGGTCAGCGGCGTGGGGAGGCTAAGACACGGAGCCGTGCCATGTCATCGGATAACCATCTCCGGCCGAACCCGAAGCGGAGGCCTAAGGTGGCTTCCTCGGTTCCAGCTAAGCCGGCAGCGCCGGCCGCGCGGGAGCCCGGGCCGGACGCCCGCAAGACGGTCACCATCCTCTTCGCCGACATCGTCGATTCCTCGCGGCTTAGCCTCTCCCTCGATCCCGAAGCGCTCCGGAACCTGCTCTCCCGGTACTTCGGCGAGTTGAGCGCCGTCGTTCAACGGCACGGCGGAATCGTGAACAACTATATCGGGGACGCGATCATGGCTGTGTTCGGCATGCCGTTCGTCCACGAAGACGACGCGCTGCGCGCGGTGCGGGCAGCGGTGGAGATGCGCGAAACACTTGCCATCCTTAACCACGAGCTCGAAGCCGGTTGGGGCGTCCGCCTTATGAACCGAATCGGCATCAACACCGGCGAGGTGATCGCCGGCGACCAAACGCAGGGATACTTGTCAGTCGCCGGAGAGGCCGTCATTGTCGCGAAGCGCCTTGAGGAGGCAGCGACGGCGAATGAGATCCTGATAGGGGAGCCGACGCACAAGCTCGTGCGCGATGCGGTCGTCGTCGAGCCGAGCGGGCCGCGCGCACTCAAGCGCGGCGCGACCATCCGCGCCCTCGCCGTGTTAGAAGTCCTCGCCCACGCCCCCGGCGTTGCGCGCCGCTTCGACTCGCCTTTCGTCGGGCGCGAACGCCAACGAGCCTTGCTTGAGACCGTCTTCCGCAACGCGGTCGGCGATAGGACCTGCCACCTGGTCACCATTCTCGCCGACGCGGGTGTGGGAAAGTCGCGGCTCGTACGGGAGTTCACGAGCGGCCTTGCCGAGGATGTCACAGTCTTGCACGGCCGCTGTCTGCCCTATGGCGAGGGCATCACCTATTGGCCGCTGGCCGAGATCGTCCGGGAGCTTACCCGCGCGGAGGGACCGGACTCCGGCAAGCAACTCGCAGCGGTGGTCGAGGCGCGGCTCGCAGGCGACGAGAAGGCCCGGCTGATTGCCGAGCGTGTGACCGGGGCGCTCGGGCTTGGCGGCGCGGGACAAGGGACGACCGAGGAGACCGCCTGGGCCGTCCGGAGGCTGTTTGAGGCGCTCGCGCGAGCGGGGCCGCTCGTCGTTGTGGTGGACGACGTCCATTGGGCCGAGTCGACATTCCTCGACTTAGTCGAGCACGTCGCCGACTTCTCACGCGATTTCCCGATCCTGCTCATCTGCATCGCGCGGCCGGAGCTCTTCGACTCGCGTCCTGGCTGGGGGGCCGGCAAACGCAACGCGACGTCGATCGTCCTCGAGCGGCTCAGCGACGCGGAATGCCGCGAGCTGATCTCCAACCTGCTTGGCCCCGCGCCGCTGCCGCCCGCTGCCGAGTCGAGGATCGCGAGCGCGGCCGAGGGCAATGCGCTCTTCGCTGAGGAACTCGTGGCGATGCTCGTCGACGACGCGTTGCTCAGGCAGGCGCCCGACAGCTGGGTCGCCGCGTCGGACCTCGTTGAGCTGCCCGTCCCCTCGACTATCAACGCGCTTCTCGCTGCCCGTCTCGAGGGCCTCCCGTCCGTCGAGCGCGCCATCCTGACGGCCGCAGCGGTCGAGGGCTCAGTATTCCATCGGAGCGCCGTCAGCGAGCTCGCCTGCCCGGTGCTCGACACATTCGAGGACGGTTTGCTCGCGCTCGTCCGCCGGGACCTGATCCGCCCGGAGGCGCCGTTGTTCGCCGGCGAGAAGGCCTATCGCTTCCGTCACGTCCTGATCCGCGACGCCGCGTATCGCTCCCTGCCGAAGAATGCGCGCGCCGACCTGCACGAGCGCTTCGCCGCCTGGCTCGAGCTAGCGGCCGCGGACCGGCTACGCGAGTTTGAGGAGATTGTCGGCTATCATCTCGAACAGGCCTTTCAGTACCGTGTCGCGCTCGGTCCGCGCGACGTGCGCGCGGCCTCGCTTGCCGCCCGGGCGTGCGAACGGCTCGAGGCAGCCGGGCGGCGAGCGCTTGTCCGCAGCGACCTGCCGGCGGCGATCAGCCTGCTTGAGAGGGTTTCCCGGCTGCTTCCCACCGATGACACACGGCGGATCGTGCTGCTCGCCGACTTGAGCGGCGCGCTGATCGAAAGCGGCCGGCTGGACGACGCCGGGCGCGCGCTGGACGAGGCGGAGCGCTTGGCCGCTGCCGCTGACGACCAGCGCTTGGCAGCGCATGTGCTCGTTCAGCGGCAGTTCCTCCGGATCTTCCACGGCGAAGAGGGCGGGCTGGAGGAGTCGGCACGCGCGGTAGCTGCGGTGATCCCGGTCTTCGAGCGCCTCGGGGACGACCTCGGCCTCTGCCGCGCACGGCGGCTTGAGGCCTGGCTATCCTTCACCGCGGCTCGCGGCGAGGCCGCCATTGCAGCTTGGGAGCAAGCTGCTGCTCACGCGCGACGTGCGGGGGATTGGCATGAGTACTACGAAATCCTCACGTGGATCGCTTCCTCCTTGTGGTTCGGGCCCACCCCGGCAGCCGAGGGCATCCGCCGTTGCGAGGCGATGCGAGTGCAGGTGGGCGAAAGCCCCGAGTCCGAGGCAGCGATCCTCCGCCAGCTCGCGTGCCTCAACGCGATTGTCGGCCGCTTCGAGATTGCCCGCGATCTGATCGCGACGAGCAACGCCACCTACGCCGACCTCGGCCTTACGCTCTACGTGGCGTCCTCAGAGCATGAGGCCGTCGTCGAGCTGCTCGCCGGGAACCCCGCTGCGGCCGAGACGAGCGCGCGCGCAGCGTATCGTGCGCTTGAGGAGATGGGCGAGCGCGCGTTCCGTTCGACGATGGCCGCGTCCCTCGCCGTGGTGATCCTCGAACAGGGACGCGACGAAGAGGCCGAGGACTTTGCTAAACTCAGCGCCCAGCTGGCTGCGAGCGGAGACCTGGTGACGCAGGTCCGTTGGCGCCGCGTGCGCGCACGCGTGCATGCGCGGCGGGCAGAGCTCCGGGCGGCGGAGGCGCTCGCGCGCGAAGCAGTGACGATCGCCGAAGCGACCGACTTCGTCAACGACCGGGCGGATGCACTGGTCGACCTGTCGCACGTGCTCGAGGCCGCCCGCCGAGGCGACGAGGCGGTCGCCGCTGTGTCCGGAGCGCTGCATCTCTACGAGCTGAAGGGAAACGTGGTCGCCGCGGCCGCGACCCAGCTCCGCCTAGGCAAACTCGTCAAAATGTGACACCGTCGGGAGGCGGCAAGGGGCACCGCCCGCACCTCCTTGTGAACCGCTCTGGATCGGAGGTGATATGATGCCACCGAACTTCGTACGATCTACGAGCATAAATATGCCTCACCGCTGGCCCCCTAGAGCTAGACCGGGCGAGACAGTGCTGAGGCTCGATACTTGGGTCCTCCAGCCGGGTGGCGCCTGCATGGGCCTTTCTGCTTAATCCCAACTTGTTGAAGGCCCCCTTTCCCATTGGGTGAGGGTGCTACTTCCTGAAATCATTTTCGAAGAGGTCAAGCATGGTCACGAAAAAGAAAGCCTCAGCGAAACAGACACCCAAGCAACTCGGTGCGACGAAGCCTACGAAGCGAAAAGCTGAGACAGCGAACCCGGCCGCAACTTCCCAAATTGCCGAGCCAGTCAGCGAATTTCTCAAGAAGACATCGATTCCTAAAGGATTCGTTAACCCAAAGCCGATCGTGCTGTCGGAGTTGCGAAAGCGCGTGACCGAAACGAATCTGAGGCCCACCGTTTCGCTGGAGCAACTGTTGGCCAGCGCGAATCGCATCAAGCCGGCGGACCTTCCCGCGGAGAAGTTACCGGAAGACGTCAAAGAGTCTATCCTCGCACTAAAGCCGGGGATTCGACGTTTTCACGGCGTTAAAATTCCGCTCTACTGGTTCCCGTTTCCCTGGCTGAGTTCTGCCTGTGCAGATCGCTTCGGATACATGTCGTCCGCGGCCACCCGTGCGGCAACGAAGTTGCCATTCAATGTCGCGACGCAAGCACTCCTCGGCCAACTCGGTAACATGATGGGAGACCCCGGCCGCGATCCTAATCCTGCGTCTCACAATCCCGCTAATGCGGGCGTGTCTTCGATACCAGCAGGCTTCACTTATTTTGGTCAGTTTGTCGACCATGACATCACGTTCGACGTCTCGTCGACTCTCGACGCCGCTACCGATGCGAATACAATCAGTAACATGAGGAGCCCGGCGCTCGATCTGGATTCCGTTTACGGCCGCGGGCCTGGCTTAGATCCATTTCTCTACGTATTTCCTACATCTGGTCCAGCTACCGCAATCAAGCTGCATAGGGGCTCGAACACTCCTATTGGCCCGGGCGGCCCCAGCAACAACGGTGACAAATCGGGCATGGTCCAGCAGACGAACTGGGATGTGCCCCGCATGCAGGGTACGAATACTGCTGCGATCGGCGATCCGCGCAACGACGAAAATCTGATCATCGTACAGTTCCAGCACGCTATGCTGCGTTTCCATAACGCCGTCGTTGATCTGCTGGTGGCAGTAGCGTTTGCGGGCGACATCTTCGCAGAGGCCAAACGGATCGTGACCCATCACTACCAATGGGCCGTGGTGCATGACTTTCTGGAAAGAATCTGCGGACTGGCTGCCGTGAACAACGCGATGGCGAGCGTATCTGCTCCCATCGGCAGCTCGTTCCGAATGCCCGTCGAGTTCGCCGTGGCAGCGTACCGGTTCGGCCACAGTATGATCCGTGATACGTACTGGGTGAATTTCAACTTCCCGAAAGCCACACTTGGACAGGTCTTTGAGTTCAATCGCGATCCACGGCTGCCGGTCTTTTCCACCTGGGTCGTTGACTTCAACGCGTTCTTTGACACCGGAGTGCCAGTACCGATTCACAACAAGGCCCGGAAAATCGATAGCTTCATGGCTAACGGATTGGAATCGTTGCCCGGATTCTCTGGAATGATGGCGATTCTGGCAACGCGAAACCTCCGGCGCGCTCTAGCTCTCGGTCTGCCGAGTGGACAGGGCATGGCCAACTCATTCGGCATTGCGCCGATGACCGCGGCGCAGTTGACATCTGGGCTGCCGGCGGCCGAAATGGCTGTGCTGAATTCCAGCGGCGGTTTACTGCTGAACAAGACGCCACTGTGGTATTACGTCCTTCGCGAGGCTGCCGTCCTCGCCGGCGGAAATCAGTTGGGCCCGGTCGGCGGCAGGATCGTGGCGGAGACGTTTGTCAGGATCTTGAAGCGAGATGCGTCATCCTATCTGAACGTCGCCGGTGGGTTCACACCTATCCTTCCTTCGTCCACGCCTGGAAACTTCACGGTGGCCGATCTGGTGGCGTTCGCCGGGGTAACGCAACCATAGAAATCGCGTTGCGAACGCCGATGACGGACCTTCAGCTGCGCTGACTTCAACTTCGATTCGGTCCAGAACCAGTTCACCTGTCCCGTTGGCAAGCCGCTCATGCAAGTATCGTCGCAACTTCACGTTCCCACTCTCCGACAATGTCAACGGCGGAAACCGGAAACAATCGGTCCAGCAAACGAGACTGCCAACATTGTGAACTCAAGTCCGCTGCTGTCCAAAAACGGCGGTGCGCGACGTTCTCCGCAGCGTCCATGAAGACGCGAGGCCGTGCGCATCGAATGGCGGATACGCCCGGTCGAGACGCTGTTCGCACGCCCGAAGACCACGCTCGGCTTTGAACACACGGGATTACGCGGCCCTGAGCGGAGCCAGTGGGGAGTTTCTCATTGCCGCCCGCCCTGAGCCGCCGGACTTATTTCTTTGGCGGGACACCAAAGACGTCGTCCATAGGTTCCCCGTTTTTGATTCGATCTAGCTTTTGCTTGGCGTCTCGGATCCCCTCTTGGACCGCCTTCTCTATGCTCTCAAGGACCAAGATCTGATCCTCGAAATTCTTGATGAAATCTTGGTCGATGGCCATTTCATCTCTCCATCTATGCCTCGCTCGACAGTTACCGAGAGCTGCTATTGCAGACAGATAGCTCCAAACCACCAATTGTATTCAGAAGCCCCGCCATTGCGCGAAGCCAAGAGCGCGATCCCGACTGCCGGCCCGGGCTGGAAGGTTCCGCTTATCCACCCCGGCCAGTCTGCAGTCCAGCGGTTCGGCGGGAAAGCTGACCAACCTGCACCGTGGGCGGTGCTTTGACTGGGGCCCGGAAAGTCCTGCCCTGCGCCCATGCCGCCGCCCTGCACAGCCCAGGCCTCTACCCACCTGGGGGTGTACCCTGGGCTGACTGTCTGATCACCCTTCGGCCACTCGATCCGGCCGGAGTTAAGAGTCTGATAAAAGTCCCAATTGGCTGCCATCTCATATCTCCAATCGCTGCCGGGCGACTCGCCCGGATTCATGAACAAGAGATCATATGCTCCTCAACTATGTCCCATTTCTTCGAAATCGGCTAGGTTATACATTAGGTGTAGATAATGTGCCGTAGGCACTCGCGCACGAACTTCTGGAAGGGGCCGACTGCTACCGTTCATCGGGGATCCCTCGAACTACCGCAGATGGCGCAACCGCGGCCTCCAGAATGGTCGCCAACCATGTCTGCTTTCAGGCAGTGGCAACGGTCACCTCAATGGCCGATATCAGGCGCAAAGCGGTCATTCGCACGTGGAAATCGTATTAACATGTAGTTTGGAATCCATTGGCCGCCGCAGTGTCAGCGCCGAAGGTCGGCTTTGAGCTCATTCACTTTTTTGCAGCGGACAGGTCTGACGGACTTTTCTGAATGGCAAGCGGCCTTTCAGGCCGGACGCATTGTATGACCAACCGGATTATGTTGTCCTTGCGCCGCAGCTGACAAGTTGGAGAGGACCATGGGTGCGTCCCTCTACGACCCCATCAACGTTTACAAATGTCAGGGACCTGATATTGGCGTCGTTGACGGCCCGTTTGAATATCTGACGATAGCCGGAGTAAAGCTTCCGCTGCCATTTACTACTCGGATGACGGTGGTGCGCCTGTCGAACGGTGATCTGTTCCTTCATTCGCCCATCAAGTTCTCTGTGACGCTGGCCGAAGAGTTGCGGAACTTGGGCAGGATCCGCCACCTCGTTTCACCCAACCAGTTTCACTACGCTCATATCGGTGAGTGGTCGAAGGTCTTTCCAGAGGCAATCACCTGGGCATCACCCAGAGTTCGCCAAAGAGCGCTGGCACGGCACGCCGATGTGACGTTCACGCGAGATTTGGAGACCAATCCGCCGGAGGCGTGGCGGCGGGACATGGACCAGACGCTGTTTCCCGGTGGCTACTTCAAAGAGTTCATATTTTTCCACTACGCTTCAAAGACGCTGATCCTCACAGACACGATCATCAATCTCGAACTGGACATGATCGATGAACCCTGGCGCACGGCGATCAAGCTGACTCGGATGGACCATCCCCACGGGCGGACCTTCTTCGGCATGCGGCTGTCAATTCTCCTGCAGCGGCAGAAAGCAAAGGCAGTAATAGGCAAGCTCCGATCGTGGCAACCGCGGCGGGTCATTCTCAGCCACGGCCGCTGCTTTGATGCCAACGAGGACGAGATTGTCCGCAGGATATTCGCAAAGTCGGCTCGGTGAGGCAGTGATTAGAAGGCCAATGCCCGCAATGGGTCAAAGTCGACGTTCGCGAATGCCCGCTTCTGACCTTTTCAGACCTTCAAACGAGCACGGCCCAAGGGAAACGTTTGAGCCAAAGGGGTTCACAGTCCGGTTGCGAGGCAACTGCCGCGAACAAGCGGAGGGATAGGTGGGACTCGCGCGTCAGTGGCGCTGCGGCTGGAGAGCTGGGGCGTCGCGCGAGCCATAGTCTCAAGAGGCGTGATCTGTGGTATCATAGGCCGGTAAGGCCGGAGGCGTCGGTCCTGCCTGCCTCTGACCTGCGGCTTGCGAGTCGTGAATCTTTCTGAGGCTCAACATGGAGCGGAAGCTCGCTGCAATCCTTGCCATCGATGTTGTCGGGTACTCGGCGCTCATGGAGGCGGATGAAGCGGGCACCTTCGACCGGCTGAAACGTGGCCGCAAAGAGCTGTTCGAGCCGGAAATCGCGACGCGACACGGGCGAATCTTCAAGCTGATGGGAGACGGTCTGCTGGCGGAGTTTGGCAGCGTGGTGGATGCGGTCGAATGCGCGGTCACGCTTCAGCGCGGCATGGCGGAGCGTAACGCGAGCGTCGCCGAAGACCAGCGCTTCGAAGTCCGGATCGGAATCAACCTTGGAGAAGTGATCGTCGAAGGGGACGATCGCTATGGCGAGGGCGTGAACGTGGCGTCGCGTCTCCAACAACTCGCCGAGCCCGGTGGCATCTGCGTTTCGGAGAAGGTGTCCAAGGAGGTCAGGCAGAAGCTGGCGTTTGCGTTCGAGCCCATGGGCGAGCAGCGTGTGAAGAATATAGCCGAGCCGATATACTGCTATCGCGTGAACCTGCACGTTCCGAGAGCCGCTCCGGTCGGCCGACTGGAATCGCTCGAATTGCCCGACAAGCCCTCGATCGCGGTCTTGCCCTTCACCAACATGAGCAACGATCCGGAGCAGGAAACCTTTGTCGACGGCTTGACCGAAGACCTGATCACCGACCTGTCTCGCTGCGCCGGCCTCTTCGTCATCGCGCGCAACTCAACCTTTGCTTACAAGGGACGGTCGGTCGATGTGCGTTTGACCGCGCGTGATCTTGGGGTGCGCTATGTGGTTGAAGGCAGCGCCCGGCGTGCCGCGGCGCGCGTGCGCATCAATGCGCAACTGATCGACGCGATCGGCGGCGATCATATCTGGGCCGAGCGCTACGACAGCAGCCTCGAGGACATCTTTGCAGTGCAGGACGAGGTCACGGCCAAGATCGTCGAAGCCCTTGTCGGCCGATTGGCCGGACAGCCGGCGCGCAAACGGCCGACGAGTCTCGAAGCCTATGACCTTTGCGTGCGAGCCCGCGGCGTCAGTTTTCAGACCGGGTTGGGCGCGCGGGAAGCGCGCATGCTCCTGGAAAAGGCGATTGGACTCGATCCCGACTATGCCGAGGCACATAGCTTGCTGGCCCTCAATCTTTGGCTTGGCTGGCTGTTCTGGAACGAGCCGAAGCAAACCAACCAGCCACGCGCGCTGGCGGAAGCGCAGCGGGCTGTGGCGCTCGACCCTAACGATGCGGGGAACCGCTGGGGGCTGGGCATCATACTTGGTCACGAACGGCGTTACGCGGAATCGGATGCCGAGTTCGAGGCAACCTTCAAGCTCGATCCCAATCATGCCGATGCCTGGGCGATACGCTCGGATCTCATCACCCTGAGGGGCGACGCGGTCAAGGGCGTCGAATTCGTGAAGCGGGCGTTGCGGCTCAATCCGCGCCCACCGGGATGGTACTATTGGATGGCAGGCCAAGCCTATTATGCGCTCGGCGACTATCAATCCGCGGTTGAGGCTTTGCGCAAGCCGGAAACCTACCGCACCACGTCGCGGCGCTTGCTTGCGGCAGCCCTCGCGCAGCTCGGGCGCCTGGATGAAGCCCGTCAGGAGGCGGAATTCTTCATGATGAACGATCCCCATTTCAGCATCCGGCACTGGGCAACATCGCAGCCATTCGACAACGAGGAAGTGCTCCAGCGCTTCGTCGAAGGCTACCGGAAGGCTGGCCTTCCCGACTAAAGAGCGCATGCGCACGGCAACGACCTCATCGATCCTGCTGCGGATCTTCCCGAGAAAGTCGAGGAGCGGGTCGAACTCTTGATGCCGTTCGTTCAGCCAGAGGCTCGCGGGTTGGTCCGATCGCAAATCCTTGGCCTCATTCACGAATACAGGAACGAGGATCCCGCGCCCTCGAGTTAGGCGAGGATCGCGTCCACTGCGAGAACTTGCAGGTCCTGCCCGGAATGGAGTTCAACTGCCGTCATCATCCATCCTGGTCTATTGCGCGGCGCAGGCTGAGTCCCGTCGCTCGTCTGGCCGGTCTGGTCGATCCAAAGCCAACCGATGAAGACCACCGACAATACAATCACGATCAAGGCGATCAGACGAGGCATGGCATTTTCCTTTCCGTGCCGAAACCGCCGATCAAGACGTCGGCTACCCGTTATCTCGGTGGTTTGGTGCCGCCCGTATTGGGTTCGGAGCCCGCACCAACGGTCGGGTCAGGCATGACCGGGCCACGTTCTGCTTCGGAATCCTCTGCCTCGATCTCTTGCACGGCCTGATCCCAGTGCTCGCGCTCCCGCCCTTCCGGACGGCCTTCACGCTCCCAGATTTCATGGGCTCGCCGCCTGATACGCTCTTCCCTGTCCATGATAGACCTCCTGGTGCTTTCCTAATCCCGCGATCGATGGTTTGTTCCGCGCTGCCCGACGGTTCTCGCGCGAGCGGGCACGTCGAACATTCGCAAGTCAGAGCGTAGAATGAACAATATCCCTCCGGCACCGGAGATCTGGGTCCGATGAGAATTCTCGTTGCTGGCGCCACCGGCCTGATCGGCGCATCGGTCTGTTCCCGCCTCGTTTCCGAAGGACATGAGGTGGTCGGCATCGTCCGTAGCCCTCAGGCAAATGCAGCCCGCGACTACCACTTGCTGGTGCTGGACATGGCGATCGCGCTACGCCCTGAAGATTGGCTGCCGCATCTGGCCGGCATCGATGTCGTCGTGAACTGTGCCGGGGTTCTGCAGGACAGCCCTCGCGAAAAGACCGGACAAGTTCATCGCGATGCGGCGTCGGCTCTTTTTCGCGCCTGCGCGCGCGCCGGCGTTGCCAAGGTGATCCACTTCTCGGCAATGGGTGTCGATCGGGCACAGCCTTCGTCGTTCTCGGCGACGAAATATGCTGGCGATCAGGCCCTCATGGCGCTTGATCTGGACTGGATAATCCTTCGCCCTTCCGTAGTGCTCGGCCGGCCTGTGTTTGGGGCCAGTGCATTGTTTCGCGGTCTGGCCTCGCTGCCGGTCCTGCCGTCAATGCCAGATACCGGCCGGCTCCAGGTCGTGCAGCTCGAGGATGTGGTCTCGACGGTGCTCTTCTTTCTCAATCCCGGCAGTCCGTCTCGTCTGGCGCTGGAACTTGCAGGCCCCGAACAGCTGACCATGGACGAGATTGTCGGCACTTTCCGCCGCTGGCTCGGCTGGGCTCCCGTACCCAGGCTTGCCTTGCCGGGATGGGTTGCGCGGCTTCTCTACCGCCTCGGCGATCTTGCCGCGTTGCTCGGCTGGCGGCCTCCGATGCGCACCAACGCCGCCAGGGAGATCACGCGAGGGGCGCTCGGAGATCCATCGGACTGGATTTCCTTGACCGGCATACAGCCACAAAACTTGGCGCAGTTCCTCGCGCCCAATCCGGCAACGGTGCAGGAGAAATGGTTTGCCGGGCTTTATTTCGCCAAGCCTGCAATCTTCGTCGTCCTGCCGTTGTTCTGGATCATGACGGGGGTTGTGTCGCTGACCACTGGCTACGGCAACGGCATCGGCCTTATGCAAAGCACGGGGGCTGGCATGTTGTCGGCGCCTGCCGTGGTCGCCGGCGCTCTTGCCGACGTCGTCGTCGGTGCACTCATAGCCTGGCGGCCAACGGCGCGAAAAGGCCTCTACGCTGGCATCGCGCTCTCGCTGTTCTACCTGGTCGTGGGCACTTTCCTGCGCCCGGACCTGTGGAACGAACCGCTTGGGCCGTTCCTGAAGGTCTTGCCGATCATCGTCCTTCACTTCGTTGCCCTGGCGATCCTGGAGGAGCGCTGATGCTCTATTTCGTGCTGAAGTACCTGCATGTCATCGGTGCCAGCGTGCTGCTTGGCACCGGCGCCGGCATTGCCTTCTTCATGCTTCTCGCCCACAGGACTGGCGACACAGCAACAATTGCGGCAGTGGCGCGCATCGTGGTGATCGCCGATTTTCTCTTCACGGCAACTGCCGTCGTGGCGCAGCCGATAACCGGCGTCGCGCTCGCCTGGCAGGCGGGTTACGCGCTCTCCGAAGGCTGGATCGCGCTTTCCATCGCGCTTTACATCGTCACCGGCGCATTCTGGCTGCCGGTGGTATGGATGCAGATGGAGATGCGCAATCTGGCGTCCGAAGCCGCCAAAGCAGGGGCCCCGCTGCCGGCCCGATATATCAGGCTTTTCTGGCTGTGGTTCGCCTTTGGCTTTCCCGCCTTTGCTGCCGTCCTCGGGATTTTCTGGCTGATGATCGCGCGACCGGCGATCGAGTGGTGACGGCTTGCCGCGACGGATGTCGCGGCTTTCGATTTCAGCGCGGGAACATCTTTCCCACGAGTGCGTTCGGCGCGGATGGATCAACCCGTGCGCAAACGCCGACATTCAGCCTCATCCGCGACTGAAGCGGATGTTCTCATTGTTGGCGGCGGACCTGCGGGGCTGGCGGCCGCTCTCTATCTCGGCAGGTTCCGTCATCGGGTCGTCGTGGTCGACGCGGGTGAATCGCGCGCGATGCTGATTGCGCAAAGCCGTAACTGCCCGGGATTTCCCGAAGGGATCAGCGGCCCCGATCCTCTGCAGCGCCTTCGTGCGCAGGCCGCCGAATACGGAGCGACACTGGTGCAGGATCAGGCGTCATCGATCGAGCCGACCGTAGGCGGGTTTGGCGCCGAGACCAACGCGGGGCGGATCGTCGCCCGCAAGGTATTCCTGGCAACAGGTATCGTCGACGTCGTGCCGGCAATCCCGCGTCTGCGCGAGGCCATCGCCAGAGGCAGCGTACGCCTTTGCCCGGTTTGTGACGGCTACGAGGTCATAGATCGTCAGGTCGCGGTCATCGGCCATGAGGCGAAGGCACTGCGAGAGGCCTTGTTCCTCAAGCAGTATACGCAGCACGTCACGATCCTCGCACGCTATCTTCCCGATTTTTCCACCAGCACACGGCGCGTGGCCATGGAAGAGAACATTGCTGTTTGCGACGCGTTCAAAAAGTTTGTTCCCACCGACAGCGGCTACCAGGCCGTCCTCAAGGACGGCGCGAAGCGCCATTTCGACGTCATCTATCCGGCGATGGGGTGCCGGGTGCGTTCCGAACTCGCGCTGGCAATGGGCATCGAATGCTGCGACGAGGGCTATGTCGTCGTCGACAAGCATCAGCGGACCTCGGTCGATGGGGTGTATGCCATAGGCGACCTGGTCAGGACCCTGAACCAGATCGCAGTCGCTTTCGGCCAGGCTGCGATCGCCGCGACCGATGCGCACAATGATTTTGCCTTCGGGTACGAATAAGGCCCTAAACAACAAAGGGGCACAGATATACGGTAGGCGGATTATAGGGCGAACGGGATGGCGTCAGCTAGTGTCATGTTGCTGGGTTCCCCAGCCCTTCCACCAGCGTGCTCAAGGCCGCATCCAAGGGCGCCGATCCCACCTTCTCGGGCACCAAGAGCCCATCGATCGCAAGCATGGTCATGCCGTGGACGAGTCCCCAGGCGGCTGCCGCCTGACCTTCTATCGGCCGCTTGCGAATGCTCCCCGCGGCCTGGCCGCGCCGGAGGATTTCGAGGAGAACATCGAATACCGCCAGCGCCCGCTCATTGAGATGCATTCCCACCGCTTTTCCCTCCTCCGCGCTAAACATCAGGCGGTACAGAGCCGGGTTGTCCGTTCCGAACGCGACGTAGGCACGAGCTATCGGAGTAATTTCGTCGCGCAGAGATTTCGGCGCTTCAGACTTCGCTGCCGATAGGGACTCGCGCAGCCGGTCGAACCCAATCATAGCGATCTCCGCAAGCAGCGCGGCCTTATCGGGGAAGTGCTTGTAGGGTGCCGCGTGGCTTACGCCTGCCCGGCGGGCGACCTCCCGCAGCGTGAACTGCCAGCCCTTCTCCTCCCGAAGCATATCCAACGCCGTCTCGATAACCGCACGACGGAGATCACCGTGATGATAGGGGCGGTTGGGTGCGTCCTGCATGGTACCTCAAAGTTTCTTGTGAATACATTGTTGACAGTGGCTACTTAAGGGCCTATGTCAAGGGCGTAAGTTTCTCCTGTCTACATCGGAGTGGACCATGAACGCAATCGCAAAAATCACCGACGCTGATCGGCTGGGCAGTCTCCTCGCCGGCCAGCGTGCTGCCTTCCTGCATGACGGAGCGCCTTCGCTGGCGCAGCGACGCGCTGATCTCGCCAAGTTCAGGGCCACGATTATCGGGCACCGCAAAGCGATTGAAGATGCCATCAATGCCGATTTCGGGCATCGCTCGAGATATGAGACGGCGATCATGGAGGTCGGAGGGGTCGCCGAGGGCACGAAGTATCTGATCCGAAACCTTCGCAAATTCATGGCGCCGACCCGCCGCCACGTCGCCCTGCATATGCGAATGGGCAACGCTCGCATCGAATATCAGCCGCTTGGCGTCGTCGGCGTGATGTCGCCGTGGAACTATCCGGTGAACCTCGCGCTGATGCCGGTCGTCACGGCCATCGCCGCTGGAAACCGGGTGATGCTGAAACCCTCGGAGTTCACGCCCGTCACCAATGCGCTGCTCGCAAAAGTGTTCGGCGAGATTTTCGCCGAAGATCAGTTCGCGATCGTCACTGGCGATGCGGCCGTGGGGGCGGCCTTCACGGCCTTGCCGTTCGACCACCTGGTCTTCACCGGGAGCACCGCAGTAGGGCGATCGGTGATGAAGGCCGCAAGCGACAACCTCGTTCCGGTTACCCTCGAACTCGGGGGCAAGTCGCCCAGCATCGTCGCCAAGGGCAACGCCCTCGACCAGGCGGCCGCGTCAATTGCCTACGGAAAGCTGCTCAGCGCCGGACAAACCTGCATCGCCCCGGACTATGCACTCGTCCACGAAAGCGAGGTTGACGCATTCGTCAAGGCATATGACCGGAAGGTGACGTCCTTCTATCCTGACGGTCCGACGAGTGAGCATTACACCTCGATCATAAACGAGCGGCACCATGCCCGGCTTCAGAGTCTGATCGACGACGCCCGCTCCAAAGGAGCGCGGATCATCGAGGTCGGCAACCGGCCCAGCGATGCATCCCGTCGCCTCAACACGCTGGCGCCAACCGTCGTCCTCGGCGCCACCGACGACATGCGCATCGCTCATGAGGAAATCTTCGGCCCGGTCCTACCGATTTTTCCCTACCGCGACATCGAAGAAGCGATCGCCTACGTGAACGCCCGGCCTCGGCCACTCGCGCTCTACTACTTCGGCGCCGATGATGAAGACCGGCGCAAGGTGCTGAGCCGAACGACCTCCGGCAACGTCACCATCAACGGCACGATCATGCACATCGCCCAGGATGACTTGCCTTTCGGCGGTGTCGGTCCCAGCGGCATGGGGGCGTACCATGGCATCGACGGCTTCCGTACCCTCAGCCATGCCAAGGGGATCTATGAGCAGGACCGTTGGAACCTCTCCAACCTTCTGCGCGCGCCCTTCAGACAGCCGATCGATACCATCCTCAACATGATGCTCCGGTGACCAGCATGCCGACATCAAATCAAGCTCGGGAGCATCAGCACATGACCACCCACACATCGTTGCCGCTACGCGGTTCCTGCGAATGCGGCGCCTGCTCGTTCGAGGTGCATACCTCCCCGAAAGCCAGGTTCCGGTGCCACTGCCTGATCTGTCAGGCGTTCAATAGCAAACCGTTCGCGGATGTGGTCGCCGTTCGCGCCAAGGATGTCGTGCTGAAAAACGCCGGCAATATCTCATTCAGGAAATACCGTCCGCCGCCGAACTTCAATCGCGGGGTCTGCCGGACCTGCGGCAAGCCCGTTGTGGAGGTTGCGGGCGTCGGGCCATTCGAGGTGATGTTCATCCCGGCCAGCAATTTCGAGCCCGAGGCCCGTCTGCCGCAGGTTCGCATGGATATATTTTATCACCGTCGTGTGCGGGACATGCCCGATAGCTTGCCCAAATACAGCGGCTATTTGCCGAGCGAGTTGGCGGTCGGGAAACTGATCATGAGTGGTTTGTGAAATGGCGAGTCGATCCATTTGGGTGCCATCCACGTGATGGTCTCGGCGCTGTTCGGCATCTACCCTGCGGCATCATCGGCTGGTTCTTCGGCAAGATCGGCTAGGTTCATCACGGCGCTCACCGAACTGAGCTATGCTTTCGGGCGTGACATGGCAGCTCGGGGATCCGGCCAGATCCTTACGAAAGTTCACGGGGGATGGCTCACGTATATCTGTGCCCGTTTCATGTTCAATAAGCTCTGGAAACCTACTCGCTAGTGGTAGAAACCTGACGCTTGGTACCCGATGCGGATTACCGGTTCCGACCCGTTGACGACCTTGGGCGTTGCAGACTTGAACCTCCAAATCGAGGTCGGGAACCTGACCTTCAGCGCAAGAGCATTCGGGAGTGCGCTCGCGTAGGGTAATTCACCACATTCGGCGGCACCCGCAGATGCTTTTTCGTGTTATGATGGGCTTGCAACGTGCGTAATCTCGACCTCGGCAATATGGCAGAGGTCGAAAGCTATTGCCTTGGCACAGGAAGCTTTCGCCCCAGCACTTGATCGCCTCCGAAACGCTGGGTGTGCTGCTTTCCCTGACTGACCCGGGGCGAGGAGGTTGTCCATGTCCACGAGTAGTGTTGACCGCCCGCTGCAGCCGGGCGACCGGGCACCGAATGTTGTGCTCGATGCGATCTCACGCGAAGGCAAGATCGCGCTCGATGATTTTCGAGGCCGTAGCCCGTTGTTGATCGGTTTGTTCCGAGGCCTGCACTGTCCGTTCTGCCGGCGCCATGTCGCGGCGATGGCGCAACTCAAGCCGGCCCTGCGTGATAAAGGCGTCGAATGCCTGGCGGTGGTCAATACGCCGGTCGAGCGGGCGCGGCTCTATTTCCGTTACCACCCGTCACCCGATCTTCTCGCCGCATCCGACCCGGAGCGGGCCTCGCACCGTGCTTTCGGCTTGCGCGAGGTCGGGATGGACACGGTCATGGCGATACGGATCCATCTCCCGGGCGAGTTGCCCAAGCCTATGGACGTCATGGCAATGGACGAGTTTCTTAATAAGAAGGAAGGATATGAGATTACGGAAGCGGATCAACAGATGATGGCCACCGGCATGGGGCAGCCCGTCGGCCAGTTCCTGCTCGACCGCGACGGTGTCGTTCGCTGGACCTCCACTGAAGTTCTGGAGGATGGCCTCAACACCTTCAGAGCGCTGAATCCCGAGGAATTGATGTCGGCAGCTTCCCAAGTTGCACATTAATAGGCTGCGGAAATGGGCTGCTGAAAACTCGCTCGACGGCCACCGTCCTGTGGTGATTCTTTGGATTTAACAATCATCGAAATGCTCAGCGCAGGAGGCTAAGGTCTGCCCGTGGGCTTCGTAGCGATTTCGATTCAACGGTCTGCGGACCGCCCCGACGCTAGAGTGAGCAAGCCGCATAGGCGGGGCGACGTCCGCTCCTTGCCGCAATCACGTCGTTCCGACAGGCGCGCATACGGCAAGTTTCCACCCTGAGCGGTCCTACGGCTCCGGTACCAAGTGTCAGATTTTGACCACTAGCGCAGCATGGCCGCCATTACGAAGACCGCGGCCGCTATGAGAACGACTGCGGCAATCACCAGCACCGGCCAGTTTTTGCCAGGCTGAAGACCAGACTTGCTTTCCACCGGCCGCATCGCATTGGCGAAGCTTGCTTCATTGGTGAACTCTGGCTGTCGCCGTGGACGAGCCTCGGCGGCAGGGTTTGGCACATCTGCCGCTTCGGCGTCGGTCTCTCCGGGTGCAGCGGCAGGGTCGAACCCCGGGGTTTTATCCTGCGTCGCCCCGGCCTGAATATCGCCTCTCTTTTTGGCGGGCGTCTGATCTCGTTGTGTGGCCATCATAGTCTCCCTGACAGCCAAACTTCGATCTGCCTCAGCGGTTCCAGCCTGCGCCGCATTTACTGAACACCCCCCGATTTTATGGCCAGACTTGGCGGTGTTCCGGGTCGCTCCGGAACAGAGGACGCCTCTCGCAGTTGTGTTGGATCATTGCCTGGTGAGTTGGCTATGCCGTCTGCACTCGAGCGACTGGCTCAATCGGTGAAAGAGCGACGAGCGATCTTGTTCGTTGGAGCGGGGGTGTCGATGAGCGTCGGCCTGCCGTCCTGGGAGAAGCTCATCGAGCATATGGAGGATGAACTCGGCCTCGACCGCGACATGGTGGATATGCCTGAACCCAGCTACCAGGCTCTTGCCGAATATTACCGGCTGAAGCATGGGAGTATCGGCCCCCTGCGCAGCTGGATGGATCGCGAATGGAGCGTCTCGCGGGAAAAAGTGAAGGGATCGGCGATCCACGAGCTGATCGTGTCACTCGATTTCCCGATCATCTACACCACCAACTACGATCGGAACCTTGAGGTTGCGTTCGAAATCCACGACCGTCCGTTCGTAAAAGTGGCCAATGCGAAAGACATAGCCAAGGCGAGCGACGAGGTAACTCAGATCATCAAATACCACGGCGATTTCGACGACGACGCATCGCTGGTTCTGGCGGAGTCCGACTATTTCGAGCGGCTCTCGTTCGAGTCGCCATTGGACGTGAAGTTTCGTGCCGACGCACTGGGGCGCACCATCCTGTTTATCGGCTACAGCATGTCCGACATGAACATCCGTCTGTTGCTGTATCGGCTTTGGGAAACCTGGCGGCGGTCCGGTTATGAGAAGAATCGTCCGAAATCGTTCGTCTTCATGCCGCAACCGAGCGTCGTCCAGGAAGCGGTCCTCGGACGCTGGGGCATCGACATGCTGACCGAGGAGGCCGATCGGCCGGAGGATGCTCTGGTGGCATTCCTGAGCAAGCTCAAGGACGCGATAGACAACACCGGTGGGCAATCCTGAAAAGCGATGTGATGCGCCGTGCTTGAAACCGAATGGTTGGCCGGCAGGTTCGGAAAACTCGCTCTGTTCGGCCAGGCCGGGAACATTGTCGATAGCTGCGACGTTCATAGCCGGAAAGGGACGCTGTTTGCGGAGGCCTATGATGGGTCACTTCGAAATGATCGATCTCGTTTCCGTCATCGACGCCTGCACGACCGACCGCGCCGTAGGGCGATTGGTGTCGATGGCCAAAGCCGTGGAAGAGTTGCGGGTGCTGACCGGGGATTTCATCTCGCCGGACGAAATCGTGGCCAACGCACTGTCGCCGGTGGCGCTGGAGCGCGGCTGCGCGGTCCTGTTCGACGAGCAGCCGGGCGCCGATATCATTCGCACGCCATGGCAAGAGGCCTGACTGACGGAGGACGCCTGAGCGTCGCCGAATATCGGCAGCCGCGCCAGCGGCACCGTGCCCGTTTGACGGCACGGCGCTGCATGCGTGGCACATGGCGGCCGTCCGCCGCTCTAGCACAGTTGGAACCGGGACCGTCACAAGACTGTTTAACCGCAATGCAGGAGGCAATCGGAGAAACGCCGTGACTGAAAATGAGACCCGTTACGAACATGGCGCGACCAAGTACCCTGCCAAGAAAGATGCGGACGCGTCGGATCAATTTTCCCAAGAGGCGGCCGGCAACAAGAAGCCTGCCGGCGGGATGGGCCTGACACGGTCGAAGGACGAGGCGGAGGACAAGACCCGTCAGTCCGAAGGGCAGAACCCGCCCCGGCAGTCCACGCCTAGTGCCGCGACCGAAAAGACGTCCGGCGCCGGTCCGTCGATCGCCGAGCGTTCCAAGGATGCCAAAACTCCGAAGAGCGGTCGCCAGCCAGGCGCCTACGTCAAGGACTGACCGGCCAGGGGAACCTGCAGTCAGCCAATCATCGTCTTCAGCGGCTCCCGAGCGAGGTTTGCTTCGATCTCCTTACGGCCTGGCGTTTCCCGCAGCGCTGTTCGCATGTTCTTGCGATATTCGTCCGGCATGCGCGGCGGCAGCATAGGTTCATATGCGTCGACGACCGCCTCTATGATCACCGGACCTTCCGCGGCAAAAGCGGCATCAAGGACCCCGTCGACGTCCTCAGGCCGGGTGACGCTGTAGCCGATGCCTCCCATAGCTTCAGCGGCCAAAGCGAAATCGATCGGCTGGAGTTCGCAGGCAAATTGCGGGTTGCCGAGGAACATCATCTGCTCCCAGGCGATCTGGTTGAGCATGTTGTTCTTGATCACCAGAAGCTTGAGCGGAATCTTGTAACGCACGGCCGTCGAAAATTCGCCAAGCTGCATTGCCAGCCCGCCATCGCCCACAACCGCCAAAACCGGCCGCCCGGAAAGGCGATCCCGCCGGCAATCGCATAGGGCAGCCCGCAGGCCATCGATGCCAGCGAGCCGGAGACGGCGAAATCCTGCCCTGCCTTGATATCGATATGACGGGCGGCAAGTTCAGTGTTCTGACCGGAATCGCTAGCCAGGATCGCATTGGCCGGCATTCGGTCGCCGAACGCCTTGACGACGCGTTGCGGCTTGAGCGGCACGTCGTCCCGGCTTTCCGTCTCGGCCATCATCCTGCGCCAGCGCTGTAGGCTCTGTTGCGCATCTTCGAGAAAGGATCTGTCCTGCTTTGGCTTCAGCCTTTCATTGAGCAATTGCAGCGTGATGGCCGAATCGCCGACGAGGCCGGCCTCGACAGGACGGCGCAGGCCGATGCGCTGCGCATTGCGGTCGATCTGCACGCCGCGCGCCTTGCCCGGCTTGGGGTAGTATTCGATGTAGGGGAAGGTCGAGCCGACGATCAGCAGTGCCTCGCATTCCTCCATGATCTCCTGCGAGGTCAGCGAGCCCAATATTCCTATTCCGCCCATGACGTGCGGGTGATCGTCCGGCAGGACGGCTTTGCGGAGCAAAGCCTTGGCAACGGGTGCGGCGAGAAGGTCCGCCGTCCTCTCGAGTTCGGCCTGGGCATGCAGCTCTCGCTGCGGCGTGGGGCGTCAGACGTGGACATCGGCGATCAGTCGCCGAACGACGGAGATTCATCGGAACGGCAGCCGTTGCGACCCGGGCAGCGTCGCCTGAGAGGCGGGGCTCGGCCTCTGCTTGGCAAAACGCCGCAAGAGGCCGCGTTTGGAGGTTCAGGCCAGGGCTCGCGGGCTTGCAACTACACCCTCCCTTCGCCATCCCAGGGTCTGTGCTCCGCTTCGCATTCGCTCCGCCCTGGGAATGACGAAGGCTTGGTGGGTCGGCAGCCAGATCGCAGACATTGGCGATTGGCGGCAGAACCCAGGAACGGTTTTTGCGCCTTCTCGGTTGTGAGGGAAAGGAGATGGTCCATGTTTGAGAACAGCATGTGTTGCTCGCCGTTGCAGGCGGTCCCCTGATACTGGCAATCCTGATCGCCTACGCACTCCTCACGCGACGCCGTCGTGGTCCCGCAGAACGCAGGGAGAGCGAGCGGGCGACAGAGCGCTTGTATCGCGAGGAGGAGAAAGATGCGGATGAGCACGGCCAATTCGTCTCCCTAGATGAGCGATGGACAGTTTTATTGGACTGCCGCTTCGGAACGATCCCGCCGCCCTGCCATTAACGCCATAAGGACAGGCTCAGATCGTGGCGGCCCACGATTGGTCCGCTTCGGCAAAGGACCGTGGGCCCTGCAATCACTGGGAAGTCGACGATTGCCGCCAGCGATCTGGGCACCAAATCGAATGCAAGACACTTTGGAGGAAACAATGACTGGACGCAGGACCCATGAGCAGCAAATGCGCATCATTGAAAAGCGGGAGAACACCAAGAACGCCGGCAAGGATTTCGACGCAGAGGCGGACCTGAAGAGATCGGCTGCGGAACGTGAAGCGCTGCGCAAAGGATCGGAAATCAGGTCCAAGACTCCCGACCTTGTCGACCCTGACGACCGCAACATCCTTCGCGGAGAAAATCAGGAGAGCGTTCATCACAAGAAACGTCCCGACGATTAAGAATTGGAGCAAGCCTATGGCAAAAGGTAGCAAGAAGCACATCGGAGCGGGTTCACGGGGGAAGGGTTCCGGTACAGGCGCCATGAGCACGACCCCAAAGGACAAGCTCGAAGAAAACCAAGTCCTGTCCAACCGCGATAAGGCCCAGCATACGAAGGAACGCGGTCTGGATTCCAAGCAGGTCGCAACTGAGCAGCGCCAGGATCACGCTGCCAATCGTTTGCGGGACTGACGGCTCACCCGCCGCTGAGGGCGCGGTCGTGCGGCCCTCTTTTCAGGTTGGCTGCAAGCTCAAGGGGAGGGCGGTACGGCTCAGGCCATTCGCCACTGAAAAGCGGTTCTATCGGATGGCGCGACTTGGCCATTTTGAGTTCGCGCAGCATCTCTGAATGGCGCTCATCCTCCTTCTCGACATCGAGGTCGACATTATAGGCCTTTTCCGGATCGGTTCGCGCGCCGACAAGGATGAATTCAGCGCCCTGCACATCAAGCAGCTTTATGTCCTCGCGAGCGAATCTGCGGCCGCGGAATTCCTGCTGAAGCCTGTCTGGATAATCCGGCTCCTGGGCTTGTCCCAATCCAAGGCCGGGAGGGCTGGGCTTTTCGGGATTCTTCACCGAAAGCGCGAAGCTTGCCTGCGGTGCGATGTTGAAGGCGCGTTGTACCTCGGATGGCCGCTCTGGAAGCTCGAGCGCGTAGCTGAGATGCAATTGTCCATTGAGCAGCGCGACAAGATAACGGCCTTCGCCCGCCGGGCGTGCTGCAGGCAGACGCTGCCGGCCGCGCGTCTTGGTATCATAGATTTCTTCGCGAAGGTCCTTCTCCAGCGCGGCGGCAGAACTCGCGATCGCGCCGACGAAACCCCAGTGACGCTCGTGCTCATGCGCGTCGGGCAGCCGCTTGCGCCCGACGACGAGAAGCCGCACCTTCGTCGCGTGCTCCGGCCGCAGCACGACGAAGAAGCGCTGCACGTCGGAAAGACTTTCTGGATCGGTTTCGCCCACCCTGGGCCGGTAGAGAAAGAAAATATCGCCGCGCTCGACGATCTCAATCTGTTTTCGGTCCTTGCTAGCCATGGCGTACTCCTTCGGCTGTCGGCGACGAGCTAACCGGCGGATCGCATCGATGATTTGCTCTCAAACTGCTCTGCCTGCTGCAGCAACTGGACCACCTCCGCGTCCGTGGTCTGCGCGAAATTCTTATAATACCGGCCCACCGCAACAAACGGCTCGGGCGTGGCGAGACAGACCACTTCGTCCACATCGGCTCTGATCAGGTCCAGCGTGTCCTGGGGGGCTACCGGAACGGCCAAGACAACATGCGCGGCCCGATCCTTTCTTAGCGCCTTGAGCGCCACTCTGACCGTGCCTCCGGTCGCTATGCCGTCATCGACAACGATGACGGTCCGGCCCAGGACCGAAGCCGCAGGCCTGCTGCCGAAATAGAGGTTTCTGCGGCGCTCGATTTCGAGCAGTTGCCGCCGTTTTTCTGCTTCGACGTACTCGTCTGACGGCTGGACCAAAGCCATCGCCTCCTCGTTGAGGACGAGCTGCGGATTTTCCCCGTCGACGACAGCGCCGATGCCATATTCGGAATGGCCCGGCGCGCCGATCTTGCGCACAAGCAGAACGTCGAGCCGGGCACGGAGTGCCTTCGCCACTTCGAAGCCAACCGGCACTCCGCCACGCGGCAACGCCAGCACCAGCGGATCGCTTGCCGCGAACCCGGTCAAAGCGGCGGCAACCTGGCGTCCCGCATCCGTTCGATCCCTGAATCTCGGCGCGTCAAAAAACATTGTCTTCACCTTTGCAAGGGCGGGACCTGGCATCGGTGCGTAGCTCGTGCCTAGATGTTCGCGGTCTGCAGCGTCTTGTCGAAAACCTCCAGGCCGGCTGCACCCATCATCGCCTCCTCGCCAATTCGTCTTGCTGACGAAACGGCGATCGGAGGCAATTGTTTCATCTCACCCTGGTAAAAATTGCCGCGGCCCTCGTGAGGCCACAGCTATCCGACCCTTTGCATCTGCGGGATTTCCGCAACCTGTCGAAATCGGCCATTTTCCACCACATGGAGCGCCGTGACGGCGGCCAGATTGTCGCCTTTTTCGTCCCACTGCACGGGATCGCTATAGGCAATGCCTTTGAAGCGGAGCTTCCGCATCGCAGTCAGAACGTCGCGCCGGCTCGGAATTCCCTTGGATTCAGCGATCGCGCTTTTGATTGCGGCGATTAGCACACGGGCTGAATCGTAGGAGTTCACGGCATAGTTGCCGATCGGTCCAAATAGCGCCGCATAGCGCGCGGCGAAATCGCTTGAACCAGCGACCCTACCCACTTCGGGCGTGGCGGACAGCACAAGAACGCCTTCGCCCAATGTTGCGGTTTCTCCTGCAGGCTCAAGGAAATTCACCGCGTCCCAACAGCCGTCGCCGCCGGCGAAAAGCTGGCCGAGACCTGCACGGCGCATCGCGCGCAGGATGAAAGCACCCTCGAAGCTGCCGCCGTAGAACATCAGATCGAAATCTGCCCGCAGAGACGCGACCAGGGGGTCAAAATCGCGGCTCCCTTCGCGAACTGTGCGCCGCTCCGCGATACGTCCCCCAAGCGACAGAAATGCCCGCGAGAATGCGATGCCCATGCTGTGGCCGTACATGGTTTCGGTTTCGACCAGGACGGCGCGGCGCTTGCCCATGGCGTCGTGGAGATGACGGGCAATGGCTGCCCCGGTCTGGTCGTCGCGGTTGGTGAAGCGAAAGACATTCCGCAGAGAGCGCTCGGTGAGCGCCGTGTCGGAAGCGATCGGCGTGATCATCGGGACGTCGTGGGCGGCATAGATCTCCGCCGCGGCGATGGTGACATTACTATTGTAGTGGCCAACGACGCCAAGCAGATCCGGCCGGCTGCAAAAATCGTCGGCGACCTGACGTCCGGTCTCGACCTTTCCCCGATCGTCCGCACCCTCAACCATGACGGGAAAGCCTGCAATGCCACCGTCGGCGTTCTGCTCCTCGACCGCGAGTTCGATCGCCTGCTTCATCTCGGCGCCAAGCGCTGCCGCATTTCCCGACAATGGAGCGCCGACTGCGATCCGGATCGCTTCCAACATTGAAATGGTCCTTGCTACCGCCGGGCTGTTTGTTTGTCTCGAACTGCGCTTGCGCTGATCGGTTCCGTCTCGAACCGGAAAAATGATGGATTCTTGGCTGCGGGCCTTGGGCGGCGCGCGAGAAAAATGCTGCTGGAACAATCGATCACCTTGGTGCGTTCGATTGTTTTACTCCTGTCGGGGATCCTCGATGGCGCCACGTCCTTTCTGGAAAGGCTATCTGAAGCTTTCGCTGGTGACCTGTCCGGTCGCAATGACACCCGCTACCACCGAGAGCGAAAAGGTCCGGTTCCACACGCTCAATCGCAAGAGCGGGCATCGGGTCGTCAGCCAATATGTCGATGCCGTCAGCGGCAAGCCCGTTGCTGAAGACGACGAGGTGAAGGGGTATCAGCGCGGCGAGGACGAATACGTCTTGCTCGAGGACGATGAGATCGACGCAGTTGCGCTGGAGAGCACGCGTACCATCGACATCGACATGTTTGTCGATGCCGACAGCATCGGCTGGATCTGGTACGACAAGCCCCATTACCTCACCCCTGACGATCCGGTCGGGGAGGAGGCATTCTCGGTCATTCGCGACGCCATGCAGTCGACGGGGACAGTCGGAATGTCGCGCCTGGTCATGTATCGCCGCGAGCGCGCCGTCATGCTTGAACCACGAGGCAAGGGCATCGTGCTGTGGACACTGCGCTATGGCGACGAGGTTCGCGATCCCGAGGATTATTTCGGCAACATCGAAGACGTCAAACCCGACCCGAAACTGATGGATATGGTCTCGACCCTGATCGATGAGCGAACCAGGCAGTGGGATCCCGCCATGACCGGAGATCCCGTCCAGGCGCGGCTGCTGGAGATCATTGCCTCGAAGAAGAAGGGCAAGAAGGGTCCGACCAAGGCAAAGGCCAAGGCCGAGCAACCGCCCAGCAACGTGATCAACATCATGGATGCGCTGCGCAAGAGTATCGGCTCGGAGGCCGGAAAGCGGAAATAGGTGGGGGACTAAGGCAGTACAATGAAGGTCATTCCCCGCGATCCTGCTTTCGGCAGCACCCGCCGATGACCCGCGATTTCCCCCTGCCACTCGATACGCCGCCGATGGAAGCCAAGGCGGCTGATGCGATTCCCGAAGGAGATGGATGGCAATACGAGCGCAAATGGGATGGTTTTCGCTGCCTGGCATTCCGGCAGGATGACGCGGTGGAGTTGCGCGCAAAGTCGGGCAAGCCGCTCGGACGGTATTTTCCCGAACTCGTCGCGACATTGAAGGAACTGCCGTCGGCCCGTTTTGTCGTCGACGGTGAAATCGTCATCTCGGTCGACGGCAAGCCGTCGTTCGACGCGCTCCAGATGCGGCTTCATCCGGCCGAGAGCAGGATCCGCAAGCTGTCCGCGGAAACCCCGGCGCACATCGTCCTGTTCGACATGCTCTGCGACGAGCACGGAACCGTTCTGTCGGCCCGGACACTGGAAGAACGGCGAGCGATCCTTGAGACTTTCGTTGCTTCGGCAGAGCGCAAGAACATTGTTCTCTCGCACTGCACGCGCGATGTGAAGGAAGCACGCTCCTGGTTAGGGGATGCCGGACATGGCGAGACGGACGGCGTGGTCGCCAAGCGGCTGGACGATCCATACCAGCCGGGCGTGCGCGCTATGGTGAAGGTAAAGCGGCTGCGGTCGGCCGATTGTGTGGTCGGCGGCTTTCGCTATCTCAGCAGCAGCCCGCAGGTCGGTTCATTGCTGCTGGGATTGTACAACGAGGCCGGCAAGCTCGATCACGTCGGCTTCACCTCGACCATTGCCAAGGACGACAGGGCCGAACTTACCCGCAAACTCGAAGCCATGCGCGAACCGCCGGGCTTTACCGGGAAGGCACCGGGCGGGCCGAGCCGCTGGAGCACCGAGCGCAGCGGCGACTGGGAGCCGGTCCGGCCCGAATTGGTGGTAGAAGTACGCTTCGATCACGTCACCGGCGACCGTTTCCGGCATGGCACCAAGTTCATGCGCTGGCGGCCCGACAAGGCTCCGGAACAATGCACGTTTGAGCAGATCGCCTGATTATTCCGATGCATGCACTTCGTAATGCCGTCCTCAAGCCGCTTTCTCTCGCCGGTTTGCACGGTCCTCGATCGGCACTGCGGCGGCACGGAAATCCTGCCAGGGATCCGACGATAGCGAGGCAAGCCGGGTCGGCGTGTTCTCGACGGTAAAATAGGCCGGTCCGATGCCGGGGCCGAGCTCGTCCCAGGCAAGCGGCATCGACACCGCCGCACCGGGTCGTGCTCTCGTCGAATAGGGTGCGACTGCGGTCGCACCGCGCTGGTTGCGCAGATAGTCGACGAGGATTTTTCCGCGCCGTTTGGATTTGGTGATGGTCGAGACGTAGCGGCCGGGGCTGTCGGCGGCCATGGAGTCGGCTATCGCCTTGGTAAAGGCTTTCGCCGCCGGCCACTCGGCCTTCGGCTTCAATGGCGCCACGACGTGCAGACCCTTGCCGCCGGATGTCTTGATGAAGGGGACCAGTCCTGCATCCTTCAGCCGGTCGCGGGTCTCGACGGCGGCCGCGATCACCGCCTCCCAGCTCACGTCCTCGCCGGGATCGAGGTCCATGATGATCGTGTCCGGACGCTCCCAATCGCTCACCATCGAACCCCAGGGGTGGATCTCCAGCGCCGCCGACTGGACGAGACCGATCAGCCCATCGAGATCATTGATGCTGATCAGCCGCTCGTCGGGCGGATCCTTGGGGTCGTGGACCAGCACGATGTTGGGGTTGAGGCCCTTCCAGGCATGCTTCTGGAAGAACTGCTCGCCCGAAATACCGCTGGGGCATCGCAGCAACGCCAGCACGCGGCCAACGAGATAGGGCGACGCATAGCGCCAGACCTCGGTATAATAGTCGGCGAGACCTTCCTTGGTCACGCCCTGGTCCGGCCAGTAGAGGCGATCGGGATGGGTGAGCTTGACGGTCCGGCGCTGAGGTTTCGCTGCTGCCTTGGTCTTCGGTGTTTCGCGCACGATCTCTTCCGCCGGCTTGTCTTCGCGCAACCCGCGAAATGAGGCGTGGCGCAGATTGCCGTCGGCGGTCCAGGCGCGGAACTCGATTTCAGCGACGAGTTCCGGCCTGACATAACGGACTTGCCGAGTCTCCTCTGCGCTCAGCCGCTCGTCGAACGGGCTCGATGGAATGCGTATCCGCTCGAGCTTCTTGAAGAGGCCCTCGGCGACGGCTGCCGTGTAGCCGGTGCCGACGCGCCCGACATGATGAAGCTTGCCGTCGTCATAGACACCCAGGACAAGCGAACCGATCGCATTGCGCGAGGTTGTCGAAGGAACATAGCCGGCCACGACAAATTCCTGCCGCGCCGAGCATTTCGACTTCACCCAGTTCTTGCTGCGGCCGGCGCGGTAAGGCGCATCGCGAAGCTTGGAGACAACGCCTTCCAGGCTCAGCCGGCAGGCATGTCGCAGCACCAGGGGGCCATCCTCCTCAAAATGTCCGCTGTAGCTGATGATGCCGCTGCCACTGCCGATGATCTTTTCCAGCAATTCCTTGCGCTGGATCGACGCAACGTCGCGCAGATCGTATCCATCGAGATGGAGCAGATCGAAAACGTACAGGCGAAAGCGGTCACTGCGGCCCTCGCTGAGATCGGCTTGCAGCTCGGAGAAATCCGACGCGCCGGCGGATGTCTCGACCACGAGTTCACCATCAATCAGCGCCGTCCCGACAGGGAGATCGGCCAGCGCCGAAACGATCGCCTTTCCGAATTTCTTCGTCCAGTCGAGACCGCTCCGCGTCAACAGCTTGACGCGGCCGGCTTCAACCCTGGCCTGCAGCCGGTACCCGTCGAATTTGATCTCGTGCAGCCAGCGTTGGCCGGACGGCGCTGACGAGACCAGGGTCGCCAGCGTCGGCTCGACGAAATCGGGGAGCGCTGCCTTCTTGGCGCCCTTGATCTTTGACGGTTCGGGAACGCTTACGGTGACAGGCTGCTCTTCCGGTGGAGCGGGCCCCGTGCGGCCGCCGCGGCGCTTGCGAATGCGTCCCGTCTTGGACGACCAGCCGGGCTCTTCGCCGGCGACATCCTCGATCTTGCGGCCGGTCGCAATGGATTCCGGCCGCTCGTCCAGAATGTCGGGGTCGTCTTCCGTGCGCGCGGCGTCATCGTCACCCTTGATCAGCAGCCAGTTCTCGCGCTTCTCCCGCGGCTTTCCGGCCATCCTGACAAGGTGCCAGCGGCCACCCAGCTTCTCGCCGTGAAGTTCGAAGTCGAGATGGCCTTTCGCATAGCCGCGACGCGCGTCGCCGATCGGCGTCCAGGTGCCTCTGTCCCACAGGATGACGGTGCCGCCGCCATATTCGCCCTTTGGGATGGTGCCTTCGAAACCGCCATATTCCAAAGGATGGTCCTCGACATGGACGGCAAGGCGCTTCTCGCCGGGGATCAGGCTCGGCCCTTTTGTCACGGCCCAACTCTTCAGGACGCCGTCCATTTCCAAACGAAAATCATAATGAAGCCGCCTCGCATCATGCTTCTGTATGACGAAGCTGTTCCCCGTCTTGGGCGCCCTGCGGCCCTGCGGCTCCGGGGTGACGGAAAAATCGCGCTTCTTGCGGTAGGTCTCGAGCGCCATCGGTCAGCCGGCCTTCCGATGCGGCGCTTTCTCCTTCGGCTTCGCGTGGCGCGCCGGCTTTGATTTTGCCGCGGGCTTTCTTGTCGAGGGCTGCTTTCCGCCAACGCCGGCACTCTGGCGCAGCGCATCCATAAGATCGACGACCTTCTCCCGCTTGGCCGGTTTCGGAATTGCGATCTTCTTGCCTTCGAGCTTTGCCTTCACAAGCTCGGCCAGGGCCGCCTCATAACGGTCGTCGAATTTGGTCGGATCGAATTTGCCCTTCTTGGTCTTGATGATGTGTTCGGCCAGTTCGAGCATCTCGCCCTCGATCTTCACATCGGGGATGTTGTCGAAGGCCTCCTCCGCCGATCGCACCTCGTAATCGAAGTTCAGCGTCGTTGCGACCAGCCCTTCGTCATAAGCGCGGATGAGCAGGGTCCGGACGCGCCGGAACAGGACGGTCTGGGCGATCGCCGCGACTTTCTTCCTGCGCATGCCTTCGCGGATCAGCCCAAACGCTTCCTCCGCGTGTTTGTCCGGCGGGGCGAGGTAATATGGCTTGTCGAAATACACATCGTCGACATTGGAACAGCCGATGAAGGCCGAGACCGACAGCGTCTTGTCGCTCTCGGGGACAGCGGCTGCGACCTCATCGGGTTCGAGCACGACGTACTCACCCGAGCTGATCTCATAGCCTTTGACCTGATCGTCCTTCTCGACCGGCTTGCCGCTATCGCTGTCGACGAACGCGCGATGCACCCTATGGCCCGTGGCGCGGTTTACCGTGTGGAAGGCGATCCGCTCCGAGGTCGAGGCGGCCGTATAGAGCGCTACCGGGCAGCTGAGTTCTCCAATTTTCAGGAAGCCCTTCCAATTTGCTCTCGGCGCCAAGACAATAGCCTCACTGTCACAAGCATTTGCACTGGAAATGCAACGTGGCGGCGCGTGGATTTGTTCCTTTGGCGGACGACAGGAGTACCCCGGGTCTCACCCCGACCGGCTCTGCTCGACCAAATGGTACTTATACCGATCTCGAATGAACGCGTTGAAGAACCGGCCTTTTGACGAGGTTTTGCGGAATGCAGCGTAGGTCTGCGGCGGCACGTCGTCGTAATCGTAGCGATTTCCGCTTGGGACAAACCATACGGAGAGGGTCCTCGTCGCCGGATCGTAATTCATGCTTTGAATTGCAGTTGAAGGCATTTCCCAGCACTCGACGCGTCTGGGCAATAACCCACCCCGGCAAGCCAGGTTCCGTCTCGCCCGAGATATGGAGGCGGTGACCCGGCCGGCTCGGCGCCTCCAAGACCTTGCCTCCGCCGGCCGGCTTCACCAATTAGGGTTGATGCCATCGCTCAAAACCAAGCAGCCGGAATTCGCTGGGCAAGGCGACCTGTTTCGTGCGCCCAACGATCTGCCGGAAGGATTTCACTACCAGCCGGAGCTGATCACGGCGGAGGAAGAGGCCGAACTGGTGCGGCAGATCGAAAGTCTCGCCTTCCAGCCTTTCGACTTTCATGGCCATCTCGCAAACCGGCGCGTCGCCGGTTTTGGCGTGCGCTATGATTTTGACCAACGCAAAGTCGTCGAGGCGCCGGCGATCCCTGCTTTTCTGATGCCGCTCAGAGACAAGGTGGCGGCATTTGCGCGGCTGCCCGCCGATGCTTTCGTGCAGATTTTGATCAACGAGTACCGACCCGGCGCGGGTATCGGCTGGCATCGCGACAAGCCGCATTTCGATGCCGTGGCCGGCGTTTCTCTTCTTGCGCCATGCAGCTTTCGGCTCCGCCGGAAGAACGGCGCTGGATGGGATCGCGAGACCATCATCCTCGAGCCAAGGTCGGCTTACCTGATGACGGGACCGGCGCGCACCGAATGGGAGCACAGCATCCCGCCAGTTGTCGAGCACCGCTATTCGATTACCCTGCGGACCCTGCGGCCGAAACGGCCGCTTCGGTCAGAAGTGGTGGTTCGATGACCAGGATCGAGACCGGCTCCTGTTTTTGCGGTTCGATAACGGCTAAGATGGATGGTGACCCGTTCTGGATTTGCTCCGACCATGATGACGATTGCCGCAAGGCCATAGGGAGCCCGCTGGCCGTCTGGGTCGGCTATCGACCGGCCCAATTCAGACTGCTGACCGGCACGCCGAAAACGTTCTCAAGGACCCGAGGTGTGCTCCGCACCTTCTGCGCCGATTGCGGGACATCCATAGCCTATCTCGACCGAGGGCTTCCGGAAGAACTCTATGTGACGATCGGCTTCTTCGACCACCCCGAACGCTTTGCGCCGCAGGCCCATGCCTGTTGGGATGTGAAGCTGCCTTGGGTGGAATTTCGTGACGATCTGCCGCGTGTGGGAAGATATTCAAGACGGCGCGATCCGGCAGTCGGAAATCCAGCCGATCGGTAACCGGCAAAACGCCGCCGATGGAACCCGAATGGCCCTAGCCGAATTGAATTGCGATCAGTTCGTAATCCAAACACCAGCGGCGATCAGGGTTTACGATGTCTCTTATCCCGGCCTACGAAGACATCGCGGCACGCCTGCTTCTGACCGTGCTCGCCGGTTCATTGATTGGCCTCGACCGGGAGGCGCGCGGACAGGCGGCCGGCCTCAGGACAACCATCCTGGTCGGGCTGGCCGCCGCGATCGCAATGACACAGGCCACCATTCTGCTGGAGGTTGGCGGCAAAGCTCCGAATTCCTTCGTCCGTATGGACGTTCTTCGCTTTCCCCTGGGCGTGTTGACAGGCGTCGGCTTCATCGGTGGCGGCGCCATTCTTCGCCGGGGCAGTCTTGTCAGCGGTGTCACTACAGCAGCCACGTTGTGGATGATGACGATGATCGGATTGGCTTTCGGGGGCGGCCAATACGCCTTGGGCGCAGCCGGGACGGCGCTGACGCTAATCATTCTGCTCGTGTTGAAATGGGTCGATCTGGTGATACCGCGCGAACACCACGCCGTGTTGGCGCTCACCTGGAAGGCGGCGGATCATGACGACCTCGACGCGATCATCGGGCCCTCCGGTTATCGGGCGCGCCTGGTTGGAATGGAGCGGCGCCCAGATCGCGACAGCCCCGTGGTGTTGTTTGAGATCAGCTGGAGGCGGCCTGAAAGGGGACCGCCGCCGACGGATTTATTGACACTGGTGGGTGAGCATTGCGAAATCGAGAAGTTTAATCTCGTCAGCGAATCTGTGTGATAACCGCTACACTGATTGCCAAGCAGGTCGGGCACTAGGCCGGCAATCGATTCGGATCGCGCATCGACAGCCTAAAACGGGCATCATCGCTTCTTCACTCCGCTTTCGATACCTATCTGTTGAGCGCAAGGCATAGATCGGCAACAGGCGGCAAGATTTGGCACAACGATCGGGAAGCGCAGACCTTCCACTTCACGGCGGACGCGTGCCGAAATGGCTCGGCGACCGTATGACGCGTCTTGGCGCGGTCATGTGCGAGGCGATCATTCACCACTATGGTCGCGAGGAGCTGCTGCGCCGGTTGGCGCATCCCTTCTGGTTCCAGTCGTTTGGCGCCGTCATGGGAATGGACTGGCATTCATCCGGCATCACGACCAGCGTCATCGGCGCGTTGAAACGTGGTTTGGCTCCGCTCTCCGGCGAACTCGGTATTCACGTGTGCGGCGGCCGCGGCGCGCATTCGCGCAAGACCCCGCACGAGCTCGCCGCCATCGGCGAGCGCGTCGGCTTCGACGGAACAGGCCTGGCAACTGCCAGCCGGCTCGTCGCCAAGGTTGACAGCGCCGCCGTTCAGGACGGCTTCGATCTTTATCTGCATGGCTTCATCGTGACCGATGATGGCGACTGGGTCGTGGTGCAGCAGGGCATGAACGGCGACAGCAAGGTGGCGCGCCGTTATCATTGGCTGTCCGAAGGCCTGAAGAGTTTCGTCGACCAGCCGCATGCCGCCATCGAGGGCGCCAACCAGGGCGAGATCGTCAACCTGACCGACCGCCGCGCCGATGCCTCACGCAAGGGGCAGCTGGAGCTGCTGCAGGACCTCGGACCGGATCGCATCCTGAGGGAATTCGCCGCGCTCGAGCGCGACGTGACTACAGAACCGGAGCCCGAGCAGCCGGTGCTGCCGCACCTGGTCATGCCGGCGCACCACGACGTTCGCGAAAGCGATGTCGTCATGCGCCGTCTTCATGGCAACATGGCTGCGGCTGCCGAGCGTGGCCCCGCCGATTTCTCCGAGCTTCTCCTGGTCCCCGGCGTCGGTGCGCGCACGGTGCGGGCGCTGGCGCTGGTGGCCGAGGTTCTGCATGGCGCGCCATGCCGTTTTTCCGATCCCGGCCGCTTCTCGCTGGCGCATGGCGGCAAGGACAGGCATCCATTCCCGGTGCCGCTGAAGGTCTATGACGAGACGATCGGCGTGCTGAAGTCGGCCGTCCACAAAGCCAGGCTCGGGCGCGACGAAGAAATCGGCGCCTTGAAGCGGCTCGACGACCAGTCACGGCAGGTCGAACGCTATGTCACAGGTCCCAGCTTGAAAGAAATTGTCGCCGGAGAGTTCGATCAGTCGCATCTGCTCGGCGGTCGCAGCGTGTTCGGCTGGGAGGCCGCACCCGAGGCCCCCGCGGACGTCGAACAAATCAAGCAAAAGGGATAATCGGCCCGGAACGCAATTCAGCGGACCTGTCTCGATCCGCGTTCGGCTTCAGGCATCCAGATCGATCAAGGCGATGCCGAGTTCCGGCCGCTTCCTGCGGCGCAGGTGGCCAGGCGCTTCCACCAATGTGACTTCGAGTGTCGGCCGAACAATGCCTTCGAGCAGATGTCCGCCCCGCGTCGTGCCATCGCGCAACCCGAGCACCGCGTGGATATGAAGGCTGGGCTTGCCGTCGTCGCCGATCGCGACATCGCCGATAGCGCTGAGCACCTCACACTGTTCGCGGACTGGGATTTTGCGAAAGGTCTTTTGCCCAAAGTCGAACCAGCCGACGGTCGCCGTTTCGAAGGCGCCGAGCGCAGTCAGCGAGGCGCCGCCAATGTCCTGCTCGACCGCGAACGAGGTAAGCGCCGCGAACGCTTCCTCGCCAGGATCAAGCACCACCACAAACGTCCGTTGTCCGGCGCTTTCGGCGACGAGTTGCGATTTCATGATTTCACTCCAGACGCCATCTCGGCTTTTGCGTTGTCGTCTGTTCCGTCGATGGGGTTTGGCGGCGCTAATTGTGTCGCGCCACCAAATCGGAAATGTAACTAGTAGCCGCCGATGATCGGCAATATCTCGCCGGTGATGTAGCTCGAGCAGTGCGGCGAGGCGAGGAACACATAGGCCGGCGCGATCTCCTCCGGTTGTGCGGGCCGTTTCATTGGCGTGTCCGCCCCAAATTTCGAAACGTCACCGGCTTGCTTGTCCGACGGGTTGAGCGGCGTCCACACCGGGCCCGGCGCCACGCAGTTCACCCGAATTCCCTTTTCGATGAGGTTGCCGGAGAGCGCGCGCGTGAAGGCATGAATGCCGCCCTTGGTCATCGAATAATCGACCAGCTGCCTCGAGCCCTCGATGCCGGTTACGGAGCCGCTGTTGATGATCGCCGAACCGGGCTTCATATGCGGCACGGCCTCCTGCGTCATGTGGAAGTAGCCGTAAAGGTTGGTCTTCAGCGTCGTGTCGAAATGCTCTTCGGTCAGCTCGCTGAAGTCGCTGGAATGGACCTGGAAAGCGGCGTTGTTGACCAGCACGTCGATCCGGCCGAATGCCTTCACCACCTCAGCCACAGCCTTGTGGCAGTGGCGGCGTTCGCTGACGTCGGCCTTGACCAGCATGCAGCGCCGGCCCTCGGCTTCGACGGCCTTCTTCGTCTCTTCGGCATCCTTGTCCTCGCAAAGATAGACGATCGCCACATCCGCGCCTTCGCGCGCATAAAGCACGGCGACGGCTCGGCCGATGCCGGAATCGCCGCCGGTGATGACGGCCACTTTGCCATCGAGTTTTTTCGATCCGATATAGAAGGGCGCGTCATAAAGCGGCGCCGGCTCAATCGCCCATTCGTGCCCCGGCTTCGGCTGATGCTGTTCGGGAAAGGGCGGCTCGGGATATTTGCGTGCTCCGGCCTGCATGGCGCCTTGTTGCTTGCCCTTGCCCTTCGATTTGTCCTTGGCATCGATGCCGCGCTGGATATGGCGTTGCTTGGCGGCCTCGCCGGCGATTTCCGATTTCATCTGCATGGCTGCCTCCTTGGCTTGGAGGAAGGACAACGCATGTCCGGCGAAAAAGTTTACGCGACGGCGTCTTTGCGTCAGTCCCGCGATGCGTTCGACAAGCGACGTTGCAGCCGCGGCAACGCGTCCAAAACGCCAGGAAATCGACGGCGTGTACTGCCCAACCGGCAACGAAAGAGGCGGCCGGACGTTTGGGCACCAGCGGTGTCCGAGAACCTGAAGGCGCGCCAGCCCGGCAGAAGGTATTCCGAGGCTGGTGACCTGAAGATTTCCCGCTTCTCGGCCGTACAGGCGATCTTGTCACTGGATCGCGCCAAGGGAGAGGAAAATGGCTGAAGGTCATACCAAACCAACCGGGCCGGATCTGGTCGAGGGCATCGCGTTATCCGACCTTGCCGATGGCGCAAAGCTCCTCGGCCATTGCGGCGATGAGCAGGTGCTGCTGGTGCGCCGCGGGGCTGAGATCTTCGCCATCGGGGCGACATGCACACATTATGGCGGGCCGCTCGTCGACGGTCTTGTGGTGGGAGACACCGTCCGGTGTCCTTGGCATCACGCGTGCTTCGATTTGCGTACAGGCGAGGCCTTGCGCGTTCCAGCTTTCAGTCCACTCGCTTGCTGGTCGGTGGAACAACGCGATAATTGGATATTCGTGGGCGAGAAGCGCAAACGGACGGCACCCAAGCAGCGCGATGGAGGCTCCGGCCAGGTTCCGGAGAAGATCGTCATTGTCGGTGGCGGCGCGGCCGGTTTCGCGGCGGCAGAAACACTGCGGCGCGAACATTATCAAGGCAGCCTTGTCATGCTCAGCAACGACGAAGCGCCGCCCGTTGATCGGCCCAATCTTTCCAAGGACTACCTCGCCGGCAAAGCACCGGAGGATTGGATTCCGCTGCGCCGAGAAAGCTTCTACTCGAAGAACGATATCGACCTGCGTCTCAATGCGAACGTCGCCAGCATCGATGCACGTTCTGGCGAAGTTGTATTAGCGGACGGGGCCCGGACTGCTTACGACAGGCTGCTGCTTGCGACCGGAGCCGAACCGGTTCGCCTGACCATACCCGGCGCCGACCAACCACATGTTCACACGCTGCGCTCGTTCGCAGATTGCAAGGCGATCATCGAGCGAGCCACGACTGCGCGCTGCGCCGTCGTGCTTGGCGCCAGTTTCATTGGCCTGGAGGTTGCCGCGGCCCTGCGCTCGCGCGAGATCGAAGTTCATGTCGTGGCGCCGGAAAAACGGCCCATGGAACGGATCCTGGGTCCGCAAATGGGCGACTTCATCCGCGCCCTCCATGAGGAGAATGGTGTCGTATTCCATCTCGAGGACACCGCGAGCAGCATCGACGGCAGTAAGGTGAAACTCAGCAGTGGCGATACGTTGGCGGCGGATTTCGTCGTCGTCGGCATCGGCGTGCGACCGCGGACAGGGCTTGCCGAAACGGCGGGGCTCATCCTTGACCGCGGTGTCGTAGTAAACGCCTTTTTGGAGACGAGCGTACCAGGCATCTTCGCGGCCGGCGACATTGCGCGGTGGCCAGATCCTCACAGTGGTGAGAACATTCGGGTCGAGCATTGGGTAGTTGCCCAGAGGCAGGGGCGAACCGCGGCCCTCAACATGCTCGGCCGTCGCGAGAAATTCGTCGCCGTGCCGTTCTTCTGGAGCCAGCATTACGATGTTCCCATCAACTACGTCGGCCATGCCGTGCAATGGGACGAGATCGCGATCGATGGAGACATCATTGCCAAGGATTGCCTGCTCCGCTTCAAGCTCGAAGGGCGCACGCTGGCTGTCGCTTCGATCTTCCGCGACATCGAAAGTCTAGGGGCCGAGGTGGAAATGGAGCGCCAAATCACCTAGCGAAGCGCTCGCTGTACGGCCGGTTCAGCCCGCGCGACGATCAGTCTCGGCGCGCAATGATCCAGTCGGTTGCCGCCGCGAGATCGGCGACGGTTGCGGTCGGGCGCGGATCAAACCGTTTCTCATCGCCCTGCCGGTATTTGCCTGTCCGCACCAGCAGCGCGCCCGAAAGTCCGGCGCGCAGGGCGCCAGCTATATCGGCCTCGGCGTCGTCGCCGACCATGATCGCCTGATCTGGCGGACAGTCCATGCTTGCCAGCGCCGACAGAAAGAATTCCGGCGAGGGCTTGCCGAGAACGGTTGCGCGTTTCAGGGAGGCAAATTCCAGTGCCGCGACGAATGGCCCTGCATCGAGGCTGAGCTCGCCGTCAGCATCCCGAAACGTCCGGTTAGTGGCAAGAGCCAGCAATTCGGCCCCCGCGCTCAGTTCGCGGAACGCGTCATTCAACGCCGCATATGTGAAGGCCTCTCCGGCATCGCCGACGATGACGGCGCGCTTGTCGCGATCCGGCAGGTCGCAAAAATCCGGCGCAAGGCCGGGGTGAACCAACAAGTATGGCGCGCGGCCATTGCGAAGCAGCCATTCGCGTGCAGCGTGCGCCGGCGTGAAAACATCTGCATTGGTAACGGTCAGTCCCATCGCCTCCAGACGTTCGAGAACCCTCTGTTTTGACGAGCGCGTGGTATTGCTTATGAAGCGTATGGCCAAACCGGCCTGACGCAAACGCGCGACGGCGTCGATCCCGCCTGGTATGGCGATCTCGCTATCGTAGATAACGCCTGCGAGGTCCAGCAGTACACCCCTTGTCATTGGTCCAGCATGACCACGAGTCCGCCATGCGTCAAATCCGGAACAAGGCCATTGTTGTTCCGTTTGGATCAGGGCGGGCAGGCGCACTCGATTAACCGACGGTCACTGCCACCATTCGCGGAAGGCCGTGCGGGCGGCTTCGGCCAGCGTCGCGATCTCCCTGTCGGGAACCGTAGGGCCAGAGTCGCGGGCCAAGCGGCGCCCAGCCGCCGCCATCGCTTTGTCGAGGGTGAATTGCACCGCCGCCGGGCGAAGTGCCAACACCCGCATCAGGCTGATGCCGATCTGGAAGGGCAGGCGCGCGGTCGGCCATCGCGGCCACCAAGTCGCTAAGCCGGTCGACTCCGCAAGCGCAGGAGGCACCTCTTCGCGCCGCAATGTGTGTGGACCCGCAGACAACGAGGCCGGACGCGACCCGCAACCGACAACGATCCCTGCCGGGCGGCGGTGAACGGCGACGTTGGGCCCTATCGGAAATCCGCCGGGAGCGATCTTTACAGTTGGCCGCCCAGCCATTCCCGCAAATCGCGGTCTTGCTGACTTTCGGCAATGGGCGGCGAGGGCCGCATCCGGACATACCAGATGGCGGCAAGCACTCCGGCAGCCCACGCGCCGGCGAAAACATTCGCAATGAGGTCGATTGGAACCTCCCAAGCCGGCCAGAACATTAGCACGGCATCATTTAGGGGCGCGACACCAATTAGGAGTAGAGCAGGTGGAGCCGTGGGAGCAGAGGGAGCGTCACCGCAGTCCACCGTCTCAACCAGCTTGCGAGGATGCAGCCAGCCGGCCAAGGCCTGGATGGGCGCTTGTGAATCGGAACAATCGTCGCGGCCAAGATGGCGATGAGCAACAGCCATGCGGCCTTGAAGGCGGCGCGTAGCATTCTCAGTCAATAGCAATGATCGGAGGATCGGTCGCAACGCTCAACGTATTAAGGCGCCGAACAATCCATAAGTTATTAAACCTCACTTGGAGGAGGCCATGCGTAGCAGATCGGTGGATCTGCCGCAGGAAACAGGTCATATCCGACGGTTAATCAATTCGGCTTATGTCCGAATGTAGTAGCAGGTGTACTGACCGTTTCACGATAGTATTCGACCTTGGCCTCTGGCAAGGTTCGGAAACATTATATGGAACGCAATGTCCACTACCACGTCATGGACTTCTTGCGCATTTTTGCAGCGCTTTTGGTGTTACTGAACCATTTCGCGACATTCGCCTGGAGCAGTGCGTCAGTCGCCGAGGGAAGCGATGTCGCCTTTGGTTTTCTGTCGGCGTTTGCCGGTTTGGGTGCTGTAGGGGTCGAAGTTTTTTTCGTAATTTCCGGGTTTGTCATTGCCATGAGCGCCTCAGGCGAAGGGGGCGCGTCGCACGCGCTGCGTTTCGCGCGCATGCGCGCTACGCGTATATTGCCCGCCTTGTGGCTGTCCGCGCTCGTCAGTCTGGCCGCACGAGCTCTTTATGGCGAGGATTTTTCCCATCTTCTGATGGATTTTTGTAGATCCGTAATATTATCCCCTAAAGGCCCTTATATCGACGGGGTCGTATGGTCTCTCGTCGTCGAAGCCGTATTTTACGTCTTGGTGGCCGGGTCAATTTTGTCGAGGTTTCGTTTATCACTCTATGATCTGGCCAAAATAATAGGGTTTTCCAGCTCGGTATACCTTCTTGTTCTCTCCGGGTTGCACTTGCTGCCGCCGTCCACGCGGCCGGAAGAAGCGATATCAGTGCTGTCGCGGTTCCCCTTCAAACTGCTTCTGCTGCAGCACGGCGTTTTTTTTGCTACAGGCATGATCTTCTTTCTTGTCAGGAACGGCGGTGATGACGGTAGCAAAATGGGGCATGCGGCGAAGACAGTATTGATATTGTTTTTTGGCAGTATGAGCACGGTTGAGATCTTCATTTCGATTGAACGCGGTTATGAGTACAAGCTATCAGCAGTGATAATTTGGTTGATCTGCATGTACGCAATGGCAGCAGGAATAAAATATGGTGAGTTCGTTAAACATAATCTTTATAGATACAACGCACTTGTGAAGTATATTGGAGGGATAAGCTACCCTATATATCTGAATCACTATTCATTTGGCATGATTATGGTATGGTGGTTGTTTTCATTGGGTTTTCCGATGCCCATTGTTTTCGTTCTCTCCATCCTGCTCATTTTAGGTTTGAGCATGGCCGTTATGTGGTTGGAAAAGAGGATTCAAAACGCCGTCAGGGGACGGTTCCCTAAACCCGCCGCCAAACGAGATCAAAATGGCGGTTTAGCGTCCCCGATAGGGAATCAGGAAACCCCACGGCTATTGGGTGGTGAGCAGTGGGGACGTAACCGATGAGATGCGGGCCGACTACATCAACAGCCAGGTCCTGCCCGAGTCAGGCGACATTTTCAGCGTGACCTGAACTCAGTCCGCCAAGGGTATACCAATTTGGCGGTGGAGCGTTCACGCTATGGAGCGCAATTAAGGCGGTTGAAGTGCCGCGCGCCCTAAGCGCTGGATTCCATGATGCGCAAAAGCCGATGCGCCCCCGTTGCACGGGGCTTCGGTCGGTGGCATCGGCACTCCAGACATACCCTCTTCCGGGTACGTGGCAGGCGGTCTCTTCGCAGTTGCGAGGTAATCGGGGAGTCATAGCTACCGCGAATGAGGTATACCTTGCCACTGTCGCGGCTGAAACCGGAGACAGTTTGGCTCGAAAGAGGGGCGTCAATCGACCCATTCCGGGTCCTGGAACTGCAGCGAAGGTTACTCATCGAGCCGGAGTAGTTCCGAGCGTCTGAACTAACGCTCTTGTCCGTTGAAACGTCGTCACGGCAAAGAGAAAATCTCGTGCCGGCCCCAGTGGCGAGCCGCTGGTCCTGTGAGGCAGCTGACCTACAGCGGCTTGCAGCGTTGCACTTGAGTGAATCGGGGCTGCTCGAGTTGGAGCATTCCGAGGGGTTACCTGCGAGTGAAATCAGAGGGTTGCATAAAGGTTGCATAAAGGAAGTGGCACGTTCCGCCCGATTGAACGACCGGGCGGTTCGCGCCGGACAACGTCAGCGCGACCTCAAGTCAGCAGCGATGCTTGGCTTGCAGTCGGTACGGCGAGCCAGTCACACCGAAGGTCGTAAGCGATCCGTAAGCGTGCGTGTTCGAAAGTTGCACGGTGAGTGGCTGGTGTTACCAAGCGCTTCCGACCGCCGGAGGCCTTGCCATTCGAATGGATGGTGCAGAGAGTCGGTCAAACTTTATGATGAATTTCGGGTCCTACTGCGCTCGATCAGGCGTGATCCTTGCCTTTTTGTGAGAGTGCAGTGCAATATCACCCATTGGTTGTAGCCCGCGCAGGGTACTCAACATGTCAAAGCTGGAGTACGTTTTTGCGTAGGGAGGTTATCTAGGGGCGGATTGGCGGGGTTCGAATGACGTATGCTACAAGCCTTTCATTGAGTGAGAATGAACACCGGCCGACGTCAGTCGCAATCAAAAGCGACGATAAGGCGTATATCAAGGCGCTAGGCTTCGTGCCAAAGCGATATGCGGCGGAAACCGCTATCGTCAATCAGGGCGAGGACGGCGATCGCGTCTTCATAATCGAGTCTGGCTGGGGATGCATTTCCCATGATCTTGCCGGTGGCCAGCGACAGATTTTGGATTTTGCGCTGAAGGGCGACATTGTCCGGCCACAGACGTACTCGGGCACTGCTCTTGAGACATTTGTGGCTCAAACCGACCTTGCGGTGTTAGAAGCCTCGACCAAGACACTTGCTCTTGGCGCAGCGAAGTCGCCCTACATAGCCTCCCTTTTTCTCGAAACTCTCGCGCGCCAGAGAGCGATTGTTGCCCAACACCTAACCAATGTAGGTCGACGCAGCGCCTTGGCGCGTACAGCGCACCTGCTGCTCGAACTGAGAGCGCGATTGGAGCGCGTCGGCGCTGGCAGTCGCACTGCCTATGCTTGCCCTCTCACCCAGTACGACCTCGCGGACGCGCTCGGGCTGACGCCCGTCCATGTCAATCGAAAGCTGCGGGAATTGCGGGAACGCGGGTTTCTGGAGTTCCGCCAAGGTCATGTCCGCGTGCTGGATCGACTGGGCGTAACGAAATTTGCCGAGTTCGATGACAGATATATCGATGGTTGACACTTACATTGGCGCTCGACGCCAAGGCGGCGCGACGCGCGTCAAAGCAACACCGCCATCGGCGAAGCCGGCTGTCCTTTATTTTCGGCGACTACCCGCGCCTGGCAAACAACGCGAGATCCAGATTCCGGTCGGTGTGTTCTCTGATACCCTCCTTCCTAGACCAAATGAATTAGGAAAAGTGAAGGAGTAGAAATTTTTTAAGTTTTGTTAACCTAAATTAGTGAAGGCGCATCTTTTCGGCGATAAACATTATGGACGGGATAGTGCTGGTCCATGGCGGGGCTTGGGAAATCCCACAGTTATAGTGAAGGCGACGCGAACAGAACATCGCTCGTGGGAAATAGTATTTGCCTGAAGTCCATCTCGTACTGGTCTTGAAACGTGGGTAAAAGTTTGGGGAGTAAGTTCATGGTTCCGACAATTCAAATGGATAGCAAATCACCCGGTGCACTGGAATTCGTATCGCGGACGACCGGGAATGGAATACATCTTCATAGACACGGCTTAGCCGAATCCTGCCTGGCTCTGCTGGATGAGCGAGTGCTTGACCGACAATGTCTTGCGCAATGCCTGACCGCCTATGGCATCGGGAAGGAAATCCTGTCGTTCAGTTCGATCGAAGAGTGGCGGCATCAAGAGAATACACTGTCGACGTCGGCTATTCTGCTGAACGTGGGCAGCCGAAAGGTGACAGACGCAAAGACCGGCAGCGAAATCGCCGATCTTGTGAATGAGGCCCACCCGGTTCCAGTGCTGATTTTGGCCGATACCGACGATCTAGAGCAGATTCTGAAGGCGTTGAATTATGGCGCAAAAGCCTATATCCCGTCGTCGATCCGTTTCGAAATCTGTGTTGAAGCCGTAAATCTTGTCCTTGCCGGTGGCACATTTGTCCCTGCAAGCAGTGTGCTTGCCCAGCACAAGGCAATCGACACGGGCGTCGATGTGACAAGGCCCATGGCGAGTGTGTTCACGGAGCGGCAAGAAGAGGTCGTCCAGGCTCTCAGGCGCGGGAAGGCGAACAAGATAATCGCTCACGAGCTCAACCTCCGAGAGAGCACGGTCAAGGTCCATATCCGCAATATCATGAAGAAGCTGAAGGCGACGAACAGGACGGAGGTCGTCTACAAGCTCAATGAGATGTTTCCTGGCGTCCACGTGTTGAGCCGACCGAGCTAAACGGTTTTGTCGTCATGACAGCGGCACGCTGCATGCTCGCAATGGAGTCCATCGGTGGCGATCCTGCTCGACCGTTGCAGTTCGCCGCTCTTTTCGCTGCAAGATATGGATTGAAGCCATGCTAGACCGGCCGTTGGCGGCAATTGCTCACAAGCCATGGCTCGGGGCGGATGCCGCGCAGGACTTTATCAGCCTCGCTGACGTTGTTTCATTTGTTCGGCAGTACCTTTTCTCGATACTGGCGTTCATCGTCGCCGGAATCGTTTGCGCCACGTTTTACTTTGCTACATCGGATCCTATTTATGTCGCGCGAACCCAGATCCTGATCGAACCAAAGATACCCAGAAACCTTCAGCAGCAACCCGCCGAAGTGAATCTGTCGCTCGATACCGCTCAGGTCGAGAGTCAGCTCGCAGTTCTGCGCTCCCAGAAGATCGCGATGATGGTGATCGATGACCTTGGACTCATGGACAATCCAACGTTCAGGGATATGCACGGTCCGAACATCGGCGAGAGGTTTCGCAGGGCTTGGATGAGTGTCGTTGAGGCCGGCGGGCTCAATACCAGCTATGCTGCATTGACCAATTTCTTCCAACGAGTGCTGCCCGGGCCGGATCGAATCCAAACCAATAGTCCGCAGCTGGAATCCGAGCGTCGGCGTAGCGCGGTCGAAATATTCAGCGATGGCCTGGATGTCCAGCGCGTCGGTGTCTCGTATGCAATAGACATTTCGTTCCAGTCTCTGGACCCGGCATTGGCGGCACGCATCGCAAACGCCACAGCGGAGGCGTTCGTGCGTGAGCAAGTGCAAACGACAACAAAAGCGGCCGGCGAAGGCATCGCATGGTTGGAAAGGCGGATGCGGGAGGTCGGCGATCAGATGAACAGGGCGACCAGGGTCGCCCAGGAGTTTCGCGCAAAACACGACTACAGCATAGGTCAGGACGAGACGCCCATCGAGGGACAGGGTCTCGCGCCCAGCGAAGAACAGCCAGCACACCAGACAACGCTAGAGCAGTTGGAAGTTACAGCCGACACCTATCGCAAGATGTATGAAAGCCTGCTCGGGGCGTATACGAACTCGGTCGACCAGCAGCCTTATCTGATCGCCAATGCTCGTGTCATTACATCCGCAACGAGCCCAAAGAAAGCAAGTCAGCCGCGCAAGACGCTGATCCTCGCCTTTGGCGCACTTGCCGGAATGGTGGCTGGCATCGGATTTGCCGTGGCGCGGCGCGGCCTCGATCGGAACGTGAGGACTCCGCATCAGATCCGCCGCGAACTGGGCCTGGCCTGTATCGGAGAATTGCCGGTGGTCAGTTTCAGGCGGGGTGGTTTTGGCCGGCTTGACGAGGTGCTCAAGAATCCGGACTCTTCATTCAGCGGCAGCCTCGGGAGCGTCAAGGCGATCATGGGCTTGGCCGGGGCCACCCCTTCAAGACGTCGCATCGGAATCACATCCGTGTCCCCCGGTGATGGAAAGAGCACCGTTGTAAGCAATCTGGCGGCTCTGTGTGGGGTGTCGGGCACCGCGACCCTCGTGATCAACGCCGACCATAGGTCGGCACTGGCCAACGAACTTCTCTTGTCCTCCGATCTCAACGTGATCGATGGGGATTCCGGGAGCCGCAAAGATATCGGCACGCAAATCCAGTTCATTGAAAAGACATCGTTTTATTACCTGAAGAACGATGTGTCGAGTTCGACGAATTTGCTTGTTCCCGATAATATGGAGAAATTACTGAGCGACGTTGGCGCCTACAGTGTCGTCATTGTTGAGCTCCCACCGTTTAGTTCAGGTGCCGAAGGGCTTGCTGTCTGCCCGCTTCTTGATGGCGTGATTGTGGTGGCGCAGTGGGGCGTGACGCCGCTTGATCAACTGGAAGACCTGACGCAGACACTCAAAAACACCAATTCGTCCGTCCTTGGCGTGTTGATGACACGTGTTCGTTCTGTTTCGGCTCATCGTTACCGGAAGCGCGCAGGCCAAGCACCGCGCTGACATACTGTCTTTCTCGCGGCGGTGTCAGTCGAGCGCGAGCCCAGCGGCAAGTCTCGACACCGCCTGTCAATTCGAACACCTGCCTGTCAAAATGAATCTGCGCCCCTGGCAGGGCGATCGATTCCGATATCGTGCCACATTGGACGGAGCAGCCATTCGTCCGTACCCCAGCCTAGCATCTTAGGGGTAGCCCCCGCTGCCAATCATCCCCAATCTACCACCTTTTCCCTGCTTGCCGGAGATCATCCGTCGTTGACAAAATGCAAACGAAAACAGCTGAAATCGAGCGCAAGCGAAAATGTCCAACGTGATCGAAAGCAACCTGCGGCACTGCGATGACTTGGCTATTGAAGACTGGGCCATTCTGGTCGGAGCCAGGCCTGCGGCGACATTGCTTCTTCGGCGTGAAAGCGACGCGCCCGCCACATCGAACACGCCAGACCCATCGTCGCCTCAACTCAACGCAAGCCAAGACCATGGCACCGTCTCGCTTGAGCCGGATATGCAAACGGCAAGCATTGAAGACGACGCGCGGGGCGACCGGCGACAGCCTCTCGGCGGTTGGGCCAAGAGGCTGCTGGATCTGATGGTAGCCTCGACAGCGCTCATCCTGGCCAGTCCGATCCTGGTTCTGATCCCGCTTCTGATCAAGGCCACCACAGGCGGTCCGGTGCTGTTCGTTCACCGCCGTATTGGATTCAACGGAAAGGTCTTCGACTGCTACAAGTTCCGCACCATGGTACAGAATGCCGAGGAGGTGCTCGAACGGCATCTGAGCTGCAATCCACAAGCCGCCCAGGAATGGGCAGCCAACCAGAAACTGAAGTGCGATCCGCGTATCCTGTTTTTCGGAAACATGCTTCGCAAATCGAGCCTGGATGAGCTGCCGCAGTTGTTCAACATCTTGCGGGGCGACATGAGTTGCGTCGGTCCGCGTCCTGTCGTTGCCGACGAATTGCAACGCTATGGCGCCGCATCGCATGAATATTTGAAGACGCGGCCAGGACTGACCGGCCTCTGGCAGATAAACGGGAGAAACATGATCGAGTATTCGCATCGCGTATTGCTGGATACGCGGTACGTTCGGACATGGTCTCTACGCCTCGATCTTTCGATCCTGATGCGGACGATACCGGCAATGATGAAGTTTGATCAGACCTCCTGAACTTGGCTATGTCAGGGGGTGCGGCAGAAACGGCCTCAAGCGATTGGCGCCCGCAAGGGATTGCCGCCCACTCTATTGTCGTCTTGGGCGGTGCCGCAGCACGGCAATTGCAAGGCCGACCAGATAGGCAATTTGGGTGACGACAACAAGATAAAACGTCGAGCGGATGGTGCTTTGAACAGTCAGGTGAAGAAAACTGCCTACAGCGATGCTGCCGACGATCACCACCAAGGTCGCCACTATCAGCGCCGGCGCGCGCAGCGTAAGCCCTATTGTCAGGGCAACGCCCGCAACGCCGACAATGGCAAGCAACACGGCGACCTCCTTCCAGGGGCAATTTACGCCGCGCAAGACCAACCCTGTCCCAAGGAAATCAGAGTCGCTCGTTTTTGTGAAGCCAACCATTTAGCTCAGCGGTTCCGGCGGCGCCGTCAGGGTCTGGATCATTGATGGTCGGAGTGTGAAATGCAGGTTTCCCTCGTTGGGGCACTGATTTGCACGGGACTCCTGGCCCTCGTCGTTTATATGCGCTGGTCGCTGATCACTGCACTGATTGCCTCGCTGGCTTTTGGTGCGACGGCAATCGGGACAATAACCTCGCTTGGCGGTTCATCGCCGCTTATCTTTACCGTCTTTGATATGCTCGTGATAGTAGCCGCGCTGGCTCGACGGGGAATCTGGAGAGAAATAGGCGCGGTCTTCGTTCGTATAGGTGCCGCATGGATCGTCTGCGCGCTGATGATCTATGTCTGCATCGGAGCGCTGTTATTTCCGAGGCTCTTTGCAGGGCAGACAAGCGCCTTCGTCGCTTCCCGCACCGGCAAGGGCGTCTACGAAGCGGCCTTGGCGCCGGTATCGGCCAATATCTCTCAGGCGGGATACTTTGTTCTGGGAGGGCTGACGTTCCTGGCGGCCTGTCTGCTGCTTCAGCGCAGCGGCACGTTGGCCGACATCAGGCGAGGCTTTTTCCTTTGGTTCAGCTTGCACGTGCTGATGGGCATTCTGGATTTGTTGGGCAAGGTGACCGGCGCCGGCGACATCCTCGCCCCGATTCGTACGGCCAACTACGCCATGCTGACGCAAGTTACGGAAGCTGGGTTTTGGCGGATCGCGGGGGCGTTTTCAGAGGCATCGTCGTTCGGTGGGGCATCGCTGGCAGGGCTGGCGTTCACCTACACCTATTGGCGCAAGACCGGATCCAAATTCGCATTGGCGTTAGGAGCGGCCCTGTTTGTTCTTCTGCTGCTGTCGACATCGTCGACCGCCTACGTTGGTCTTGCAATCGTAAGCGTGCCCGTTGTCTTTTCCATCGTGAAGTCGCTCGCTTCAGGTCGGCTGAGGTCGGGGGAGGCACTGCTTATCGCGTTGCTACCGCCCTTGCTCCTCTCCGCGATGGCCGCCAGTCTGTTCTATCCGCATTTCTTCGATCCGGTCTTGCAGCTTGTCGACAACACGGTAATCAACAAAGTCACATCAGCCTCCGGCCAGGAGCGCAGCTACTGGAACTACAAAAGCCTGCAGTCTTTCTTCGATACAGGTGGACTGGGGGTCGGGTTGGGAAGCTCGCGGGCCTCGAGTTGGCCGATCGCGGTGCTTTCCCAGTTGGGGCTGTTCGGCACCGCGATGATGACAGTTCTGTTGGCAATGCTGGTGCGGGGGGTGCGGGGTGGCCGCTATCGCATCGATCCCGAGATCGACGCGATCGCGTCGAGTGTCCGCGCTTGCGCCTTATCGGCGCTCGTGGCTGGATCCCTGGCAAGCGGCGGCGCCGACCCGGGTATTGTGTTCTTGATTCCTCTCGCTGTCGTTCTTGTCAGCCGGTTCTTGCCTGTTGAAGACGACAGTGTTGCTGAGGCTCCTGTAAGGACGCTCCGGCATTGGCGCGATTCCAGCGAACAGGTGATTCAATCGCAGGTCGGCACTGTTCCCGGCCGCGCCTAAAGCGATATAGGCTCAGAGCTTTCGGAAGTATCCATGAGCTCCGAAACCCATAGTGCTATCGAATCCACCATACAAAAGCGCAACCTTTTCGGGTTTATCGCTAAGGAACTCGTCGCAGGCCTTCTTTACCCCCGGATAGAGATCGACCGAGTCGAACAATCCAGGATCACTGTAGTCGTCTATCAGACATGCAGCACCCTTTGATAGGCGAGGATACACATACTCCAAGCTGACCTTGACCGAGTCGTATAGGTCACCATCCAGATGCGCAAATGCAATTTTGTCCGGCAACTGTGTGGGAAGCGTATCTTCGAACCATCCCTGGTGAAGAATAGGCTGACGAAGATTCAAACGCTTGAAGTTTGCCATGAGCGCATCCTTCGTAGTGGCCATGTCGCCCTTGTGAGCGTTGGCGTGGCCGTCTTCGGCACTGGCGTTCGGGAGACCTTCGAAGCTGTCATACAAGTGAAGGTTCCTGCTTGGATCGTAGTGCTGAAGTATGCGTTGGAATACCACGGCTGACTTGCCTTCGTGGCATCCCAATTCACAGAAGTCTCCCGGTACGTTGTAGAAAAGCGCTGCGCCTGCCAAGTGATACATGTCCATTCTCTGTTCAACACTGGTCATCCAGCCCGTGCGAACAGGTGGTGCGAGGACGAGATTTATTCCAAGTTTTCGGAGAACCTTGTTGGCAAAGCGAACCGCCTGAGACTTGGATGGCTTCTGTTGAATCCATTCATCGAACGTGTTGGTCAAGAAGACGTTCGGTAGTTCAGTTGCTTGCATAGCGAAGTCTCTTTTCCTATCAAAGAACGCGATGGCGATAGAGCCATATAGTGCGTGTATTTGTCAAAGGAAGTTACCTGATCTACATCAAGCAGTCGCGCGTTTCTACCTAATCCTTCTTGCAAAGACCCGCCGGGAGGCTACGGAATGCCTACAGTATCGCCGACGGTTTCTGCTTTGAGTTCTATTCCTGGCGCCTCATGCCGCTCGGTCGATGTCAAGTCCAGCGCGCCTGTTTCATCTGGAGCCAGTGGTATTTCAATCTTGATCGTGTCTCCGGGCTCCACGACACTCGTCTCGTTAGCTTGGATTTGCACTGTCGTACCATCCGCCGACGGTCGGAAAATCGTGTAGATCGGCGCAGCCAGATCCGCGTCGGCTCGCCGGGCAAGAAGATTCGGGGCAGATATCGCGGAGTCGTACAATAGCCGCCTTGCTGTTTCTGTCTTGCTGTCGAGAGCATCGAGTTCAGCTTGAGTTTGACGCAGGTCGATCGTTATCTCTTTTTTCCGTCCGTCCTCGAGTTCGAGAATTGATATGTCTGTCTTACTGATTTCCTGACGCCCGCGCAGCAGACTGGTTTCCGCCGACAACCTCTCGCTCTGCGCCTGGGCAAGGGCTCGTTCTAGAGAAAATTCCCGCGGCGCCGCCGCAAGACCTTTGACCACAAGCGCCGAAACCGCTGTCAACTCTTTCTGGATGGAGCCGATCTGCTTGTCGAGGAAAACGAGTTGCGCTCCCAGCGAGGCGAGTTCTTTCTGGAGGAACTCACGCAGACCTTGAAGCGCCTTGATCTGAGTGTCCAATCCTTCGCTGCGCGCTTGGAAGATCAAACGCTCCTGCTTCAAGAGCATAGCAAAGACGTCGTCCTGAATACGCGACGTCAACTGGGCCGGAAACTTAATGTCGCTGGCATGCGAGAGTTCCGCCTCGAGTCGTGCCTTGCGAGCGAGGAGACTGGCCTCGCTCAGTCTAAGCAGGCTCACATCCCCTTGGCCCTGGATCACTTCGCGCTCGAACCTGGCATCCCTGTCCTCTCGAGTCCGCAACCCGCCCGCGATGCTCAATGCCTGCAAGACGGTCAGTCCGGGCCGGTATGCGAATTCTCCCGACTGCGTCACCTTGCCGACAACATAGAACGGTCGGAACTGGACGATTTCCACCGCCGTATTCGGTTTTCGCGCAAGGCCGACACTTTTCATCAGCCTGTCGCCGATGGAGTCCGCAATCTCGCCGGTGGTGAGGCCGGCAGCCTTGATTTCACCGACCAGCGGTAGCGAAACGGAGCCGTTGGGACCGACCGTGTATTCGTCGTTGAGAGCCTCCCAGCCAAATATCGTGTCGCGCGACGCACGCCATTCGTAGACCTTGATGCGGAGCTTATCCTGCGGGCCGAGCACATATTCTTTGGCGTTTGCGGCCGAAACACCCAACATGCAGGCCAAGGACATCACCGCCGACATCACGACGTGGAGCAGGCGCCAAGCCTGGCGCCGATTGGACAGCCTGCCGGAGCACCGGGCTCGGTGATTTGAGCAAGTGCCTCTGTCGATCGAAAAGGACGGGTCATCGAGCATCTTTTACCTCTGCGTTAGATCTCCAGAATATATTCTGGCTGCACCCGGCCTCTTGCGACGTGTGAAAGAGCCAGGAGATTGCCGCGCAGACGTCCTCTCCGGTCGATATAGGATTCCGGCCAGAGGCTGCGCGCGAGATTGGCAAGCAGATTTTTGCTCATCAATCTAAGTGCGACAGTCGATGGAACGGTCCCTTTGCGAACGAGGTAGATTGGGTTCGCCACCTGAGAATAGCCGAAACGAACGCCGTTTACGCGACCGCTCTTGATGCCGAGATGAACCCCGCGGATCGACTGCAAAAAGACGACCCGCCCTCTGGCTCTCAATTGGCTGGTGAAATCAACGTCTTCCTGCCACCCATAGAGCACGAGCCGCTCATCGAAGCGCAGGCCGCCGATGAATGCCGCCCTGATCGACATGTTGCATCCATAGGCGCTGAGTCGATCCATGGCGCGCGCTTCAGTCGCTGTGCCAGCTTCGCGAAGCGCCTGGATACCCTCGTCCCACGTGAGCCCCGCAGTCGTCGCACCGTCCTTCAGCACGTTTCCAGTCACCACGGCCCAGTCGGGCTGCTGCTTGAACGCCCGCGATACGCCTTCGAGATAGTCGTCTGCAGGAATGAAGTCGTCGTCGAAAAAGGTGATTATGTCGAAACAGTCGCCTGCGATATCGAGTGCGACGTTACGCTGCGCCGGCAAGCCGGTTTTTCCGAATACACGCGATACAGGAAACCGGCAAACTATGTTGTTGGGAGTATGATCGGCGTCAGGAGCCGAGACTATCACCGCGTCAGGGAGCAGGGTCTGTCGCTCAAGCTGTGCGAGAAGCCGAGCCACATGTTCCCTGCGACCAAACGTTGCGACTATAACAGCCACTTTCATCGACGATCAACTCTCCTCGCGGGCAATGGATGCAGATACGGCGCGCGACCACTGCTTGCGAAGTGAGCGCGCTATGATCCTAATCCGCCGGTCGCGCCGATACAGCCTGCGCATAAGGTTAGCGTTGAGGCGTGCTTAGGCCCATCGAAGTAGGAGACGTACCTCGTTGGAGTACATCCGGCCTCGGGAGGGTGCGGCGCTTAACCCGATAGGCAACTTGTTTGGACGGGACAGACGACACACAGTCGCTGAGCATCCGGGCAACAAGAATTCCGGAAAAAGGTGCCAACATTCCGTGAGGGGCAAAGCATGCGCCATGTGCGACAGCCGAAAGCAACCACCATGGTGGGCCGTGATGCCAAACATTTGCGATCCATCAGCAAGACGCCATTTGCCGCGATAGACCGCAACGCCCGCATCGCCGTCGTGCATGATTGGTGCCCCAACTTTCGGGGAGGGGAGCAGGTCCTTGCTCGGATCTGCAAGACTTTTCCGAGAGCCGAGGTCTTCACCCTCTTTGATTTTCTCCCGAAGGAAATCAAGGAAGAGTATTTTCCAGGCGTAATTTTCCACGTTTCCGGCATGAATCGACTTCCGTTCGTGGAAAAGTACTACAGGTCACTTTTCTTTCTCTGTCCGTTTATGATCGAACAATTTGATGTCACAGGTTATGACGCGGTAATTTCCTCTTCGGCCGCATTCTCTCGAGGCGTTCTGACTCGCCCAGACCAACTACACCTGTGCTATGTGCACAGTCCGGTGCGGTATGCGTGGGACGAACAATTCTCCTATTTGCAGCAAGCCGGCTTGGGATTTGGACCGAAAGGTCTTGCCTTTCGTTACATGCTTCACAGGCTGCGGACCTGGGACACCCGAACGGCACATGGTCCTGACCTGATGCTGGCAAACTCGAATTATGTCCGCTCTCGAATCGAACGGATTTACGGCCGCGACGCGCGGGTAGTCCATCCGCCCGTCGCCATCGAGGATCTTAAACTCGTCGTCAACAAGGATGACTACTACGTCACGGCCGCGTTCCACGCCCCGTATAAGCGTACGGATCTGATAATCGAGGCGTTCAGCAAAACGCCGTCGCGTCGCCTGGTTGTTGTAGGCGACGAAGTACAATCCAAGCATCTGCGATCGCTTGCCGGCTCCAACATAGTCTTCACCGGTTATCTGCCGCGGCATGAATACATCGAAAGAATCGCCAATGCTCGTGCGATGGTGTTCGCTGGATGCGAGGATTTCGGGATAACGCTTGCCGAGGCCCAGGCGTGCGGCACGCCATTGATCGCCTTCGGCCGCGGAGGTGCGCGTGACATTGTCCGGCCGCTTGGCGAGAGCGCCCATCCGACAGGTGTGCTCTTCGACCGTCAGGCCGTCGATTCCGTAGCTGGGGCCATCGATCTATTCGAGAAAAATGCGCTGTCCATTACGCCGCACGCCTGTCGCATGAACGCGACCCGGTTCTCCGAGGAAAGATTCGACCTGGCGATTCTCGACGCCCTCGGCCTGGCCCAGTCTGTCCAACTCGCTCGCGCAACCGAGTACAATGAACTCTTCGGAGCCGAGAGCTCGACGCGCGATATAACCGGTTCACTTATCGAGCCAATTCTACAATGAATTCATTTGACCTTCACATGGCAAGCAACAGCAAAGCGCTTCGACCGGCCGCGTGTCCGTGCTGCTCGGCGCCCGTCAGCCGGTCAATCTACCGGGTCGAATCCATCCCGGTGCATAGCTGCGTCCTGCTTAATTCGGCCCAAGCAGCCCACGCCTTTCCCCGCCGCGACCTTGACCTCGCATTCTGCGAAGCATGCGGGTTCATATTCAACAAGGCCTTTGACGAAACGGTCATGGGCTATTCGACCAATTTTGAGGAATCCCAGCATTTTTCCGGCACCTTCAACAATTTCGCGAAGGGACTTGCACGCGAGATTGCACAAAAATGTGCGATAGCCGGCAAGCACGTGTTGGAGATCGGCTGCGGCAAGGGTGAATTTCTCCGCGAACTTTGCATATCGGGTGGCGCCACCGGGCTCGGCATCGATCCAGCTTATCGAGCCGACAAAGGCCGTAATGACGAGTACGGCGACGTCAAGATCATCGTCGATTTTTTCGGACCAGACTACCAGCATCTCCAGGCGGATACGGTCCTCTGTCGCCACACGCTCGAACACGTAAGCTCGGTTTCGAGTTTCGTGCGGCTGATCCGCAAGATGATCGGCAAAAGGACCCAGGATTGGGCCGTATTCGAAACGCCCGATGCAAAACGTGTGCTCGTCGAGAGCGCGTTCTGGGACATTTACTACGAGCATTGCTCCTATTTCAGTCCTGGCGCGCACGCACGCCTGTTTCGCCAGGAAGGTTTCGACGTTACCGATCTGGAGCTCGTCTATGACAACCAGTACATAGTTCAGTATGCCCGGCCGTCGGCAGGCCGGACGACACCGAGATTACCGCTCGAGCACGATCTGGAAGTGATGCACCGTTTGGCGGAAACCTTTCCCGCTCGCGTGCGAGCCGTTCAGAATTCCTGGCAGGAGCGCATTCGCGCCGCGCACGCCGCCGGCCGGCGGGTCGTCCTGTGGGGCGGCGGCTCCAAGGCAGTGTCGTTCCTGACGACCTTGCAGCTTGGAGACGAAGTCTGGGCAGCAGTCGATATCAACCCCTACAAGCAAGGCAAGTTTACGCCCGGAACCGGTCACCCGGTCATCGCGCCGAGCGACCTGTTGGACACTCCGCCTGATCTCGTCATCGTCATGAACCCGATATACCTGAATGAAGTGGCGCAATCCTTGATTGCGCTCGACCTGCGACCGGAAGTCGTCGCGGTCTGATTGCGCTCTCGTCAAAGAAGAATCCGGAAAATGGAACGTTCCAAGTCGCCGCAAGTGTCCCTTGGTATGCCGGTTTACAACGGCGAGAATTTCGTTGCCGAGGCGATCCAGTCGATCCTTGAGCAGGACTTCGATGATTTCGAACTTGTCATCACCGACAATGCTTCGACAGATAGAACAGCCGATATATGTCTGGAATACGCGCGGCGGGACAAGCGCGTCCGCTATGTCCGAAACGCACGCAATTTAGGGGCCGCGGCCAATTTCAATCGAGCTTTCGAATTGAGCTCGGGCGAATATTTCAAATGGTGCGCGCACGATGACCTCATGAGCAGCGGTTTCCTGATGGACTGCGTGCGTGCGCTTGACGCGAATGCCCGCCACGTCATTGCCTACCCGCGACTGCTGGGAATCGACGAGACCGGGCAGCTGACTTCCTATGTCGAAAGGGTGCTGCCGGACATGCAAGGATCGTCGCCCGCGTCCCGCTTCCGGTTGATGGTTGCTGCGCACGGATGGGATGCGGCGATGTTCGGCCTTTGGCGTCGGGATTCCTTAGTCAAAACGACATTGCACGAGCCCTACTACGGCTCCGACTGTGCGCTTCTGGCCGAGATGGCTCTTCTCGGGACGTTTGTTCACGCGCCCAACGCGATACTATACAGCCGCGACCATCCGACGCGCTCGGTGCGGTTGCCGAGCTCCGAACGATTGGCTTGGCAAAATCCTGGCGGCTCTAATGCAAATGCGTTTGAATTGTCGAGGCGGCTAAAACACCTCGTCGCGATTGCCTATCGGCACAGGCGCACAGCACCGATGCGTATGACACTGTTTCATCTGGTTGCATGGATCTTGGATCCGCTGCTCATCGCGAGATTTTGCCTGGAACTTGTGGGCGTTGTTTCTCCGAAGCTTCGTACCAAGCTCCGCGGCGCTGGGCTGGGAGCGCTGAAACGCATTCATGCCGTCTCAAACCGATCTCCTGGCTAGAAACGAGTGATCTGGTGCGGCGCCCGCCGGGAGGCTTTGCATGAACCTTCGCCAAGTCACGCCCGCGGCCGCAGCAGTGTCAGCCTTTCGGAAATTGCCGGAGGGCTCGGGCAAGAGAAATCTGGTGATCGTCCGGGCAGGGCGTAGCTCTTTGCATGCCGGCTGGACTGAGGGGACGGGCGAAGCCGACTTCGATCTTCTCGTGGCCGCCTACGAGCCTGGCGTCTCCCATGGACAGAACGATTTCAGCGTATTTCTGCCGGGGCGCAAGATCGCCGGGTATCATGCCTTGTTTCAATGCTACCCTGAAATTGTGACGCGGTATGATCTCATTGCATTGATCGACGATGACATCGAGGTGACGAAGCTGGACTTGAATCGCCTGTTCGCAATCGGCCGCCAATATAAACTTGATCTGTTTCAGCCAGCGCTGTCTTGGGATAGCTATTTCTCCTACGCAGCGACACTTGTCAGCGGCAAGCGATACTTGTTGCGATATACCAACACGGTCGAGATGATGTGTCCGGTGTTCAGCGCCAGGTGCCTGCAAACGGCGTTGAAATTATTCGGGCTTGGCTACGAGACGGGAATAGACCTTCTTTGGACCCGCCTGACTGACATGCCTTGGTTGCGTTACGCCATAGTTGACGATGTCGTTGTAAGACACACGCGGCCAGTCGGGACAACAAAGTCGCTTCAAGGTTTCGCCGCCAACGAGCGTTACGACGTACAGGTTGATGCCGTGCTGAAGAGGTTCGGCGCTGCGTTTCGCGGGTTCGTAACCTATGCAGCGGTCGACCAGCGCGGGCAGCTCATCCGGTCTCGCTTTCTGATCGGCCTTAACTCGCTGTCCCTTTGGCGGGCGCTGTCCAAGACGCCACTTAAATGGGCGCAGTTTATGCGCCGCTCAACCGACTATACGCGACACTGCTGGCTGAGGCCGGTCAACCTGCAACGGATCGACGTCGATGGAGTGGTAAAGTCAGGCCGCCAACCGCAAAAGGTGGGTCGCCGAATGCCACCGCCTGGATCTACCGAGCGTCCGTCCACCCGCTCATCCGGAAAATCGCAAGGTACTGGTTTCACGTCGTCTTAGATTGTGAGTCTGACTCTAAGGCATCTGGCCTTTGGACTTTCCGGGTAGTCCCCATCACAGTTTCCTCGGTAATGGCGCGCGGCTGCATGGGAGGCGGTGCCACAAACAGCCTGGCGAGGCGTTGGTAGATGCCGAGGTCACCAGCGAATGGACGCTCCAGCAGATGATAGGTTGCGAAACCCACGGCTACCGCCGCCGCCATGGTGGCGGGCGCGAGCAGGGCGCGAGCAGCGTCGTTCAACTCCAACCGATTGGCAAGGGTGATGACCGCCGCGATAAAGAAATAGTGTGACAGATATATCGAATAACTTGCGTCACCCGCACGTTGCATCAGTGGAGAGCCGATCCTTGTCCCCGATTGCTCCAGCCCGACTACTCCCGCCACAATCAAGCCGGATGCGATGCCGAACCTCAGGAAGGTATCGGTCGGTGGCGAGACGGGGACGTCGCCGAAACCGATGACTTCCCCTCCAAAAGCGAGCCAAGAGACCCCGGCGGCGAGGCATACCCACCACCTCATGGGATTTCTGGCGGTGCGCGCCGAATCGTGGAAGTAGCCCGCCGCCAGCACTCCCAATACGAAATCCATCAGGATTGGCCGCGTATAGAAAAAAGCCGCGACCCCATAATCGGAAAGACCTCCAATGCTGTTTCCGATACCGGCAAGAGAGACGATAACAGCGGTGATCGCCATGAGCCTGGCGCGTTTGGGCAACAACAACGCGACTGCAAAAATGCTGTAAAAAAACATTTCGTAGTTCAAAGTCCAACCAAGGTAGTAAATTGGGTAAAGGCTATCTGGCGTTTTCTCAAACGGAATAAAAACTAGAGATTTTGCGATTTGAGAAACTTCTATTTGAGTGCTGTTTAAAACATCAGGCATGGTCGCGCTCAAAATCACTATAAGAATTGTGAAAAACGCGTACAGAGGGGCCACCCTAAGGATACGCTTCCTGTAGAATTGAATGGGCCGTATATTTTTATTTTGTGTCGTGCGGACCATGATGAATCCACTTATGACGAAAAATAGGTCCACACCTCCGTATCCAAAACTCCTGAGCCAATGCGGAAGGACGTCGGTCACGATCAGTTCCTGGGTATGAACCCAGACCACCAAAGTCGCGGCGATCGCCCGCATGACCTGAACATTGAAAACCATACCGGAAGGATTCCCGACTTCAACGTGGGCTTGGGCTCCGCATTTTCCTCTCGTCGCTGCCTACAAGGCGGGCGCTCCAGTCAACCTCGACCGGATCGACATCGGTGGGATCACAGACGCAAAGCGCAAGCCGCAGATCGCCGAATTATGCCACAATGATCTCCGCTGAGAGACCGAGCTTGCAGGCGGCCTGGGCAACTTCGTCTCGATAGAGCGGATTCATCACGACGATAGACTGCAGGGGCTTGCCGCGCAGGCTCTCGGGAGCAACCACCGGTGTCCCGGTGCCAGGAGCAAAGCGCCCCTGCTTGTGCGGGTTGACGTCGACCAGCGCCCCAATCCGCGCCCCTTCAGGAACGATGTTGACGAATGTAATGCCCTTTGATCCCGCACCCCAGACAACGGTCTGCTCCGGGTCTCGTGTTGCAAGGTAGCTGCGCCACCAGGCGACCTTGTCGCGATAGGTTCGGTCGAATCGGTGGACGAGCGCATCGATCTTGTCAGATTTTGAATACGGGGCCATCATCCGGGGTTCGCTAGGCTTTGCTTCGATGAAGAGGTACTGGTCACCGAACGACGCGCCCTGGTTAAGCACCTCGAATCCTGCTGTCTCCATCGCCACCCGCAGTGAGTGCGGCGTGAAGTAGGATACATGCTCGTAGATCAGATCCCAGATCCCCATGTCGCGCAATGTATAGAGGGCATTAGGCACTTCGATGTAAAATACGGTGCTCGGCTCAACGCCTGGATGGGAGCGAAGCCCATGCAGGAAGGCGATCGGGCTGGCTATGTGCTCCAGGACGTGACGGCAGGAGACGAAGTCAGGCTTGACGTCCGGATAGGCATCGCTGAACCAGTCATTGATGAACTCGACGCCGGCGACGTCGTCGCCCCGATTGTCTTCGAAGCTCCTGTCGAAACCAATGCCTCTGGCGCCGCTGGTTGAGCAAAGCCGTTTGAGGAAATCACCCTTGCCGCAACCGATATCGACGACCAATTTTCCGTCAATCGCGTAGGCTGTGGACAGGCGACCCGCGAGATCCTCGACAAAGGCCACGAAGCGCGGCGAGAAATGCAGGGAGTTCTCGTAATTCTGCGTATAGCCGATCCGACCATCTTCGAACGCCGCGTTGAAGAAATGTTCACAATTGCGGCAAAACGCGAGGACGAATTGGCCGGTCGGCGCAGCAGCGGCCGACTCTGCGTCAGGGTGCAGAGAATTGCACGAAAATGGGATGGCGTCCAATGATACCGAATGCAGCAGATCCTTGCACCGACAGACCGGACAATCGCCGCGAAGACGCATCGAATTCGTCACCGGTTCATGCGCCTCGCAGGCAGCGCTTTGGACTTGCACGGTCACACGATCCGCGGGGTCGGCACGGGGACGATGAATTTTCCGCCCCTGGCTCGATATTCAGCCTGTTGTTCCATGATTTCATCGAGGAAGTTCCAGGCAAGCACCAGAACATAGTCAGGTTGCGCCTCCAACAGAGCTTCCGTAGAACGGATCGGAATTTTCTGACCGGGCATGTGCTTGCCCTGCTTGTGGGTGTTGCGGTCTACGACGAAGTCGACGAGGTCGCGTCCGATGCCGACCGTATTGATCAAGGTAGCGCCTTTGGCTGCTGCTCCATAGGCAGCAATTGAGGCGCCGCTGGCTTTCAGCCGGTGTAGCAATGTGGAGAGCTCGACTTTCAATTTGTCGACCGTCGCGGAAAAATCGAGATAGTAATCAATGGCGTCAATCCCTCGTGCTCTTTCATGAGCGATCTGGTTGGTGACGCTCGCTCCGACATGTTCCCGCATTTCGACATACAGGCGAAGTGAGCCGCCATGAATCGACAAGTGTTTTACCTCGTTGAGATAAAGGCCATGCCGTCGAAACAGCTTGTCCAATGCCGTCACTGAAAAATAGCAGAGGTGCTCGTGGTAGATCGTGTCGAATTCGCAATGGTCGATCATTGGTTCGACATATGGCGCCTCGATCACCGCAACGCCGTCGTCCTTGAGCAACCGCGCAATGCCTGCAACAAAACCATTGGTGTCGGCCACGTGGGCGAGAACGTTGTTTGCGTGAATGACGTCGGCCCGCATCTTCTGTTGGCGAAGCTTCTCCGCCAGTTCACGGGAAAAAAAGGCCAGGCGTGTCGGCACGCCTATTTTCTCCGCAGCGGCGGCAGGTCCTTCGGCGGGGTCGATGCCGAGTACTGGTATGCCCGCCTCGACATAGTTCTTCAGGAGATAGCCGTCGTTACTCGCCAACTCGATCACAAAGCTGTTGGCATCCAAGTTACGACGCTCGATCAAGTCACGCGCATTGTCTCGGGAGTGCCTCAGCAGCGCTTGCGAGAACGAGGAGTAATAGGGGTAAGCATCGGCAAACAGAATTCTCGGGTTAACCGTCTCCGTGATCTGTACCAAACTGCAATCACAACAGAAGGCGACGTTGAGTGGGAAGGCCGGCTCTTCCTGGTCATCGTCGACGCTCACGGGAAGCCGATCGGCAAGTGGCGTCGTGCCGAGCTTCAGGAACGTGTCGATATGACTCCCGCCGCAGGAGCGGCAAACCTGCTCGGTTACAGATGCTGCACCAGCAATCATCATGGCCATGGCTCCCGGCTGTGTTTGCTCAAACCGCTACCGCAAACTGCGGCATGCGGCGCAGATCGGTATCCAGTTCGCCATCTTGGATCAGCTTCTGCACATGGGCGATGCGCTTGAATCGCTCGCCCTCGAAATCCCCAAGTGCAAGGCCTGCTGCGCGAAATGTGTAATAGAGCTGTTCGATACCGCGCCGCGCCGTCCATTGCGGCTTAAAACCGTGCAGGCGGCGACCAATATAGGTGCAGTCGACGCGATAGCACCGCTTGTCTGGCCCGGCGTCGGGCGCGAACTTCACGCGGCTGTCGGGAACGATCGTTTGCACCAACTCCGCGATCTCCCGAATCTGATAGTTTTCCGTGGTCAAGCCGACATTGAATGCCTCGTTGTGGACCAGCTCTCGCTCGGCTTCGAGTACGGCAATATAGGCCAGCGAAATGTCCTCAACATGGACGATTGGACGCCATGGCGAGCCGTCGCTCTTGAGATAGACCAGGCCGGTCGTGTAGGCCCAGGCGGTCAGGTTGTTGACGACGAGATCGAAGCGGATGCGAGGCGACAGGCCGTAGGCAGTGGAAGCACGCAGGAATGTCGGGCTGAACGATTGATCCGCCATCGGCGCGACCGCTCGCTCCACATTTGCCTTTGAGGCGCCGTAAGGCGTCACCGGGTTGAAGGGAGCATCTTCAGTTAGAAAGCTGTCGCCGGCCGCGCCATAATTGCTGCAAGAGGAGGCATATAGGAACCGCTGGACACCGGCGGCCTTGGCGAGCTGCGCAAGCCTGACCGAAGCGCCGCAGTTGATCTCTTCGGTAAGGAGGGGTCGGTAGTCCCCCAACGGATCGTTTGAAAGTCCTGCGAGATGGATGATCGCGTCGAAGCCGGCGACGTCGTCGATTTCGATGTCACGGATGTCTTTCTCGATCGTCGGCACTTCGGCCAACGTCCCTACGAAAGTGCATGACCGGAAGATGTCGCTGTCTAGTCCCGTGACGTGATGGCCGCGTTCAAGCAGCATCGGAGTCAGGACGGAACCGATGTAGCCGAGGTGGCCTGTAACCAGAACTTTCATCGATCAATTCCCATGTTTTCCAGGGCGCCTGCCCGCTGTCCCACAATTTCTGAAGGAGATGCTTTTCGCGGATGGTGTCCATGCATTGCCAGAAGGATTCGTGGCGATATGCCATCAGTTGGCCGTCGGTTGCGAGCCGTTGCATTGGCGCGTGTTCGAACATGACGTCGTCGCCATCGATATAGTCCTTTATGCCCGGCTCGAGCACGAAGAAGGCGCCATTGATCCAACCCTCTGAGGCCTGTGGTTTTTCTGTGAAGTCGACAACGCGATGGCCATCGAATTCGATGTGCCCGTAGCGTGCCGGCGGACGCACCGCCGTCATCGTTGCAAGCTTGCCATGCGATTTGTGGAAGGCGATCAGTTTATCAAGGTTGACATCCGAAACGCCATCGCCCCAGGTGAGCATGAATGTCTCGTCGCCCATCCAGTCGATCAGGCGTTTTATGCGGCCGCCCGTCAGCGTATTCAGCCCCGTCTCCACAAGATCGACGGACCAATCAGGCAGCGAGTTCGAGTGGCGCTTGACGCTTCCCGATGCGGCATTGACAGTCAAGCTGCCATCGAATGCTACATAGTCACTGAACCAGCGTTTGATGTATTCGCCCTTGTATCCCAACGCGACAGCGAACTCGCGGTGGCCGTATGCATAGTAATGCATCATAATATGCCAGAGGATCGGCTTTGCTCCGATCTCGACCATTGGTTTCGGCCGGATTTCGGTTTCTTCCGCCAGCCGTGTTCCCAATCCGCCAGCCAGAATTCCTACCTTCATTGTTTTCTCACCCCAATCGCCTACAGTGTTTTGCTACCATGCGCAGGTCGGGTTGAACCACACCGAAGAAGGGATGATCGGAACCATCGATGCATGACGTCAGGCATACGATTGGCGCTATGCTCGATACAGCGATGCGTAAGCGGTCTCATCCATTCGACGTAGCAGACTGGCAGGCGACGGCTGTCATCATTGCACCCCATCCCGATGATGAGACGTTGGGATGTGGAGGGGTCGCCAGCAAGAAGTTCAGCTCGGGCGCCGATATCCGGTTTATTTTCGTTACCGATGGTTCGGCATCCCATTCAAATCGGCTTGATATGGAGGCCCAGCGGATCACCGGTGAGGACGAAGCGATCGAGGCGGTTTGCCGGTTGGGCGGATCTGCCGATCGGAGTGGGGAAAAGGGGCAGGCCGACCACGCAAAGGCCTGTTGGTGCGCAATCCCGGCGACTTCAGGTCAAACTGGGAGCAGCAGGAAATCACCTCGCGTGGCTCCCTCAACAGTCTTTCGGTGGCCGATATGAATGACGATGGCCGGCCGGACCTCATCATGGCAATCTGGACGGGCGGTTCGTCGAGCAACTGGTCGGCGAAGGTTTGGAGAACCATCTCGGCGCCCGCGCGGTCGACCTCGACGGCGACGGCGATCGCGAGTTCGTTTCAATTGGATGGGATGCTCCCAAGGATATCCATGTCTGGCGCAACGATCCCACCGTTCCATTGGACCGAAAGGCCGGCAGATACCCAGAATGAGACAATCGGAGTAGCGATCAGCCGGAGGAAGTAGGAGGCGGCCAACCGTTGTCGGGCTCGATCCCGGGTGCACAATCTGTCACCTTCGCGGCGAGCGGCACGGCTGGCCCGCGTCCCGAGGCGTCGCAGATTGGGGAAGAGCGCGTGAGATTGACGGCAAAGTTCCTCGGCGTGTTCTGCGACGCACGCGTCATAGCCAAGGGAGAGGCTGCCGGTCTCAAGCTCGTGGCGCAGAGCGCCGACCCGAACTTTGTTCGCGGCACGTACGAGCCGCCCATCCAACAGGCGATCGCGGCAAACCTGGCGCCCGGCGACGCCTTTTTCGACATCGGCGCGAATATCGGTTTCTTCTGTCTCATCGCCGCGCGCCGCGTCGGGCCGCGCGGCCAGGTCTATGCGTTCGAACCTGTCCCCCGCAACGCCGCCGCTGTCGCAGAAAGTGCGCGGCTCAGTGGGTTCGACACGATACGGGTGTTCGCCGAAGCCGCGGGCGCGACAACCGGTCGTGGCCAGCTTCTGCTCGCCCATCACATCGGCGGCGCCACACTTGCCTCGGCGGGAGCACCGCCGGACATGAATGGCCGCCTGGAAGTCAGCATAGTCACTATCGACGATGCCATCGCCCACCGAGGCCTCAGGCCGCCCTCGCTGGTCAAGATCGACGTGGAAGGCGCCGAAATCGACGTCCTGGGCGGTATGACGGAAACGCTGCGGAGGCACCGTCCGAAGGTGATTTATGAGGTCGACGATGCATCACGCGAGGGGCTCGACCGCAAGGCCCGAAAGATCGCGGAACTCCTGACTGCTGCAGGCTACGCATTGAAACCGCTGCCAGCCTCCTATGGCAATGGAGGATGGCGGGTCGAACACGTCCTGGCGCAGCCGGTGGGCGCCTAAGAACTATATTTGCGGCGCTATCGAAGGGAATCTCATGCAAGGACAGCAAGCGTGATCAAACGGGAAAAGCGAGACGGTGCGCGACTTCTGCCCGGGGCTGCGACACGTCATCGATGCCTTGAAGAACCTCGTACGATTCTCGCGCAGTCCATGACGACGTGAGGAGGGTCTAGTTGTTGCACCGTCATGACTGGGCAGAAACTGCTGAAGAGGCTGGGTCCGGCGTTGCCCGGCCGGAGGTTCTTGTCGCAGACAATTTTCAAGACGAACGCGCCCGCGGTGCGGTAATTGGCACCTTGGCAGTTAAGGGAGGTGTCAGGCGAGGACGCGACATCGAACATCAGATCGCGATCGATCACGGCGCACTTCGTTTCCAGCCGCTCGTCAGGCCAGGCTGGGGCCGGCAAGGGATCTCCTATGGTCCCTTTCAGCGAGAGGCTGGTCTGGTCCTATTGGTCTCGATCACCAACGGCCACAACACATCGCAGGGATCGCCATTGCCTGAAGACCTCGCCAGGCGAGTCTACCGTTGGCTGCGAGGACCCGGCATTGACCCATGGCCCGGCCGTCTGGTTTCCCTGATGCGTGCGCCACGAAAGAGGCTCACCCTTCGCCGTTTTTGGTGGTGGACGCTTAGCACCTCCAGGACCTACCGGGGATCGAACATCGACGAGAACCTGGCTGTCGGTTGGTTCCCCAGTGAGGCGCCGATTAATCCCGTGGAAGAGGGCTGCGGCTTTGTCGTGCATGCCGCCGAAGGCGAAAACGGCGAGTTGTGGGCTCGTGTAGGAAAGCAATGCCTTAGTGCGTTTCGGCGCCTAAAGAACGTTCATGTCTATTACGTCGTGGCGTTGCGAGAGCAGGGCGCTATCTATTATGCGGCAGCCGACCAAAAAGCTCACGGTCTTGCCGCTTTTCCGATGATGCGTCCGATCGCGATCGATCCTTTCAACAAGGACGAAAAGCTGTTTGCGGGTGTTCATCAGTCGGCACTTGGCCAGATCGGGTTTCGGGTCGACACACGCGTCCAAGCGGTTCAAGTCGGGCGGATACCTGAATTTTCGACGCTGTTTGGCACCGCCCACGCTGCCGATGCACTCGTTGAAGGCTGGCCGGGGCAAATCGCTGCGATCGGGGGGCGGTGGCATTTTTCGCAGGACGCTGGCGGTAACCTATCCGTCGTCGATCCTGGTCGCCCTTCAGGATTGATCCACGGACTGCTGGAAATTGGCGCCGTCTCGGATGTGTGTGGTCTCGTCTTTCGGTTTCGGGACAAGGACAATTTTTGGGTGCTGAAACTGTCGACGCTCGGATGGACCTTGGTGCGCAAGCAATCGGGCAAAGAGATTGCGATCGTGACCGGTACGGAACACGCTTTGCGCGAGTGTACTACCCATTCGGTCCAGATTCTTGACTGGAACGGTCAGGTGAGCTGCTTTCTGGACGGGTTTCGCCTTTTCGAAGCGTCTGTCGAGGCCGATTCAGTCGAGAACGCTACCGGAGTAGGTATATGGAAAAGCTTCGACAGCGAGCCGCGCTGGCATAGTTTCGAGGCTCATCCTTGCGAAGTTCCCATCCCATTAATGGCGCCTCTGGGGGCACCTTGGAAGCAACTCGGAGCAAGCCTGTCCTACGCCGACGGCTTTACCGGTACTGCCGGCGAACTAGATCGCCGCACGTCGGAGCTGGGCGGCGGGCAATGGGCCAGAACACTGGGCACCGGGGTCATCGACGTCGACGGGCTGGGCAGCGCCCGTGTGCGCGCGAGCGTAGACAGACCGAACCCGGGTCGAACATTCTATTCACTGCCATGGGACCTACCGGGATTCGCCGATCTCGAGGTCACAATCGAGCCTCCTGGGGAGCGCCGAGGACAAGATCAGCGCGGCCGGGCAGGACTGCTTTTCTGGCAAGACAGCGACAACTACGTTTGTGTCACGACTTGGCTCGACGACGTCTACCAGGGTGCTTCGATTTCGGTGTTCATCAAGCGGCTCGGCTTTGAGGAACTTTATGACGCGGTTTGGACCAATGTGGCGGACAAGGTCGTTTGGGGAAAACGTTTTCGCATGCGCGTTGCATTCGACGGAAATCGGTTTGCAATCTTGATCGACGACGAACTGGTGATGCAGCGAAGCCTCACCGACATCTATCCCGATGATGCCGCCCTTCAAATTTTGCGGGTCGGACTCGCCGTCAACTGGGAGTGGGGAGATGACACGGGCTCGGTGTTCACGTCGTTCAAGGCCCGGCGCTGAGCGAAAGAGCGGTTTCCCTTTCCAAGCCGTGAACGGTTGGGCCTTATCGTACAGGTCCCGGGTCGACTGGGCTTTTTTCCCCCGAATAGAGATCGGCGACCAGCGCGGCTCCCTGCCGTCCCAGTTTTGCCGCCTGCCTGGATCTCCAAGAAGGCCGATGATTTGGGCTGCAAGCGCTTTCGGGTCATTCTTCTCAACCACAACGCAATGGCGGTTTCGACTGCGGCCTTCGTGAGTTGCATCCACACGAGGCTCCACACGCAAACACACCAGCGATAACCATGCCTACGCCCCAACGCGCCGCCGACTACCGAGCCTGTAAGCGTGCGACGGCAAAACAGTCGAAAATTCAGTTGCCGCTTTGAGGACTGCCGCCGGTACGACACCAAACGCCTGGATCACAACGATGGCGCTGGTCCATTTTATGGGCGCCTCCAAACACGGTTGGTCGAACGCGGCCGCGATGGCACCGGCGGATATCCAGATAAGTGCAGTGATCGCAACGCCTGTCGCCGCAAGGAGGCAGAAAGCCGAACCAAGGTGGATGGGATCGATTTCCTCTCGCTGGATATTGGCGTCAGGTAGACCCCTCGTTACCGGAGCAGCCGGAATATTGGGCACCACCATGGCGAGCGCCGCAAGCCCGAACGCCTCGGGGCCAAGGTGCCGCGCCACACCACAAATATGCCGAACATTGCGATCTGTCGGCCCCAGGTCTTGACAGCAGCCCAAACAGCGCCAGTGACGACCTGTCGGCCGAAAACGTTCATTGAACCCCCTGCTGAGTCTCGTTCTGAAACAGAACCGTGTGTCTCGAGCGAAACTCATACGAATGGATCAATTCCGCCACGATCTGTTCTCCACTTACCTCGCCGCTGTCCAGTTTCGATACGTAAGCAGAAAGCCCCTGGCCGTCTGGCTCCCGTCCCAGCAATGTCCGATAGAGAAGGGCCACAAATTGCGCATTTCCAAGCCCAACTGGCTGATTGTCAGTCCTGAATTCGACCGAAAGCAACATCTTCGTCAGTGTCGGAAAGATAGATGGATCCTTCTTCATCGCGACGACCTCGCGCCACTGCTCGGTCGGAGACGGCATGCGACGCAAGATTAGGCAGTAAGCATATGCAATCTGGTTGGCATGGTTGAAGGCAGACTTGTCGAACGCATCAAGCGAACAGGGGTGAAATGCACCGGCATCGGCAATGGGGGGTACCGACGTCTGGGCCGCAGGCGGCAAGCTCTTCGTCGAGACCGTCGGCGAACTCAAGCCGGCATCGCCGTCCGCAATGACTTTCTTTACGGCATCATATGCCAGCTTTTGCCCGCTCGGCGCCCATAGCCCGTTGTCACGCTTCTTCAGGCGGACGAGGCCCATAAAGGCCTCGTAGCTTGGCGCCCAGTACGTCTCGTCGAGCAGTTCGTAGATATGGGCAGCCTCCAATCCATATAGAGATTGATATCTGCGCAGGAGCGTCATGATCTGGACCAGACCTTCGGCCTGCTGCTTTTCCCCTCGTTGGCTGCCGCCACTGTAGTTGAACTCTGTCAGCCAGATGGGTTGGCCGAACGTCGCCAGGAATTTGAATGCTTCCTCCGGGTCACCCTCGTAAAGGTGCCAGACCGATATATCCCATTTGATACCGTCCTGCAGCATGCGGATGAACGCTGCGCGGTGACCCCAGCCGGCCGTTCCCATTGCTTTTCTTATGGTCGGATCCACTGCGACGGTTGCATCCGATAGACCGCGCAACACTGCGCTTACTTTCGCCCAGCGCGGACTGAAATAGTCGGACGTCTCGGTGCCCCCGGCAGGGCCCCAGGAGCAGTTGTATTGTATTCCGCTGTCCTGCATCTCGCAGGGCATCAAGATAGCGTAGTTCTCCATCTCGTTGCCAAGCTCCCAAACGCGGATGTCGTCCTTGAAGCGGGATACGAGTGTCGACGCGAGATCGTAGGCCTGCGCATAGAGGTCATCGACGGATTCATTGTCGAGGTCTAGTTCGGGCGTGATTACCGGTAGGATCTGGACTCCGCGCTCCTTGCCCGCTTTGACCAGTTCGGCAAGTTTGGTGGCGCTGTCGGCGCTGGAAATGTTGACGCGATACGACTTCATGCCGAGGTCGCGGATATAGTCGAGTTGCTGTTCGATCGATATCCCAGGATAGGCGTTGAAGGGATGGCCGTTCACCCCCCATAGCAGATCCGCTGCGCACGAAGCCGTCATGCCCAGCAGGCATGCCAGGGTTGTCCAAAGACGTCTGGTCGCGGCGACGGCCCGTCCAATGGAACCTGGTTGCGATGGATTGGTCGGCCGCTGCATCAGCGCGAACTTGCTTGTCTTGCGCCAGACATTTTCGGCATCACTCCATTCGCTGAACTCTGCCTGACATCCATCCGAGCACGATGATTGAGACCTGCCGCACTGCCCAACGCAGTCTACCACTGCCGCGCCACGCCGAACCTCAAACATTTGGCGTAAACGCCCATGATTTGCCACGCCATTCGGATGAGAGCTGCCGGGAAGCCTCTCGGGCAAACGACCGGTTACGTCCCAAAGGCCAAGATGACCCTGCCGTCTTGGTCGTCCAAAGTCGCGGAACTGAGACATGGCGCTGGTGACCAAAACCCTGTGATGACACGACATTGGACGATCAACGGCCGTTTTCTCGCGCAGCCGACCACCGGAGTTCAGCGGTACGCACGCGAGATCGTTTCGGCGCTGGATGCCTTGATCGTGGGCCAAGCTCCCTTGGCGCGGGATCTAACGGTCGAGTTGCTGGTCCCACCGGGGACGCTTGACAAATTGTCCTTAGCCGCGATCCGTGTCAGGACTGTCGGCAGCTTCGGGGGGCATGCATGGGAGCAAGCTGTGCTTCCGGCCTATCTTCGCGGCGGCCTGCTCAGCCTCTGCAATACGGGCCCTCTCGCCGTACGCCGGCAGGTGCTGTGCATTCACGACGTCAATACACGGGCATGCCCACAGAGTTATTCATTTCCATTTCGGCTTCTTTACCGCACCTTAATTCCTGCCTTGGGCAGGACCGCGCTTAAGGTCGCGACAGTATCGCAATACTCTGCAGGTGAACTGACGCGCTATGGCGTGTGCCCGGCGGCAAAGGCCGAGGTTGTGGGTAACGGGCATGAACATGCGCTGCGATGGGCTTCTTGTCACTCGGAACAAACCCTGGCAGTTGCCGGCCCTGGTACGATCGTCGTACTCGGCAGTTCTATCCCGCACAAAAATGTCGGCTTGATCATTGGCATGCACGACCGCCTTGCCGCGGCGGGGCTACGGGTTGTTGTTGTGGGCGCGTCAACGCCCCGTGTTTTCGGCAGCATTGGCAACAAGACGTCGACGAACGTCATTTGGCTGGGAAGAAGGTCGGACGCGGAACTCGGCGCACTTCTGCGCGATTCCCTATGCCTCGCGTTCCCCTCCCTGGTTGAGGGTTTCGGACTGCCGCCCCTCGAAGCCATGACACTTGGATGTCCGGTGGTCATGTCGGACCGTGCCAGTCTGCCCGAAATCGGCGGGGATGCGGTTTTGTACGCATCACCTTGCGATGAGAATGCATGGTTCGATTGTTTCATGCGCCTGGTCCACGAAAAAGGCCTCAGAGCCAAATTAATCGCACGCGGTCGCGCAAGGACGGCCCGATTTCAGTGGGCCGCGTCGGCTCAACGGTATTTGGAACTGATGGCCAGCGCGGATGGATTTCCAGAAGTGCCACCACTTAGGGAAGTCGAATGCAATCCGAATGAGCGACGTGCGGCCGCAGCGCCCTGAACCGACGGTCACTGCCACCATTCGGGGAAGGCCGTGCGTGCGGCTTCGGCCAGCGTCGCGATCTCCCCGTCGGGAACCGAGCTGTAGGGCCAGAGCAGTCGCGGGCCAAGCGGCGCCCAGCCGCCGGCCGCCGCCATCGCTTTGTCGAGCGCCGCATCGCTGACAGCGTAGCGAGCGCGAAAAGGCAGAACGTGCGTGGCGAGAAAAGCCTGGATGCGCGTCTCGACCTCGGCAGCGGCTGCGACGTTGGTGCGGATCATCTGCCACCACGTCACCGCGCCCTTCGGGTTGAGGCAGGCAACATTGGAATAGCTGCCATGGGCGCCCTGTGCATACCCAGTCGCCAGCGTATGGCCGGGCACGAAGACCGAAAATCCCGGCAGTTCGCGGCGCATGTCGGCGTACCAGCTGGCGTCGCCGCCCGGCAGCTTGGCGCCGACCAGCGACGGCACGGCTGCACGCAGCCCGGCGATGCCTTGGAGCGTCAGGCGGTGCTTGGCGTGCGGTGGATTGTATAGCACCAGAGGCATGTCAGGCGCGGTCTCGCAAAGACCGCCGACGAAGCGCATGACCTCGTCATCGCTGGGCGGCCACCAGTCGGGCAAGGTGAATTGCACTGCCGCCGGGCAAAGCGCCGACACCCGCATCAGCCGCTCGCGCGCGACGCGCGGATTGGACTGGCTGATGCCGATCTGGAAGGGCAGGCGCGAGCGGCCGGCTATCGCGGCCACCAGGTCGCAAAGACGATCGAACTCGGGTTCGGTCTGGCAGTGGAATTCGCAGGCCGTGCCGTTGGAATAGATGCCATCGACACCTGATGCACAGAGCCGTGCGACCGTCTCGCCCGTCGCCTCCCAGTCGATCGCTGCACGATCGTCGATGGCCAGCATCACCGCGCCCCAGACGCCGCGCGGCGCGTGTGCGGGCAAGTGGCTCAGGTGGTCGTCCGGTTCAGCGCGCACCGGCGATCTCGTGTTCGCGCCGGGTTTCGTTCGACGCAAAGGCGGCCTCGATGATGCCGATGATCTTGCGACCATAGGCGCCGTCGACCGGCACCGGCTTGTCGTCGGCAATAGCATCGCGCATCGCGCTCCACTCACGCACCAGCGCATTGTGCATCCAGTTCGGCTCGAACGAACCGGGCAGGTCGATCCAGGTGGTATCGCGGCCAAGCATCGTGCCGCGGTCCATGTCGATGCGCAGCGTCCCCTGCTCGCAGACCAGGTCCATGGCGTAGCTGGTCGCGCCATTGCGATAGCCGACGCTCTGCATCTGGCCGAGCCCGCCGCCGGCGAAGCGCAGTCCGAGCAGGGCGGTGTCGTCGGCTTCCTGGTCATGGAACTTGGCGCCGAGCATGGCGCTTACCGACACGACGTCGTCATCCATCAGCCAGACCAGGCGGTCGAGCGCATGAATGCCGGCGGTCAACAGCATGCCGCCGCCGGTCGCCTTGCGCAGATGCCAGTCGCGGCGATTGTGCTCCATCCACAGCTTGATGATCCAGCTCGATCCGATGAGCGGCCGGCCGAGCGCTCCTTCCTCCAGCACCTGCCTGGCCGCCATGCAGGGCAGAGCGAAATGCATGAGATGGGCGACCATCAGCTTGACGCCACCGGCGGCCACTGCGGCGTTGATCGCATCGCAGGCCGCCGCCGTCGGCGCCATCGGCTTTTCGAGCATGACGTGCTTGCCGGCCCTTGCCGCACCGATCGCCATTTCGGCGTGGAGATGGTGAGGACTGGCGATGAGGACGGCGTCGACATCCCTGTCGTCGAGCAGCTTGCGCCAGTCGGTGTAGCCGCGACCACCGTGTTCGCTGGTGAAGGCGGCCAGGGCATCGTTGTTCCCGCGGCACGATGCGACGAGATGCAGACCGTGCACTTGCTTGATTGCCCTTGCGTGGGCGGCGCCGAAATCGCCGGCTCCGATAATGCCTATTCCAATCATCGTCCTGCCTTTTCATACGCGGCGTCGATCAGCGACATCGCCGCAACATAGTCATCGATCGAACTCGCCGGCGGCACTTTTCGAGCCAGCCGGTCGAGCGTGTCGCTCATGCACAGGCGGTAGCGCGTCGCCGGCAATTCGATCGGCAAGTCGACGATAGCGCCATCGTCGAGCGTCGCACAGATGGTGCGGTCGCCATAGTCGATGAGGGTCGCATTCTCACTGACGATGCGCCACTCGAAATCGCCGCCGGGGCGCATTGACGCGAAAGTGTATCCCGCCTCGACGACGAACAACGCTCCGGCAGCGTCTTCCAGCATAAGCAGCGCATGATCCTCGACCAGGGCGCGGTGAATGCGGTTCTCGATCGAAACGGCTTTCAGTCCAAGCCCGCCGGTTGCCAGGCTGAGCGCGGCGTCGACGCCGTGTATGCCGAGGTTCCTCAGCGCGCCGCCGCCGCCGATCGCCGGATCCACGACCCAGGCAACGCCTTCGGCCGCGTAGCGCTGCGGCGGGCCGTTGACCAGCCGGAACTGGCAATGCGCAACCGCACCGGCGCGGCCTTGGCTGCGCAGCCGTTCAAAGGCAGCGACGGCCGGCCCAAAACGGTTGGGCAGGGGAACACTGACAAACGCCTTGTGCTGCCTCGCCAGGTCGCGCAGCGCGGCCAACGCTGCGGTGCTGCTCGCCGCCGGCTTTTCCAGGATCAGCGGTATGCCGGCTTCGATGACGGCCCGCGCCCGCGCCGGCACCGTCGAAGGATGTCCCATCAACAGGACCACGTCGGGCGGGTTGGAGAGGATTTTCGCAAAATCGGTGATGAACGGCAAATGATGGCGCGCCGCGAAGGCGCGCGCATGCTCCGCGTCCTCATCCCAGATGCCGGCAATCTCGGCGCCACAAGACTTTGCGGCGTCGAGATGCATTTCGGCGTGCCAATGGCTTGAGCCGGCCAGAACTATCTTCATTCAGCGATGTAATCCTCTTGCTTGCAGGATATCCTATAAGTCGCTATGCTACAAGCATCGACCGCTTTTGCGACGCGCCATCGGGCGCATTTGCAGCGGCTCTGGGAGCAAAATGCCGGAACCCAAATCGATCTCGGAGACCAAGTTGATCTCGGAACAAAAATCGATCGAACCGCTGACCCGACCGCCGCTGCTTCACGTCAGCGTGCAGGAGAGCCTCAGGAAATATATCCAGAGCAACAAGCTCAAGGCGGGGGACCCCTTGCCTCCGGAGACCTTCCTGGCGCAGCGGCTCGGCGTCGGCCGCAACTCGGTGCGTGAAGCGATCAAGGCGCTGGAGTCGATCGGCATTCTGGAGACGCGTCGCGGCATCGGTGTGTTCGTCAAGGAATTCTCGTTCAAGCCCTTGCTGGATAATTTGGCATATGGCCTGCAGGATTCGTTGCGCGACGTGGAGGAGCTGCGCGAGATCCGCCGGGTCCTTGAAACCGGCCTGATCGCCAAGACCATCGAGATGATCAGCGCCGAAGACATCGCCGCGCTGCGCCAGCTGACCGAAAGCATGCGGCGGCGCGCCGAGCGCCAGGAGAGCTTTGCCGAAGAGGACCAGCAATTCCATCAGCTGCTGTTCCGCTGCCAGAACAATCACATGCTGAGCGCGCTGATCGACATCTTCTGGGTGGCGTTCAACAAGGCCTCGAACTTCACCAGCCTCGACAATCCAACACCGCTGGCGACATGGCGCGACCATCACGAGATCGTCGAGGCCGTCGCCGCCAAGGACGTCGACCGGGCGCGTCAGCGCCTCGACGACCACTACAGGGGGATTCAGCAAGTCATCGCCAAAAACCGGATTACCTGACCCAACGCCGGACTACCTGACAATGCCAAGGGAGGAAAATCATGCGCATCAAGACTATCGCTCGTCATCTGGCCGTTACCGGACTGCTGCTCGGCGGCATCGGCCTGGCCACCAGCGTCCAGGCACAGGACGCCAAGACCATTACCGGGGGCTTCGACGTCGGCCCCGGCGGCTTTCCCAAGAACTTCAATCCGCTGGCCGCGACCGGCGGCTTTACTTGGCTCAGCACCTATTTTGAACCGCTGGTCATCTACAACGCCGAACTGACCGAACTCGAAGGCGATCTGGCCAAGGACTACAAGGTCAGCGACGACAAGCTGACCTATACGTTCAACCTTGCCCAGGAGAGCTGGCACGACGGCAAGCCGTTCACATCCAAGGACGTCAAGTTCACACTCGAGCTCGCCAGGAACAAAGCCTCCGGCAGTTTGTTTGCCGCGCGCCTCGGCGACATCGCGTCGGTCGACGCGCCGGACGATCGCACCGTGGTCGTTAAATTGTCGAAGCCCAACGGCTCCTTCCTGTCGATTCTCTCGCAGGTGATGATCCTGCCGGAGCATGCCCTGGCCGCGATGCCGCCGGAAACGCTGGCCACGAGCACCTGGTGGTCCACCACTCCGGTCGGCACCGGCCCCTTCAAGTTCAAGCGCTATATCAGCGATCAATATGTCGAACTGGCCGCGGATGACGACTATCGCGGCGGCAAGCCGAAGGTCGACGTGCTCATCAACAGGTATTTCGAAAGCCCGGCGGCGGCCGTTGCCGCGCTGCGCGCCGGAGAAATCCAGTTCACCTATGTCGAGCCCGACGATGCGGTATCCTTCAAGAGCGACAGCAATTTCAAGGTGATCGAGGGCGCCTCCTATGTGGTCAACTACATCGGCCTCAACCAGAAGGTCGAACTCTTTAGGGATGTTCGCGTGCGCCAGGCGATCATGTACGCGATCGATCGCAATGCGATCATCGAGAGCCTCTATGGCGGGGCGGCCAAACCGGCCAATTGCGGCTACGTCGCGCCGCACCTGCTTCCCGAAGGCCTCGAACCCTATGCCTATGATCCGGCAAAGGCCAAGGCTCTGCTTGCCGAGGCTGGCTGGGACAAGATCAACGGCGACAAGCCGATCACCTTGCTGACCTATTACGGCTCGCCGCAAGCGGCCAATGTGATGGCTGCCATCCAGTCGATGCTGGCCGAGATCGGGATCAATGTGGTGCCGCGCGTCGTCGATACGCCGACTTATAACGGCATCGTCTACAAGGAAGGCACGCCGGACTGGAGCGCGTTTGCGATGGTCTATGCCGGCCTGCAGAACGGCCCGAATCCGGCTGGCATCAGCCCGGGTCTCAACAGGTCCCAGATCCCGCCGGCAGGCTTCAACACCATGCGCATCGAGTTCGACGATCTCAGCGCTGCATTGGACGCCGCGCTCGGCCAGACCGATCCGGCCAAGATCGATCAATCCTGGCAGCAAGTCTGCAAGGTGATGAACAAGGATCTGCCCTGGGCGACATTATGGGTGGCCAATCGCTATGGCGTCGCCTCCAACAAGCTGCGTGACTTCGTCTGGACGCCGGCGCCGGCCGGCGGTCCTTATGCGGCTCACCCGGAACGCTGGAACATCCAGTAAAATGGCTGGCGGGCCACTCCGGCCCGCCAATGAAACGGGCCGGCACGATGCCGGCCCCGCTCACCATCACCACGGACAGCCAATGCTGAGTTTCATTGCCCGCCGCAGCGCTACAGGACTGTTGATGCTGGTCGCCCTGAGCGTCCTCATCTTCATCCTTCTGCGGCTGGCGCCCGGCGATCCGATCGACGCCTATATCAATCCGTCCAGCCCGATGTCTGCTTCCGACCTCGAAGTCCTGCGTGACCGGCTTGGGCTCGACCAGCCGCTTCCCGTGCAATATCTCGCCTGGCTTCGCGCTGCGCTCGGCGGCGACTTCGGCTATTCGATCCAGCGCGGCGGCGTTGCCGTGCTGCCGCTGGTCATGGAGCGCATCGGCCCGACCGCGCTGTTGATGAGCACCGGCTTGGCCATCGCCATCGTGCTCGGCATTTCCGCCGGCATCTTCAGCGCCGTCCGCCGTAACGCGCTGCCCGACATCGCTCTGTCGGTGGTTTCTTTCGTCGGCATCTCAAGCCCGGCTTTTTTGACGGCACTTCTTGGGCTGTACTTTTTCTCGGTGCTGCTGCGCTGGGCGCCATCGGGTGGCATGCAGACCGCCGGCGCACCTTTTTCCGTATCGGACGTGCTCGCGCATCTCGTCCTGCCCGCCTGTCTGCTGTCCATCGGACACGCCGCGCTGATCATGCGCTACATGCGCGCGTCGCTGCTGGAGGTGCTCAACCAGGACTATGTGCGGACCGCGCGCGCCAAGGGAGTGCGCGAATTCTGGGTGATCATCAAGCACGCGACCCGCAACGCGCTTTTGCCTGTTATCACCCTGATCGGCTCGACGGTCGGCATCGCGATCGGCGGCGCCATCTTCCTCGAAAGCGTGTTCAACTGGCCGGGCATGGGCCTGCTGCTGGTCAACGCCGTCGGCACAAGGGATTACCCGGTGATCATCGGCGCCAGCCTGGTAATCGGCATCTGCGTCATTCTGGTCAATCTCCTGACCGATATCGTCTATGCGGTCGTCGACCCGCGCATTCAGGTGTCGTGATGACAATCACCGCGCCAGATCCGATAGCCGTGCCGCAAACCAGAGGACCGCTCCGCCGCGCGCTCGACCGCTTCTTTGAGAACCGTGCGGCGCGCGCCGGTCTGTTTATCGTCATCCCCATCCTGCTGGCGGTTTCGACCTATCCTATATGGTGGCCGTTCAGCCCCAACGCCATCGATCTCAGGGCGATCAACAAGGGACCGTCCGCCATTCATTGGCTAGGCAGCGACGGCGTCGGCCGCGACGTCATGGCCCGGCTGCTGCAAGGCGGGCGGATCTCGCTGCTGGTCGCCGTATGCTCGGTCGCCATATCGATCGTCATCGGCTTCCTGGTCGGCGCCGTCGCCAGCTTCGGCGGGCGCCTTGTCGACGGCACGGTGATGCGCTTCGTCGATCTCGCAATGACGCTGCCGCCGGTGATCTTCCTGCTCGTGCTCGCTTCGATTGCCGGCACCGGCATTGCGCCGACCATCCTGGTGATCTCGCTGCTCTCCTGGCCGGTGCTGTCGCGCATGGTGCGCGCCCGGCTGCTCGAGCTGCGCGAGCGTGACTTCGTCGTCGCCGCCCGTGGCATGGGGGCGGGGCTGCCGCATCTCCTGTTCCGTCACGGCCTGCCGAACTGCATCGACATTCTTGTCGTCTACGCCACGCTGCAGATCGCCAACGCCATTCTACTCGAAGCCGGTCTCTCCTTCCTCGGTCTCGGCATCGCGCCGCCCGAAGCCAGCTGGGGCAACATGCTCAATCTCGCCCGCTCCACCGTGGTGCTCGAGCAATATCCCTGGCAGTGGATGTTTCCCGGCGCCGTCCTCGTGCTCACCGTCCTGGCCATCAACTTCATCGGCGATGGCCTGCGCGATGCATTCGACCCCCGTTCCGATCTCACCTGACCTGAAGGTTTTTTCAAAAATGCCCCTGTTTACCGGCGTCGTGCCACCTGTCGTCACCCCGCTCCATTCCGATTTCAGTGTCGACTTGCCGTCGTTCACCCGGACGATCGAAAACCTGCTCGACGGCGGCGTCCACGGGCTCTTCGTGCTCGGCTCGACCAGCGAAGTAGTCTTCCATGACGAGGCCGGCCGCAGGGCCATCATCGAGCACGCGGTCAAGGTCAACAACGGCCGCGTTCCGATCTTCGCCGGGGTCATCGACCCGACAACCGATCGTGTCATCAACCACGCCCGGACAGCCAGATCGGCCGGCGCCGACGCTGTTGTGGTCACGGCGCCCTTCTATACCCGCACCAGCCAGCCCGAGATCGGCGATCATTTCCGCTATATCAAGGACGCGGTTGACATCCCGATCATCGCCTACGACATCCCGGTCTGCGTCCATGTCAAGCTGGAGCGCAGGACCACCGTCGGCCTTGCCAGCGAAGGCGTTATCGCCGGTATCAAGGATTCCAGCGGCGATGACGGCAATCTGCGTTATGTGCTCAAGGACATGGCCAACGATCCGAGTTTCTTCGGCATGACCGGGTCCGAGATCCTGGTCGACAGCGTGCTTGCCATGGGTGCGCATGGTGTCGTGCCGGGCCTTGCCAATGTCGACCCGCACGGCTACGTCAGGCTGTGGAACCTGATGCAGGCGGGTCAGCACGCCGAAGCCCGCCTGGAGCAGGAGCGGCTGTTGAAGCTGTTCGAGATCGTCTGGATCTCGCTCGGCAGGACAAGCGCCGGCTCGGCCGGCGTCGGCGCCTTCAAGACTGCGATGAAGAGCCTCGGCATCATCGCCTCCAACACCATGGCGCGGCCGCAACGCAGCTTGAACGACGAGGAAACCGCAAAGGTCGAAATTATCCTTCGCGACGTCGGATTGCTGCGCTGACCGTGGACGCTCCGATCCTTTCGATTTCCGGTCTGCGGGCGGTGTTCCGTATCGCCGGACGCGACATCGCCGCCGTGCAGGGCGTCGATCTGGTGATAGGTTCTGGCGAGACGGTCGCGCTGGTCGGCGAGTCCGGATCGGGCAAATCCGTCACCAGCCTGTCGATCATCGGCCTGCTGCCGAAGAAGATCGGGCGCATTGCCGAGGGATCGATCGCGCTGCGGCGCAGGGACGGCACTGTCACCGAGCTGACCGGCCTCGATCCTGAGTCGCTGCGCAAGGTGCGCGGCAACGACATCGGCATGGTGTTCCAGGAGCCGATGACCAGCCTCAATCCGGTCTACACCATCGGCGAACAGATCGCCGAGCCGATCCGCATCCATCTCGGCAAGTCGCATCGTGATGCGGCCACTGATGCCGTGCGACTGCTGGCTCAGGTCGGCATTCCCGATCCCGATCGGCGGGCGCGGCAATACCCGCATGAGCTGTCGGGAGGGATGCGCCAGCGCGCCACCATCGCCATGGCATTGTCCTGCGATCCGACCTTGCTGATCGCCGACGAGCCGACCACTGCGCTCGACGTCACCATCCAGGCCCAGATTCTCGACCTGCTGGCCGAGCTGCAGGCGCAACGCGGCATGGGCATTCTGTTCGTCACGCACAATCTCGGCGTCGTTGCCGAGATCGCCGACCGGGTCGCGGTGATGTATGCCGGGCGTATCGTGGAATCGGGTCCGGTGAGCGAGGTGTTCACTCGTCCGCGTCATCCCTACACCGCCGGGCTGATGCGTTCGGTGCCGCGGCTCGGCCAGGCCACCATGCTGAAGGCAGCAGGAACGCCACTTCCGACCATCGCCGGCAATGTGCCGTCGCTGGCCTTGCTGCCCAATGGCTGCTCCTTCGCGCCGCGTTGCGCCCTGGCTGTCGATGCCTGCCGCACTGCTGTACCGCCATTGTTCGCGGCGACACCGACCCAGCAAAGCCGTTGTTTGCGCTGGAAGGATCTTTGACAATGGACACCCCCTTCCTTTCGGTGAGGAACCTGACCAAGCATTTTGCGCCGACGGCGTTCTCGCGCGGTCCCGTCGTCAGGGCGCTGGAAGATATTTCCTTCGACATTGCGCGCGGCCAGGTGGTCGGTCTCGTCGGCGAATCCGGATCGGGCAAGACCACGATCGGCCGCTCGGTGCTGCGTCTCATCGAGCCGACGTCCGGCGAAATAAGATTTGACGGCGTCGATATCACCAGCCTGAGCGCCGGGCCGCTGGCTCGCCAGCGCCGCAAGATGCAGTATATTTTCCAGGATCCGTTCGCCAGTCTGTCGCCGCGCATGACCATTGGGCAGATCCTGACCGAAGGTCTGGATATTCAGGGCATCGGCAACAGGCGCGAGCGGCGGGCGAGGGCGGAGAAGGCACTTGCCGCGGTCGAGTTGCCGGTCGATGCCTATGACCGCTACGCCCACGAATTTTCAGGCGGGCAGCGTCAGCGCATCGGCATCGCCCGGGCGCTTACGCTCGAACCCGAATTCATCGTCGCCGACGAACCGGTCTCTGCCCTCGATGTCTCGATTCAGGCGCAAATCATCAATCTTTTGCGCGACCTGCAGGTCCGGCTCGGTCTGACCATGCTGTTCATTTCGCATGACCTGGCCGTCGTCGAATATATCTGCGACACGGTGATCGTTCTCTACCTCGGCCGGATCATGGAAGTCGCGCCTGCTGCCGCGCTCTATGCCCGGCCGCAGCATCCCTATACGCGCGCGCTGCTTTCGGCCATTCCGTCGCTCGACCCACTGGCCAAGCAGGGCCGGCAGGTGCTGAAGGGCGACATTCCAAGCCCGGCAAATCCGCCAACCGGGTGTGTTTTCCGAACCCGTTGCCCGGTTGCCCTGGATGCTTGCGCCGGCATCGTCCCGCCATTGCGGGCAACAACGTCCGATGGCCATCTGAAGGCCTGCATTCGCGACGACATCGCCTAGCACTCACTCGTTTTCCGCGCGCGCCAATTGAGCTACTTGTCTTTCCAGAAATCGGCCTGGAGTTGCGCCGCTTCATCGGCAAGCAGCGGGCCGACGACTTCAGTCGGACGCTGCCCAGCTTCGAAAACGATCGTGCAGGGGAGGTCGAGTGTGGGATTCTCGACGTGTGCACCCGTCAACCCTTTGACGTCATGTTCGCTCTGCCCAAAGACGACCCGTCCGATGCCGGCCCAATAGATTGTCCCGGAGCACATCGCGCAAGGTTCGGCCGAAGTGTAAAGTGTGCAGGAGGCCAGCTTTTCGAGACTGAAATTCATCCCCGCCCACGAGGCCAGCAGCCTTTCGGCATGAGCGGTGCGGTCGCCCCCTCCGGATTTGTAACCGTTGAGTTGCTCGCGCAACACATTGCCGTCTTTGTCAGCGAGGAGCGAACCAAAGGGATGTTCGCCAGCATCGCGGGCCCTGCGCGCGACTTCGAACGCCTGACGGAGCAGGCGCTCATCATAGGGGCGTTGTGGCATCGGCAGATCCTCCGGCAGTGCCGTTTGATCATAGTGCCGAACAATCCGCCGACTCAAGTCGGCGGATTCAGCTCGGCGATGAGTGGCTGAACAGCGTCGCCGCTGCTCTGTTCTTTGTACCGTCAGCCATTGTCCCGATCTCGGACGGACCAGACCAGAATGTCCTCGTCAATCCTCGTCATCCTGCCGCGGCCCGAATCAAAACCGTACGAGTCGATCCGTTCGAGCTTGACGTTCGGCTGTTCAAACGCTGACTGCGGGAGGATGAAACCCGGGCCGGTGCAGAAGTCTCCGCGACGCGCGGTTGGCACTGCCAGGCGTTGTTCGCGCATCGCCCGGACTATTGGGCTTGCGTAAGCCATTTGGGCCTGGGCACAGCCTGCAATAGGCTTTGCGTATATTCGTGGCGAGGCGCGCCGAACAGCGCCGCAGTTTGGGCTTCCTCGACGATCCTTCCATCTTTCATGACCATGATCCGGTCGGCGAAATGGCGCACGATCGGCAGGTCGTGGGTGATGAAAATATAGGAGAGGCTGAGCCTGGTCCTAAGGTCGGCCAGAAGATCGATCACCTGCGCCTGGATAGAGACGTCGAGCGCCGAAACCGCCTCGTCGCAGACGATCAGTTCCGGCTCGCTCGCAAGCGCTCGTGCAATGGCGATGCGCTGTCGCTGGCCGCCGGAAAACTGGTGCGGGTAGCGGTCGGCGTGCTCCGGCAACAGCCCCACCAATTCCAGCAGCTCTGCCACTCGAGCCTTCCACCTGTTCTTCGGCAGAATATCGCGGTGGATCACCCAGGGTTCGGAAATGATCGAATAAACGCGCATGCGCGGATTCATCGATCCGTACGGATCCTGGAATACCATCTGGACCTTGCGCCGAAACGCCATAAGCCGCTTCTCGTTCATTTCGAAGATGTTCTCACCGGCAAACACAGCCTTGCCGGCGCTTGGCTCGTTCAGCCCCAACAGCATGCGTGCGACGCTCGATTTGCCGGAGCCCGACTCGCCGACGATGCCGAGCGTTTCTCCTCTCCGGACCTCGAAGCTTATGTCGTCCACCGCCTTGAACGTCCGCTTGCTGCTGAAGGCTCCGGAAGCAAGCACATAGTGCTTGGTGAGATGTTCCACCTTGAGCAGGGTCTCGTCGGCGATCGTCGTCGAACCCTTGTTCGGCGCCTCCGCTGCGTTGCCGTGGGGCAGGGCGGAGATGAGGCGGCGCGTATAGGCGTGCTGCGGATTGCTGAAGACCTCCTTGGCGATGCCTGTCTCCACAACCTTGCCGCCGTTCATGACGATAATCCGGTCCGCCATGGACGCGGCGACTTCGAGGTCATGGGTGATCATGATCAACGCCATGCCGGTCTCGCGCTGGAGATCACGCAGCAGATCGAGAATCTGCGCTTGCACGCTGACGTCCAAAGCGGTCGTCGGCTCATCGGCGATCAGGATGTCCGGTTTCAGCGCGATCGCCATGGCAATCATTACGCGCTGACGTTGTCCGCCCGAGAATTGATGCGGATAGAAGTCAACGCGGTTTTCCGGCTCTGGGGTGCCCACGCGCCGAAGCAGCTCTATGGTCTTGGCGCGTGCGTCCTTGCCGGCTCCCGCGCCGTGGCTCTCATATACCTCCTCGATCTGGCGCCCCACCGTGTAGACGGGGTTCAAATAGGCGAGCGGATCCTGAAAGATCATCGCAATTCTGCGGCCGTTGATGCTTCGGCGCGCCTCGGCACCGAGGCCCGAGAGTTCGACGCCATCGAAGAGGCAGGAACCGGCCACGACATCGCCTGGCGGACAGTCGATGAGATCCATCACCGTGCTGGTGCTGACGCTCTTTCCCGAACCGCTTTCGCCGAGGATCACCAGTGTCTCGCGACGGCTGACGTGGAAAGAGACATCGTCGACGGCGCGTACCGGCTCATCGTCCGAAAGGAAATCGACGGTCAGGCCCTCGACTTTGAGAATGGTCGCGTTGCTCATCGGGCAGCTTTTCGCAATGTCTGAAGACGCCAGCGTTGCTGCGGATCAGCGACGGTGCGCGCCCAGTTCGAGAGGATGTTGAGCGACAGCGTCGTCAGCATGATCGCAAGACCCGGCCAGAATGCGATCCACCAGGCGGTGGCGAGATAGCCGCGGCCGTTTGCCACCATTGCACCCCAGGTAAAGTCAGGTGGCTGAATGCCGAGGCCAAGGAAACTCAGCGCCGATTCCGATAAAATGACGGTCGCGAAATCAATGGCGGAAATCGTCACAAGTGTCGGCAGGACCAGGGGTGCGATATGCCGGACGATGATCCGGGTCGGCTTCGCACCCATGGCTCGCGCCGCGCTGACGAACATGCGCTCGCGCAGCTCCAGCACCTCTGCGCGCGCCGTTCTAAGGTAGATCGGCATGCGCGTGACGGCGAGAACGATCACCAGGTTGGTGATGCTCGGGCCCAGCGTGTAGAGCACGATGAGCGCCAGCAGCAGCGAGGGAAAGCTCATGACGACATCGGCCAGGCGCAGGATGAGATGGCTGTACCAGCGCTCCGAATAGCCCGCTATCAGGCCCAGCGTTCCGCCAACCAGCATCGACGCGAATACCGCAGCCGCGGCAATGCCGAACGTGTTCTGCGCGCCGACAATCAGCCTGGTCAGGATGGGCCGGCCGAGGGTATCGGCGCCGAGGACATAGATCCAGCCGCTGGCCAGCGAGAACGGGGCGAGATTGCGCTGGCGCAGCCCCAGCCGCGAAGCGGCGTCGCCCACCAGCCACGGGCCGAGGACCGCCGCGATGACGACGATCGCCAGGAAAATAGCGGCGGCGAGCGCAAGCCTGTCGCGCTTCAAATAGGAGAGAAGCACGCTGCCGCTGCCTGGAACGGCCGCCGGCTTGATGTCGGGGGTGATGATCGTCATGGCTCAGTACCGGATGCGCGGATCGAGAACCGCATAAAGCAGGTCGATCGCGATGTTCAGGATGAAGATGGCGGTAGCCGTCACCAGAATGGTCGACTGGACGACAGCAAAATCGCGCTGGATGATCGAGTCGATCATCAGCTTGCCGATGCCGGGCCAGCCGAATATCGATTCCACGACGACAGCGCCGTTGACGAGACTGGTCGCCAAGTCGCCGGCGACCGTGACGACGGGCAGCAGCGAATTGCGAAGCGCATGCCCGAAGATGATCTTCTGACGAGGCAGGCCCTTGGCCCTTGCGGTCTTGATGTATGGAGAGGCAAGTGCGGACAGCATCGTTCCGCGCACGACCTGCACCAGGAGACCGAAGGGACGAAGCATCAGCACGAAGCTGGGCATGATCCAATGCGCCCAGCTTCCGGTGCCGGATGTCGGCAAAAGCCCGAGCCCTACGGCGAAGACAAGGATGCCGACGATGGCGACCCAAAAATCCGGCGCGCTTGCGCCGGCCAGGGAGACGAAGCTGGCGACACGGTCGAAGATGCTGCCCGGCCGCGCGGCCGCCAGAGAACCGACAAGGATAGCCAAAGCGGTCGACAGGGTGATCGCGACGGCGGCAAGTTTCAGCGTTTCCGGGAACGCCTCAAGCGCGACCTGCATCGCCGAGCGGTTCTGGCGCAGCGATTCACCGAAATCCAGCTGCAGAAGATCGCGCAAATAATCCAGAAACTGCCAATAGATCGGCTGATCGAGGCCGTTCAACCGCGCGAACGCGGCCCGAGCTTCCGCAGTCGAGTCCAGAGGCAGGTACAAGGCGGAAGGATCGCCGGTAAGCCGTGTCAGGAAAAAGACCAGCGTCAACAGACCTATGACCGACAGGATGCTGTGGAACGCGCGGCGTCCAAGATAGGTAATCATTTGGGATGCCCTTGGACGGATATCGACGGAGGCAACGGGTCAGGGCGCAGGGTCACGATCGGACCCAGCGCCCCCGTATCACTCAGTCTTTTTTGATAGCGATATTGGCCAGCGGTATTTCGCTGTTGGTGGTGATATCGGGCTTCCATTCCAGCCTGGTGCCAACACGGGTATAGCCGATCATATGGAACATCGGGATGTCCGCCACCACTTCGTTGCGGGCCTTGCCGAAGATCGCCTTGAAGCTGTTCGTGCGGGCCTCGCCGGTCGCCGCCAGGGCCGCGTCTATCTCCTTGTCGAATGCCGGATCGGCCAAGGTCGAGTAGCTGCCGCTCGATCGGTAGAAGATCGGAACCGTGAAGGCCGCATCGCCCTTGTTGTTGTCATGCATCATCTGCAGGAGATTGGGGCCGCGCTCCGGCGGGAACGGCTTTTGCAGATAGCGCAGCCAGTCGGCGACATCGAGCATGGTAAGCTTGACGTTGAGGCCGGCGTCCTGCCACATCGTCATCATGGCCTCCATCGCTTCGGCGCCGTTCGGATAGATGCCGTTTCGCCCGATGAGCTTGATCTCGGTGTCGACCGCGACACCCGCCGCGCGCGCCTCTTCGACGAGCTTTTTCGCCTCTTCCGGATCGTACGGCCAAGGCTCGAGCGCATCGTCATGGCCGTTGATCCCGGAAACGACCATTTGCGACGCACGCTTGACGTCGTCGCCGAACAGCTGGGCAAGGCCTTCCCAGTCGATCGCCAGGTTGAGCGCCTTGCGGACGCGCAGGTCATCGAGCGGCGGCTCGGCGGCATCGATGCGGATGGCGGTGGTTTCGGAGTTCAGGTAAGCGAAATCCGTCTCCGGATTGCTGGCGTCCTGGATGGCAATCGACGGCGTCAGGTCGGCTTCCCCGGTTTCGACCATGGCCGCTCGAATCGATGATTCGGGCCGCCAGACATAGGTTGCCTTGGTGATCTCCGGCTTCTTGCCCCAATAGCCATCGAACGCGTCCAGCACCACGGTTTGCGGGGAAAAGGTCGATAGCGTGAACGGGCCGGTCCCGACCGGATCGTTCACCGCCTGGTCGACCGGTGTCTTCGGCGAGACGATCATGACCACGCTCAACAGCGTCGGCATGATGGGTTCGGGCCTGTCCGACTTTATCTCGACGGTCAGATCGTCGACCGGCGTCAGCGTCAGCTTGGCATCGCCGAATTTCGCAATGTTGCTGCAAGTGATCTTGCCGCTGATCATCCTGTTGATGGAGAATGCGACCGCATCCGCGTTGAGTTCCGTTCCGTCCTGGAACTTCACGCCCTCGCGCAGCTTGATCCGCCAAGTCGTCGGGTCCACGCTGGTCCATTCGGTCGCCAGTTTCGGCTGAGGTTGTCCGGTGGTCGGATCGATGACGGTCAACGATTCAACGACGTTTTGGCTGAGTATCTGGCCGACATTGGTGATGATGGTGCCGCAGGGCTCCAGATTGGCCGGCTGCTCCGGCAGGACGATACGGATTTCCTGCGCCGCTTCTTGTGCGACAGCCGATGGCGCGGCAGCGGTCATCAATACGACAGCTGCAATCGTATGAACGCTTCTATTCATGTCTCTCCTCCCTTTGATCTTCCGCTTGGGATCTTCCGTTCTGGCTGTCGTGCGACGGGCGAACCTCCTCGGCGCGTTCGTCCGACAATTTGCCGATCTCCCGGCGACTAGCCGGCGATTTTCGTGATCAGTCCGCGCAGCATGTCTTTCTCCTCCGGCTTCAGATCCGTCAGCGGCGGCCGAAGGGGACCGGGTGTCCGTCCGATGAGTTCGACGCCTGCCTTGATGATCGACACTGGATAACCTTGCTCGCGATCGCGCAAAGCCGCGAAGGGGAAGAAGAAGCTGTGCAGGATTTCTTCCATCGCAGCGCGATCGCTTGTCCGCATCGCCCTGTAGAAGCGCTGTGCCAATTCCGGCACAAAATTGAACACCGCAGAGGAATAAGTCGTCACGCCGGCGCCGTTGAAGCCCTCGGCAAAGAGCTCATGCGTGGGCATGCCACCGATGTAGCAGAGACGATCGCCAAGTTTTGCGGTGACGTGGCGGACAAGATCGATCTTGCCTGTGCCGTCCTTGAAGCCGATGAGGTTTGGGCACTCGTCAGCAAGGCGAGCAACCGTGTCGGCATTGGCGACCGAGTTCGCACGGTTGTAGATGATGACGCCTAGGCCGGTGGATTGGCACACGGCTTTGACATGCCGGAATATCCCCTCTTGCGAGGCCTCCATCAGATAGTGAGGCAGAAGCAAGAGACCGTCGGCTCCCGCAGCCTCGGCGCGGCGGGCGATTTCCGTAGCGAGCGCCGTGCCGTAGCCGCAGCCGGCGATGATCGGCACGTCTCCCGAGGCATCCTTGGCTGCACGGGTAACGTCGGCGACCTCTTCCGGCGACAGGGAGAAGAACTCACCCGTGCCGCCGGCCGCGAACAGGGCAGCGGCGCCGAACCCCGACAGCCATTCCACATGCGCGCGATAGCTTTCGAGATTGAGGCTGAAATCCTCGTTGAAATGTGTGACCGGAAACGACAGCAGCCCTGAAGCGACACGCGACTTGATTTCATCTGGCGACAAAGGAACTCATCCCACAATTAATATGATGTCATCCAGATTCATATGATGAGTATGCGGACGAGTCAACTGCTGGTGTTGTCTTGATTTGTCGAGCGCCGGACGGTGAGGGCACGATAGCGCTTAATCCCCGTCACCAAATGGCGGCGCATCGCCTCACGTGCCTTTTCCGGGTCACGGGCGAGAATCGCATCCGCGATTTCCCTGTGCTCCTCCAGAATTGGATGGTCGCGATTGGGCAAGGGGTCGATGCCGCCCATCATCGTCTTGAACTTCACCCGCGGGATCATCCGCCGGCCGACATGTTCGAGGAATGCCTTGAACCGGGCGTTGTTCGTTGCGGTGGCAATCGCCATGTGGAACTGGAAGTCCGCCTCGTCGGTGGGTTGTCCTTGCGCCATGAGATCGGCGAACCTTTCGACCTGGGCCTCGATTTCGGCCTCCTGCGCCGGCGAACTGCGGGCTGCAGCAAGGCCCGCTGCCTCGACTTCGATGCCGATGCGCAGCTCGAGCTCTTCGATGATGTCCGAGATCTTGTTCGTTTCGTCGGTGAAGAGCTTCAATCCCTCGTCGACGGGTTTCGGGCCGAGAACGAAGACGCCGGCGCCTTGCCGCGATTCCACCAGCCCGTCGGCGCGAAGCGCGGCAATGGCCTCCCGGACGACAGTGCGGCTGAACCCGAACCGGTCAATCAGCGCGGGTTCTGTCGGCAATTTGTCGCCAGGCGCATAAAAGCCGGCTTCGATCTGGCCGCGCAGCGCATCTGCGACCTGAGAAACGAACGACCTGCGGGACGTTCGATGTTCGGCCTGCTGCATGGGTCCTCCAAACTTTGCCGGGTCATGAGGATCCATACTCCCAGTGCGGGTCAAAAGCGAGGTCATCATATGAAATTTGTCACAGCCATCAGGTCATCATGTGGCTTTCTGCGCTCGCTGGCTGATGCGGCCACGGCGATCATCCACACGTGACGGCTTTCAGGCAGCGGCCGTCGGCAGGTGATCGCGGACCCACCTGACGATCTGCCCCGCCGTCATGGCGCCGGATGTGCGCGCAACCTCCTGTCCGCCATGGAAGAGGATCATCGCCGGGATGCTGCGAATGCCGAGCCTGGCTGCAACGGCCTGCTCATTATCGGAGTTGAGCTTGATCAGGCGAACATGCGGCTCCAGTTCGTTTGCTGCTGCTTCATAGGCCGGCGCCATCATCTTGCAGGGGCCGCACCACGGTGCCCAGATGTCGACGACAACGGGGAGGCTGCTTCGTTTGACGTGGCGATCGAAGCTCTGTGCGTCGACGTCCTCGGGATGGCCCGAGAACAGCTTGGAGCCGCACTTTCCGCATTTCGCGTCCCCGGCATCCCGTCCAGGCGGCAGGCGATTGACCCCGCCGCATTTGCCGCAAACCACCAGTTTTTCCTGCGTCATGCCCATTCACCCATCTTTATGCGCGTCGCCGTCACGATGCTGTCTTGAGTGGAGCACCCTGCGCAGCAGCGGCCGCTTCCGAAACGCTTGCCAACTCGGCGGCGATATCGGCGAGCTTTCGATCGGCGTCGACCTTGCGCCAGGTGGACGGGGTGGCCTTTCGTTGCAATTGCCGCGAAAGGATATCGATGGTGGCATCGGAAGGGCCACCCCGGCGCTCGCTTACCCGTCGCCAAAGAACAAGCGGATCCGCCTCCAGCCAGAATCCGGCGAAAGCAACGTCTCTGCCGTTTGCCGCCTTCTCGATGCGGTCGCGATCGGCCGGCCGGTCGAAGACGGCATCGGCGACCACCGAACCGCCTTCGGAAAGGATCAGGTCGGCGCGCCATGCCATTTCGCGGTAGACGCGGTCCGACACATCAGGTCGATAAGCCCTGTCCGGCAGCTTCGTTTCGGCCGGCACCCCATGCATGGCTTTGCGGATGCGGTCGCTCTCGACAATGCGCGCGCCGGGCGGCGCGCCGACATGTGCGGCGAGTGCCTCGGCAACGGCCGTCTTGCCAGAACCACTCAAACCGCCGATGGCGATCAACCGCGGCGGCCTTGGCTGGAGAAGTGTTCGGGCAAGCTCGAAATAGGATCCGGCCTCGGCAATCAGCCCGCCGGAATCGGCACTGCCTTCCTCGATCTGGGTTGCGGTGACATGCGCGCGCACCGCGGCCCGCACTGCCATGAAAAACGGCAAGAGAATGAAGCCGTCCTCGTCGTCTGCTTCGTCGAGGTAGCGGTTCATCACCAGGTTGGCGAGTTCCGGAAAGCCGCGATGCCAAAGGTCCATCAGCAGGAAGGCCAGGTCGTAAAGCACATCGATGCTGGCGATCTGGTCATTGAATTCAATGCAATCGAAGAGGCGGGGCTCTCCGTCGAAGAGACAGATGTTGCGCAGATGCAGGTCGCCGTGGCATCGCCGGATCTTGCCTGCCGCCTCCCGCCGGTCGAGCAACTCGCAATGACGGCCGAGGGCGGTGCGAAAAATCCCGGTGAATGCCTTTATCTCGGCTTGCTCGAAAACATGGCTGGTGGCAAAGCCGGCTTCGTTGATGGCGAGCACGCCTGCCAGGTTCGAGGATCCGCTGCCCTTGTGGACCTCCGGCGCGCCGCGATGATAGCGCACGATCATGCGCGCGACCGCCGTCATCAACGCAGGCGTCAGTTCGCCGCCGACTGCCATTCGATCGAGCAGCTTCGACTGGTCGAAGCGGACCATCTCGATCGCCGCATCGACCAGTTCGCCGCTTCCATCGAAGGCGAGCTTGCCGCCGGCCTCTCGCGTGATGCGCCGCACCCCAGATAGAGACCGGGCGCGGTCTTGGAGTTGAGCTCGACCTCCTTTTCGCAAGCGGCGAGCCGCAGCGCCGCGGTCGAGAAGTCGACATAGGGCAGCTTGACCGCTCGTTTGATCTTGTAGGCGCGCTGGCCAACCAGGAAGACACGCGAGATATGGGTTTCGATCGCCTCGACCGGCCCGCTCTCGCCATATGCGGCAGGGTCCATCAACATCGCGGCCACGGATTCCTGATCTTCGACGATCATCGGATGCCTCTTTATCGTATCCAACCTTTGGAATCCGACGAGCGTGGTCGCTGAAATTCCGCGCCATCAGGCCCTTGCTGCCGCAGCGTCTGGATATAACCAGCCAAGTCACGGATGCGTTCCGTGATGATGCTTCTCCGGTGTTCGGGCGGTATTTCTTAGCGTCCTCCGGAAGAAAGTTGGCGACCACACAGGCATGTCGCGATCGCCATGTTCCGGCACGACGTAACGGCCTGAAGCCTATTGGCGTCGGCACTGGCCACGTTGATACGGATCAAATGATGCGTGGCGACGTTCTTCACTCAGCGCCAGGAACGCGCCGAGCCGTCTCGCTGTTATTGCAACGACGATTTGGCTTTGACGCAAAATCGGGAGCAGCCACCATGGCTTTCAGGACGATACTTACCGTTACGGGACCGAACAAGCGAGACGGCGATCTCAAGCTTGCCGCCGATCTATGCAACGAGATCGGCGCCCATCTTGCTGTTCTGGTGGTTGCCATTGCTGCGCCGCCACCAGTCGGAGAGTACGCCGCGGTCGTTTCAGAAGCCTGGCTCGAACAGCGTCAGGCCGACGAGAATCTGTCGAAGAAGCGAACCGCTGCCGTGTCGGCTTTTCTCGCCGGCAGGGTTCTTTCGGCCGATGTCTCCAGCGAATATCTGGAAGCCGGCTGGGCCGACGACACCATCGGCCGCCGTGCCCGCTACGCCGACATTACGGCTATTGGACCGGAGTTGCTTGCCAACGAAACGCTGAAAAGCAAAGCGATCGAAGGCGTATTGTTTTCTTCGGGAAAGCCCTTGCTGCTCATCCCCGAGGGACCGAGGCCGACACTGAAGCCGAAACGCGTGCTGATCGCCTGGGACGCCCGTCTGGAGTCATCGCGTGCCGTCCGCGAGTCGCTCGACATGCTGCCAGGTGCCGATGAGGTGCACCTTGTCATGGTCGATCCGGTGGAGGACGAATACCGCCACGGGGCCGAACCCGGAGCCGACGCCGCTGCCTATCTCGCGTGGCATGGCGTAAATGTCACGGTCGACCGGCTGCCCAGCTTGGATCATTCAGTCGCCGACGTGCTTCGCAGGCACGCGGTCGACATCGCCGCCGATCTGATGGTGATGGGCGCCTATGGTCATTCCCGGTTGCGCGAGCGCATCTTCGGCGGCGTCACCGTCTCGATGCTTGAAGACCCGTCGATGCCGATCCTTATGGCGCACTAGCAAGACTCACGGCGGTCGTTCAAATACTGAAGCGGTGGGCCGGCGGGACCTCTGCCGGCCCTTGCTTTGGAGAATCCGTCAGGAGTTACAATGGTACGGCTAGGGCTGCCGTTCTTCGCGTGCCAAGCACCGACACGATTGGCCGCGAACTGCCTGTCAGGAGACATCGGTCAGTCCGCCGGCCAGAGGACGGCAGTTTCGGGAAACGCTTAACTATTTGTTTTTTCTGGTCGGAGTGGCAGGATTTGAACCTGCGACCCCATCGTCCCGAACGATGTGCGCTACCAGGCTGCGCTACACTCCGTGACCAGACCGCGGGCTTATAGCCGCCGCACTTCGTTCCTGCAAGCGCCAATGGCAACGCTTCTGTCGCATTTCTTCCGCTTTCGCCTTAACCTCATACGGGTTTCAGTTCCCTGCGGGATAAACACCGCTTAAGGGCTCGTGTTATAGGCATGGCCACCTGCGTTAAAACCACTCTGAATCCAGCCGCTTGGAGTTACTGTCTTGTCCCTGAAGATCGTTAGCGAAGCCCTTCCCAACACCTTCGAGTTTGAAACCTCGGCGCTGATCAAGGCGTCCGGCTTTCGTGAGTATGATGCGCGCTGGTGGTTCGGCCATCCTGGATCTGCGAAGCCGCCTGAGCTCAACCTGATCGGTGTCCAGGCGCTCGGCATGGGGCTCGGCACGCTGATCCGGCGCCTGGGCGCCGGGCCGGATATCGTGACCGGTCATGATTTCCGCTCCTATTCGCTGGCGATCAAGCTGGCGCTGGTTTCCGGGCTGATGGCCGCCGGCGCGCGGGTTAGGGATATCGGGCTGGCGCTGTCACCGATGGCCTATTTCGCCCAGTTCGCGCTCGACACGCCGTCCGTCGCCATGGTCACCGCCTCGCACAACGAAAACGGCTGGAGCGGCGTCAAGATGGGGGCGGCGCGTCCGCTGACCTTCGGCCCGGAGGAAATGAGCGCATTGAAGACGATCGTGCTTGCCGGCGACTTCGATCTTATCGGCGGCGGCTCCTATGACTTCGTTGCGGATTTCCGCAAAACCTATCTCGACGACCTGACCCGGGACAAGCGCATATCGAGAAAGCTCAAGGTGGTCGCCGCCTGCGGCAACGGCACCGCCGGCGCCTTTGCACCTGAAGCGCTGGAGCGGATCGGGTGCGAGGTGATCCCGCTGGACGTCGAGCTCGATCATACGTTTCCGAATTACAATCCCAATCCCGAAGACATGAAGATGCTGCACGCGATCCGCGACAAGGTGCTGGAGACGGGAGCCGACGTCGGGCTCGGCTTCGACGGCGATGGTGACCGCTGCGGCGTGGTCGACAATGAAGGCAACGAGATCTTCGCCGACAAGGTCGGCGTCATGCTTGCGCGCGATATCGCGCGACTGCATCCCGGCTCGACTTTCGTCGTTGACGTCAAGTCGACCGGATTGTTCAACACCGACGCCGCGTTGCGCGCCGATGGCGCCATCACCGACTATTGGAAGACCGGCCATTCCTACATAAAACGGCGCGTGGCCGAGCTTGGCGCCATCGCCGGTTTCGAGAAATCCGGTCACTTCTTCTTCAATCCGCCGATAGGGCGCGGCTATGACGATGGTCTCATCACAGCTATCGCCATCTGTCAGATGCTGGATCGCAGCCCGACCAGCAGCATGGCCGATCTCTATCGCGACCTGCCGCTGACCTTCGGCACGCCGACCATGTCGCCGCACTGCGCCGACGAGCTGAAATACGGCGTGGTCGAGCGGGTCGTTTCCGATTTTCAGGCAATGAAGCAGGACGGCACGGTCTTCGCCGGCCAGAAGATCGCCGATCTGATAACCGTCAATGGCGTGCGCGTCGTGGCCGAGGACGGCACCTGGGGCCTGGTGCGGGCGTCGTCGAACAAGCCGGAACTTGTCGTCGTGGTGGAGAGCCCGGTGTCATCCGAGCGGCGCCGGCAGATGTTCGAAGCCGTCGATGCGGTGCTGCGCCGCAGCCCTGAAGTCGGCGCCTATAACCAGACTTTTTAGGTTTTCTCATTTCATCGCGGCGTGAGAAGGCCACGGTGGGGGAGCGGACCAAATTTTCCCAACAGCTGGTCCGCTCCCCAGTTTTCATCGGCCGATCATGTCTACAGGAACTCAGGCAGCGGAATAAGCCCGCTCAGGGGCACGCCAGTCGAACTCCCGCGCCCAGTCGGCAAAACTGTGCCAGCGGACCTCCGGGAAATCTCGGTGTAAAGCCGCGATATCGACGTCATAGCCGACGCGGTCGAACCACTCGAACATCAGCGCCGTATCTTCGCTTTGTTGGCGGGCCACCGCGATTGGAATTGCCTGATAGTTGATCGGGCGGCCGATGGACTGCGAAAGGATCTTGGCCTGGTCTTCGCCGGACAACTCGTCTCCCGCAATATCGAAGCGCTTGCCGAACACGCGCTCGCGTCGCTCGACCAGGGCGGCAACGAAGGCGCCGATGTCGGCAAGTGCGACCAGCTGGAGGACACGTTTGGCGGGCATTGCAAAGGCATGCGTGCCCTGGCTGAGCGCGCCGATCGACCACGGCGCGACGAAATTCTCCATGAAGGCAACCGGGGCGCTGATCGTATAGGGAATGCCGAGCCGTTCGACATGCTGCTCGACGAGATATTTGCTTTCGAAATGCGGGATGCCGGTTTTCTTGTTGGCATCGGCAACGGACGAATAGATCAGATGCCCGACGCCTGCAGCCTTGGCTGCATCGGCGGCTAGAATCCCCTGGCGGGTCTCCTCTTCCATCCCGGCTTCGTAGCTGTTGCCCATCAAGAACATGGTGTCGACGTCTTTGACTGCCTTCACAACGGAGGCCGTGTCGCCGAGATCGCCGGCCACGATCTCGGCGCCTACCGACGCCAGCTGCCGTGCGCCATCGCTGTCCGGCTTGCGGGTCAGTGCCTTGACGCGATGTCCACCACTCGACAGCAAAGCACGCGCAACTGCGCCGCCTTGCTGGCCTGTGGCGCCGGTCACCAGAACGTTTCGTTTGGTGGTCATCTTGTTCGCTCCTTTTCCGTTCGCTGGAGCAAAATTAGGACCTATCGCATTGATGCATAACCACCTATAATTGGAAAACTTTGTCCCAACAATGGATACAATGCTCGACCTCAACGACATCGTGGTGTTCGCTCGCGTCGTCGAAGCTGGCAGCTTCACCGCCGCCGCGCGCCTGCTCGCCATGCCCAAGACGACGGTCAGCCGCCGCATTGCCGCGCTCGAGCGCGAGGTCGGGGTCCGCCTGTTGCAGCGCACGACACGCAGCCTCAATATGACGGACGCTGGACGCCTCTATTACGAGCAGAGCAGCCAGGCGCTGCGGACGATTGAGGAAGCAAATTTGCGCCTCGCGGAAGCAAGAGCGGAGCCATCGGGCACGATCCGCGTTTCGGCTCCTGTCGGCTTCGGCGGCTATTTCCTCACCCAGGCGGTGGTCGACTTTCTTGCGATGTATCCAAAAACCAAGGTCGAGCTCCGCCTGACCGACGACAAGCTCAACCTGGTTGAGGATGGTATAGATCTCGCCTTCCGAACCGGCATCCTTCAGGATTCGACGCTGATTGCCCGCAAACTCGGTTCCACGCACAGGCTGCTCTGCGCCAGCCCGGACTATCTCGCAAGGCACGGGATGCCGGAACGCCTGGCGGATCTCGCGCACCACCAGTGCGTCATCGCAGGCCCTTCGACCTCGGGCACCCATTGGGTGCTGGACGGGCCACACGGTCAGGAAACGGTCACGGTGGCCGGGCGCTTCGCCGCGAATGAAATGCAGGCGGTCGTTGCGGCCACGCTCGCAGGCTTCGGCATCGCCCAATTGCCGCACAGCATCGCCGAGCCCCTCATCAATGGGGGGCGGCTGAGCCGCGTTCTCCGGGACTACACGACTCCGGTCGGCGGGCTGCATGTCCTATATCCGAGCAGCCGGCATCTTTCGCCCCTCGTCAAGGAATTCATCGAGCTCGCATCCGACCGGATTTCCAGTCGGGCAAATACAGCGGCTGACCAGCAGTAGCCGCGAGCCTCAATAGGGGCTCGCCACATCCCCGGTCTCGACATAGACCGACTTCAGCTGCGAATAGAGCGCCAGCGCCGCCAGCGAATTTTCGCGGCCGATACCGGACTGCTTGAAGCCGCCGAACGGAATTTCGACCGGCGTCAGATTATAGGCGTTGATCCAGCAGGTGCCGGCCTGCAGCTCGGCGATGACGCGGTGGGCGCGCGGCAGGTCGCGCGTGAACACGCCGGCCGCAAGGCCGAATTCGGTGTCGTTGGCGCGGTCGATCACCTCGTCCTCATCGTCGAATTTCAGCACGCTCATCACCGGTCCGAAAATCTCCTCGCGCGCGATGCGCATCGTGTCGGTGACGCCGGTGAAGACCGTCGGCTCGACGAAGAAGCCGCCTTGGAAACCCTGCAGCGAGGGCACGTTGCCGCCGCAGGCGAGCACGGCGCCATCCTGCTTGCCGGCTTCGATATAGCCGATAACTTTCTCGTGCTGGGCCTTGGAGACAAGCGGCCCCATCTGCGTTTCCTGGTCGAGCGGATCGCCGATACGGATCTTCTTGGTCCGCTCGGTCAGACGTTCGACGAAACGGTCGTGGATGCCCTTCTGCACGAACACCCGTGTGCCGTTGGAGCAGATCTGGCCGGTCGAATAGAAATTGCCGAGCATGGCGCCGCCGATGGCGTTTTCGAGATCGGCATCGTCGAAGACGATCAGCGGCGACTTGCCGCCGAGCTCCATGGTGGCATGCTTCATCTTCGAGCCGGCGAGCGACAGCACCTTGCGCCCGGTCGGCACCGACCCGGTCACCGAGACCTTGGCGACGACATCGTGCCCGACAAGGCCGGCGCCGACATCGCCATAGCCTTGCACGACGTTGAACAGCCCGTCGGGAAGGCCGGCTTCTGTATAGATTTCGGCGAGCGCCAGCGCCGACAGCGGCGTGTCCTCCGACGGCTTGAACACCATGGCGTTGCCCATGGCGAGCGCTGGTGCCGATTTCCAGCCGGCGATCTGGATGGGATAGTTCCAGGCGCCGATGCCGACGCAGACGCCCAGCGCCTCGCGTCTTGTATAAGCAAAGGGGCCGCCGAGATCGATGGACTCGCCATTAAAGGCAGCGACCACGCCGCCGAAATATTCGAGGCAGTCGGCTGCCGATGGCGCGTCCGCCACCAGCGTCTCCTGGATCGCCTTGCCTGTATCCAGCGTCTCGATGCGCGCCAGATCGGCGTTGCGCGCGCGCAAGATGTCGGCGGCTCGGCGCAGGATGCGTCCGCGCTCGACCGGCTTCAGCCGCGCCCAGGCCGGTTGTGCTGCACGCGCTGCTTCGATCGCCAGTTCCAGAACGTTCGGCGTCGCCGAACGCAGCATCGCGATGGTCTCGCCGGTTGCCGGATAGATGACCGTCAGCGGCGCACCCTGCTCGTCGTCGATGTAGCGTCCGTTGACATAATGCGATGCCTTTGGCTGGGCGCGCATGGGAACTTCTCCAAAATTGTCTTTCGCCGGGACCGGCGGGCGGACAGTCCGTCAGATCATGGCTTATCTGTCCGATGCCTGCCAGCGCGGATTGATCCATGGTTCCTGGTTGGACGGCGCCAGCGGCGTGCGGCCGAGAATGTGGTCGGCGGCCTTTTCGCCGGTCATGATCGACGGCGCGTTGAGATTGCCATTGGTGACGCGCGGGAAGATCGAAGAATCGGCGACCCGCAGCCCTTCGACACCGATGACACGGCATTCCGGATCGACGACGCTCATCGGATCATCGGTGCGGCCCATCTTGCAGGTGCCGCAAGGGTGGTAGGCGCTTTCGGCGTGATCGCGAATGAAGGCATCGAGATCGTCGTCCGATTGCACGTTCGAGCCCGGCGAGATCTCCCTGCCGCGATAAGGGTCGAATGCCGACTGGCCGAAGATCTCTCGTGTCAGCCGGATGCAGTGGCGGAACTCGGTCCAGTCGTCCGGATGCGACATGTAGTTGAAGCGGATCACCGGCTTCGATCTCGGATCGGGCGAGCGCAGCATGACAGAACCGCGCGACTTCGATCGCATCGGCCCGACATGCGCCTGGAAACCATGTGCTTTCGCCGCCGCCCTGCCGTCATAGCGGACCGCCGCCGGGATGAAATGATACTGGATGTCGGGATAGTCGACGCCGGCGCGCGAGCGCACGAAGGCGGCCGCCTCGAAATGGTTGGTTGCGCCAAGACCCGACTTGAAGAACAGCCATTGCGCGCCGATCAGTGCCTTCGACAACGGGTTCAGCACCGAATTCAGCGTGATCGGCTGCGTCGATTCCTGCTGGATATAGAGCTCCATATGGTCCTGCAGGTTGCGGCCGACGCCGGGCCGGTCGGCGAGCACCTGAATGCCGTATTCCCTGAGATGTTCGGCCGGGCCGATGCCGGACAGCATCAGGATTTTGGGCGAATTGATCGAGGACGCGGCAACGATCACTTCACGTCGCGCCTTGACCACCTGAATCCGTTTGCGCGTTTCGATCTCGACACCGGTGGCGCGTTGATTCTCGATGATCACCCGCCGGGCGAAGCCGTTGATCAGGCTAACATTTTTCCGCCTGAGCGCCGGCCTGAGATAGGCGCTCGCCGCCGACCAGCGGCGGCCGCCGCGAATGGTCTGTTCCATCGGCCCAAAGCCTTCCTGCTTAGCGCCGTTGTAGTCGTCGGTCAGCTCGAAGCCGGCCTGACGGCCTGCCTCGACAAAGGCGCCGTAGAGTGGGTTCGTCCTCGAGCCGCGCTGCACGGTCAGCGGGCCGCCGTGGCCGCGCCAGCCATTCTCGCCGCCGTTGGCGTCCTCCATGCGCTTGAAATAGGGGAGCACGTCGGCAAACCCCCAGCCGGCCGCGCCCTGTTCGGCCCAATGGTCGAAATCGCGGGCGTGGCCGCGTACATAGACCATGCCGTTGATCGAGGACGAGCCGCCGATGACCTTGCCGCGCGGCGTCGCCAGCACGCGGCCGCCGAGATGCGGCTCCGGCTCGCTGGCAAAGCCCCAGTCATAGAGGCTCATGTTGAGCGGGATCGACAGCGCCGACGGCATCTGGATCAGCGGCCCGACGTCGCTGCCGCCAAATTCGATGACGATCACCGAATGCTTGCCGTCCTCCGAAAGCCGGTAGGCCATGGCCGAGCCGGCCGAGCCGGAGCCGATGATAACGAAATCCGCCTCAAGCATGGTTCATGTGCACCATGAAATCGGCGAGCGAGACATTGCCGCCGGTCGCCACCACGAGCACGGTCTTGCCGCGCGCATCCACCTTGCCGCCGAGCAACGCCGCCAGCGATGCAGCGCCCGAGGGTTCCAGCACCAGCTTCATCCGCTCGAAGGCGATGCGCATCGCGCGGCGCACCGATTGATCGTCGACGGTGATGCCGCGAACGCCCGCGGTTCTGACCGCCGCGAATGGCGCGTCGCCGGGCTTGCGCGCCATCAGCCCGTCGCATATCGATTTCGGCCCGATCGGCATGGTTTCGATGACGCCATGCGCGAGCGACGAGCCCATGCCGTTGAAACCTTCCGGCTCGACGCCGATGATCTCGGTCGCCGGCGACAGATAGTGGAAAGCCAGCGAAACGCCGCCGATCAGCCCGCCGCCGCCGACCGAACAGAACAGAAGATCGGCGCTGGCATCCCTGGCATCGAGTTGCTCGAGTGCTTCCAGCCCCACACCAGCCTGGCCAGCGACGATCTCTGGATCGTCGAACGGATGCAGCAGCGCCAGCCCCTCGGTCTCGGCGATCTCGCGCGCCGTGGCGGCGGCAACCTCCTCACGCGCGCGCTCGCCATGGTCGGTCAGCACCACGCGCGCGCCGTAGCCGGTCGTTGCGTCGCGCTTGGCGGCCGGCGCGTCGATCGGCATGACGATGGTCACCGGAATGCCCAGCGCCTGGCCGGCGGCGGCCAACCCTTGCGCGAAATTGCCGGAGGAATAGGCGACGACGCCCTTCCTGGCTTCATCGGACGAAAGCCGCTTCAGCCGCCAGTAGGCGCCGCGCACCTTGAAGGAACCCGCCCATTGCAGCGACTCCGGCTTGACGAAGACACGAGCTGCACCGGTCTCTCTGGCCAAGGCCGCTGACTCCAGCAGCGGCGTGATCTGCGTAGCCTTGGCGGTGACGGCATACGCCTGTTTGAGGTGATCGAGGGAGGGGACAAGGGTTGTCATCATTCGCCTCGCGGATACCTTTTGCTCTCTTCGAGATTGTCGAGGTTCATGTGATTGCGCATGTAGCGCTCCGATGCCTTTTGCAGCGGCTGGAAATCCCAGGGGTAGTAGGCGCCATTGCGCAGCGCCGGATAGACGACCCAGCGGCGCGCCTGGCTTTCGCGCACGGCGGCGTCGAAGCCGGCCATGTCCCAGCGCGCCCGAACCTTGTCCATGAACGTCGCCACCAGGTCCGCATTGACCGGGTCGTCGGCCAAATTGTCTCGCTCGAGCGGATCGGCTTCGAGATCGAACAGCTGCGGCGGGTCAAGCTCGCAATGGACGAACTTGTATCTGCCGTCGCGGATCGCCACCAAGGGCGCGCAGGAGCCTTCCGCTGCATACTCCATCAACACAGGCGCGGTGCGCTGCCTGCCCTCTGTGAGCGGCAGCAGCGACTGGCCGTCGGTCCATGGCGCGATCGCCCCGATATCGATGCCGGCGAGGTCGCAAAGCGTCGGCGTGACGTCGAGATTGGAGACCGGCGCATCGATCAGCCCGGCTGGTATGCCCTTGCCGGCGATCATCAGCGGCACCCGCACCGAGCCTTCGAAGAAGCTCATCTTGAACCACAGGCCGCGTTCGCCGAGCATGTCGCCGTGGTCCGAGCAGAACAGGATGACGGTATCGTCGAGCATGCGTGTTCGGCTGAGAACGTCCAGAAGCTCGCCGAGCTTGTCGTCGACATAGGAGATGTTGGCGAAATAGCCGCGCCGCGAACGTCGCACCTGCTCAGGGGTGATCTCGAACGAGGGATAGTCGCTTGCGCGGTACAGCCGCTGCGAATGCACATCCTGCTCGTCATGCGCGATGAACCCTGTTTCTGGGTCGAGCGCCTGGCAGTTTTCGTAGAGATCCCAATACTGCTTGCGCGCGACATAGGGATCGTGCGGGTGCGACAGCGAAACGGTGAGGCACCAGGGCCGATGGTTCGCATCATCCTGTTCGCGCGAAAGCTGATAGAGTTTCTGCGTGGCCAGGAACACCACCTCGTCGTCATACTCCATCTGGTTGGTGATCTCGGCGACGCCGGCGCCGGCAACCGAGCCGAGATTATGATACCACCAGTCGATCCGCTCGCCGGGCTTACGGTAATCCGGCGTCCAGCCGAAATCGGCGGGATAGATGTCAGTGGTCAGCCGCTCCTCGAAACCGTGCAACTGGTCCGGCCCGACGAAATGCATCTTCCCGGACAGGCAGGTGTAGTAGCCGGCGGCGCGCAGATGATGAGCGAAGGTCGGGATCGACGAGACGAATTCGGCGGCGTTATCGTAGACCCCGGTGCGCGACGGCAACTGGCCGCTCATGAACGAGGCGCGCCCCGGCGCGCAGAGCGGCGAGGCGGTGTAATTGTTTTTGAAGCGCGCCGAACGAGCGGCCAGCGCCTTCAGATGCGGCGCATGCAGGAAGTCCGCCGGTCCGTCCGGGAACAATGTGCCGTTGAGCTGATCGACCATGACGATCAGGAAATTGGGTCGCTTGGACGTCACTGCGCGCTCCGGCGGCTGAGTTTCGTTTCGAGGTAATCCTCGATCAGTGCGATCGCGGTCGCGGCATTGGGCACGCCGTCCTTCAGCGCGCGCCTGATGTAGAGCCCGTCGATCAGCGCCGCTGTCGCCTCGGCGACCCGGTCGGCTTCGCTTCTCGGCAGGATGCCGGTCAGCCCGCTCAACAGATTGGAATGCAGCCGTCGCGCATAGACCTTGAGCAGCCGGCGCAGTGCCGACGATTTCTGCGCCTCGACATAGAAGGCCAGCCAGGCGGCGATCGTTTCCGGCTGGAACTGGACTTCGGAGAAATTGACGGCGACCACGGCTGAAACGCGCTGGCGTGCCGTGCTGGCCGATCGAAGCGCGCGCCGCATGTCGGCGGTCAGCTCGGCCAGGATGTGCCGCATCGTCGCCAGCAAAAGTTCGTCCTTGGCGCCGAAATAGTGATGGGCAAGCGCCGAGGACACGCCGGCGCGCCCGGCGATTTCCGACATCGTCACATCAAGCGAACCGCGCTCGCCGATCGCCGAGATCGTCGCGTCGATCAGCGCCCTGCGGCGCAACGGCTCCATTCCGACTTTCGGCATTCTTGCTCCGGCCTGTTGCGACGAGATTATTTTTTATTGACGGATCAATCAACAAAAATCCAGCCTGATTTGGTGGCAAAAGTCAGGTGCCGTGACCAGATACTCAAGATCAAGCGATTGTGTGGTTCTGGCCCCTTCACGAAGTCGCTGGAACGGTTCATGCTTGAACAATGCTGAGGCGCTGCGACATCGCGTAGCCCGGCCCGCAGGATGGAGATAAACCATGACAGCATGCATCGTCGGCTGGGCGCATTCGCGTTTCGGCAAGCTCGAAGGCGAGACGCTGGAGGGCCTGATCACCAAGGTGGCTAGCGAGGCGCTCGATCATGCCGGCATCGGTCCGGACGAGGTCGACGAGATCGTGCTTGGTCACTTCAATGCCGGCTTTTCCGCACAGGATTTCACCGCAAGCCTGGTCCTGCAGGCCGACGACCGGCTGCGCTTCAAGCCGGCGACCCGCGTCGAGAACGCTTGCGCCACCGGTTCGGCGGCGGTCAGGCAAGGCATCCGCGCCATCGACGCCAATGCCGCCCGCATCGTGCTGGTGGTCGGCGCCGAGCAGATGACGACGACATCAGGTCCAGAAATCGGCAAGAACCTTCTCAAGGCCTCTTATCTGCCCGAGGAGGGCGACACGCCGGCAGGCTTCGCCGGCGTTTTCGGCAAGATCGCCCAAGCCTATTTCCAGCGCTATGGCGACCAGTCGGACGCGCTGGCGATGATCGCCGCCAAGAACCACAAGAACGGCGTCGACAATCCCTATGCGCAGATGCGCAAGGATTTCGGCTATGAGTTCTGCCGGCATGAGAGCGAGAAGAACCCCTTCGTCGCTGGCCCTCTGAAACGCACCGACTGCTCGCTGGTTTCGGACGGCGCCGCCGCCCTGGTCCTTGCCGACACGGCGACTGCGTTAAAGATGCGCCGCGCCGTCGCCTTCCGCGCCAACGAGCATGTGCAGGATTTCCTGCCGATGTCGAAGCGCGATATCCTGGCGTTCGAAGGCTGCGAACAGGCCTGGAACCAGGCGCTGAAGAGGGCTGGTGTGACGCTCGATGATCTGTCCTTCGTCGAGACGCATGACTGCTTCACCATCGCCGAGCTGATCGAATATGAGGCGATGGGACTGGCGAAACCGGGCGAGGGCGCAAAACTGGCGCTGGACGGCGAGACGGCGAAGGATGGCCGGCTGCCGGTCAATCCGTCCGGCGGGCTGAAGGCCAAGGGGCACCCGATCGGCGCCACCGGCGTCTCGATGCACGTGCTGAGCGCCATGCAACTCGTCGGCGAGGCCGGCGGCATCCAGGTACCGGGAGCAAGGCTCGGCGGCATCTTCAACATGGGCGGCGCTGCGGTCGCCAACTACGTTTCCATTCTCGATCGGATCAGATAAAAGCGGCCCGCATTACAGCGCCGCGCGCCCTTCCGGGCGCGCAAAGGACGCTGTAACACTTTGATTTTACGCATGACTTTCGAGGTCATGCGTTAGCGGGGAAATCATGACGAATCCGGTTCTGGTCGAAGTTTTGCGCGGCGCCGTGGTCGAGAGCGCCCATCGTGGCGCCATTGCGGTCTTCGATGCCGATGGCAAGCCGGTCTGGGAAATCGGCGATACGGTCCGCCCTGTGTTCCCACGCTCGGCGGTCAAGGCGATTCAGGCGCTGCCGCTGGTCGAAAGCGGCGCGGCCGATGCGTATGGTTTCGGCGACCGCGAACTAGCGCTAGCCTGCGCTTCGCATTCCGGCGAGCCGGCGCATGTCGAACTGGCGCGGGCGATGCTGGCGAAGGCCGGGCTGGACGAGGCGGCGCTGGAATGCGGCGCACATTGGCCATCCGGCCACGACGCGACGCTTGCGCTTGCCAGCGCCGGCAACTTGCCAAATGCGCTGCACAACAATTGTTCTGGCAAGCATGCGGGCTTTCTCTGCACCTGCGTCCACGCCGGCATCGCCCATCGCGGCTATGTCAAATCAGGCCATGCCTCGCAGGAGATGGTGCGCGATGCGATGCAGGCGGTGACCGGTGCCGCCCATGATTTCGATCATTGCGGTACTGACGGCTGCTCGATCCCGACCTATGCCGTGCCGCTACGCAGCTTCGCGCTCGGCTTTGCCCGCATGGCGACCGGGGTCGGCTTTGAACCCGTGCGCGCCAAAGCCGCAAAGCGGCTGCTTTCCGCCTGCATGGCCGAGCCCTTTCTGGTCGCCGGCACAGGCAGGGCCGATGTTGCGCTGATGGAGGCCGCACCCGGCCGGATTTTTGTCAAGGGAGGGGCCGAAGGCGTCTATTGCGCAGCCCTTCCGGAGCTTGGCCTTGGCATTGCGCTCAAATGCGATGATGGCGCTGGCCGCGCCGCTGAAGTCATGGTCGCGGCAGGCATGGCCAGGCTTTTGCACGCCAACAAGGCACTGGCGGAGAAGCTGATCGAACAGGCAAATCCACCCATCCAAAGCCGGATCGGCGCCAAGGTCGGCGCACTCCGCCCCACTGTTGCACTGAGGACGGGCATTCAACTCACATGATTGCGCTCGATGGTCAGATGCGCATAGCCGGCATTGCTTGATGAGGCGAGATCGCCGGTCACCGGCTCGGCCCAGCGATGGCCGACGATAGCGCCGTTTTGGGCGCCATCGATGACATTGTCGGAGATGACCGCCGTGCCGGCGCCCTCGACCACGGTGACGGCGATGCCGGTTCCGGCCTTGCGAATGATATTTCCCGTGGCGACTACATTGCGCATGAACGGCCCCCAGCCGATGTGCATGCCGTAGAGCGGCGCATTCTCGACGACGTTGCCGAAGGCGGTTGTATCCGCCTCAACGTTGATACCGACACCGAAACCGGGCGGATCGGCAGGGTAGGGGCCGCTGGTCGAGAGGTTGCGGACGATGTTTCCCGAACACACGCCCATGCGGCCGCCTTCGTTGAAATTGACGATAGAGATGCCGTTGGCGGCGCCATCGACGATGTTGTTGCTGACGATCGCCCCCTCGAAGGAGAATTCGGAATAGAGCGCCGTCTCGCCCGACCGCGAGCAGGTGTTGCCGGCGATATGCAGGTTGCTGGCGCTGTTGGCGCGGATCGCCGAAAACGCACAATCCGAGACGATATTGCCCGAGATGACGACGTTGCCGGCGCGGAACGCATTGATGCCGTTGCCGTTCTGGCCGGTTCCGCCGCTACGCGCCTGAATGCGCTCGACGCGGTTGCCGCTGACGATGGTGCCGTCCTCGGCCGCTTGCCGGCGGTGCACGAGGATACCGCCATTGGCGCAGTCGGAAACGGTGTTGCCTGATATCTCCAGGCCGGCGGCTTCGACCGAATAGATGCCGGCGTCGGCCGCGCCCGATATTTCCGAGCGCTCGATGCGACCCGAAGCGTGCTCGAGCGCCAGGCCGTTCTTGCCGCTGCCTGATATCTGGCAATTGTCGATGACGAGGTGAGCGACGCGGCGAAGGTCGAGCAGGCCTTGCGCGTAATCGCCCATCCAGCGGTTGGTGCCGTCGAATACCAATCCGGTGAATTCGATATGCTCAGCCTGTTCGGCCATGAGCAGGTGGCCGTTGCCGCCATAGACGATCCGCGATGCGCCCGGCACGCCGGAAAGTCTGATACGGCTGGGCAGCGAAAGGTTGGATACAACATAGGTTCCCGGCGGCAGGAACACCGGCATGTCGCGGTCGTTTGCCTCGCGCAGCAGCGTGGCGAAGGCCTCGCTCTGGTCGTCAAGCGCGCCGGGCTGCACGCCGAGGTCGGCAGCGTTGATCGAGCCGCGCATCGGGGCATTGTCGATGCCGGGCAGGCTGGCCGCCGCTGCCTTGCCGAGCGAGAGGCCCAGGACGGCAAAGCCGGCGGTTTGTGCGAGAAATTTTCGTCTGTTCAACATCGGCACAGAGTCCCAGCGTTCGGCCGTCACGCCGCAGGAATCGTGCCAGACCGGATCGGCCGATCCGGTTTGCCGGCAATAGCTTGTGAAGTCGCCGCGCGAGGCATAAGCTCGACTAATGAGCAGAGCCTTCACGCGCGAAGAGGATAGCGAAAACGCCATCGCCGGCATCGGCGAGCGGCCGATCAGTCAGCATCGCAATCTGGTGACGCAACGCGGCCTGGCGCTGATCGACGCCGAACTGGCTGTCCTGCGCGATGATCTGGCCAGAGCGGAGAAGAGGGCCGACCGCGAGCGCATCGCGCTCATCTCGCGCGACCTGCGCTACTGGACCGCGCGGCGTGAAAGCGCCGAGCTTTCCGTGCCGGAACCGGGCAGCGACCTGGTTCGCTTCGGCATGGGTGTCACGCTGGAAGGCGATGACGGCAGGAAGGTGCACTGGAAGATCGTCGGCGAGGATGAGGCCGATCCGGCCAAGGGCACGATTTCCCATGTTTCACCGATGGCCCTGGCTTTGTTCGGCAAGAAGGTCGGCGAAATTGCCGTGGTGAACGGCAAGGAGTGGGAAATCGTCAAGCTCTCCGACAATTAGACCTCGATCTTGACGACATGGTCGCGGAAGAATGCCGCCGCCCCAGCCTCGTCGATCTCGCCGGCGGCGACGCCCATGACGAATTCATAGATCGTGCCGTTGTCGGCCGTCAGCGTATAGCCGTTGACAATTTGGAACGCGCCGGCGGCGACGATGGCCGTGCGCTTGTTGCCGTCGACAAAGGCGTGATTTCTGGCGATGCCGAAGATATAGGCCGCAGCCAGATCCTCGATCGATGGATCACCATAGTTTGCCTTGTTCTCGGCTCGGGCGAGCGCCGGTTCAAGAGCATTCTCGTCTCGCAAGCCCTGCGCGCCGCCATGCCGGCGCAGCTGCTCCGCGTGCATCGCTTCCACGGCGCGCCGGCTCAGGAATTGCCAGCTCATTCGGCGAGCTTTTGAAGCGCCACTTTGTATTTGTCCATCACCTCGCGGGCAGCTTTCATTTGCCGCTCGAAGCTATCGTCCACCGGCTTCAGCGCAAGGCCATCACCGGTTTCAACGATCTGAAGCTGGTCGCCAGCCTTCAGGTTCAGACGATCGAGAAGCTCCCTCGGCAGGATGACGCCTTCGGAATTGCCGATCTTGCGGATGGTCGTGTTCATGGCGCTGCACTCTTGTTGCGACACCAATTATAACGAAACCCGCCCCCGTTACAACATATATTATAACGGCTCATCCAGCCTGCAACAGCCGGTCCATCAGCCGGTCGGCGGCCTCGGGGATGACCGTGCCCGGCGGGAAGATCTCCGCGGCCCCCGCCTGCAGCACAGCACCGTAATCCTGCGGCGGGATAACGCCGCCGGCGACGATCAATATGCCATCGCGGCCGAGCTTCTTCAGCGCGTCCTTGAGTTCGGGAATGAGCGTCAAATGGCCCGCCGCCAGCGACGAGGCGCCGATGATATGCACGTCGTGCTCGACCGCGAGCCTGGCGATCTCGTCCGGCGTCTGGAACATCGGCCCAACGGTCACGTCGAAGCCGAGATCGGCAAAGGCCGTGGCGATGACCTTCTGGCCGCGATCGTGGCCGTCCTGCCCCATCTTAGCGACGAGAATGCGCGGCTTGCCGCCGGACTTCTCCTCGAACACCACGATCTTGTCCTGCAGCCGGTCGACCACCGGATTGTCGCCGAGCGCCTTGCGATAGACGCCGGAGATCGTCTGGACCGAAGCGACATGGCGGCCGAAGACCTTTTCCAGAGCCAGCGAAATCTCGCCGACCGTGGCGTTGGCGCGCGCGGCGCGAATGGCGAACTCCAGCAGATTTTCGCCGCTCTCCGCAGCGCGGCTCAGCGCACTCAGTGCGCTCTCGACGGCACCGACGTCGCGCGTGCCTTTCAGCCGTTGCAGTTTCGACAATTGACGGGCTCTGACTTCGGCGTTGTCGATCTTCAGCACGTCGACTTTGATGTCCGTCTCCGGACGATGGGCGTTGACGCCGACCAGTATCTGCTCGCCGGAATCGATCCGCGCCTGCGTGCGCGCGGCGGCCTCTTCGATGCGCAGCTTCGGTATGTTTTTTTCGATTGCGGCGGCCATCCCGCCCAGCCTTTCGACCTCTTCGATATGGGCAAGCGCGCGCGCCGCCAGGTCATGCGTCAGCCGTTCGAGATAGGCAGAGCCTCCCCATGGATCGATGATGCGGGTGGTACCGGATTCCTTTTGCAGGATGAGCTGCGTGTTGCGGGCGATACGAGCCGAATGGTCGGTCGGCAGCGCCATCGCCTCGTCGAAGGCGTTGGTGTGCAGCGATTGCGTATGACCCTGCGTCGCCGCCATCGCCTCGATCATGGTGCGGATGATGTTGTTGTAGGGGTCCTGCGCCGTCAGCGACCAGCCCGAAGTCTGACAATGGGTACGCAGCGACAGCGAGCGCTCGTCCTTCGGCAAGAAGTTCTTCAGCATCAGGTTCGACCACAAAAGGCGGGCTGCCCTTAGCTTGGCGACCTCCATGAAGAAGTTCATGCCGATCGCCCAGAAGAAGGAAAGGCGCGGCGCGAAACGGTCGATATCGAGACCCGCCGCGACACCGGCGCGGGCATATTCGATGCCGTCGGCGATCGTGTAGGCGAGCTCGAGGTCGGCGGTCGCACCTGCCTCTTGCATGTGATAGCCGGAGATCGAAATCGAATTGAACTTCGGCATGTGCTGCGACGTGTAGGAGAAGATGTCCGCCACAATCCGCATCGAAGGTTTTGGCGGATAGATGTAGGTGTTGCGCACCATGAACTCTTTCAGAATGTCGTTCTGAATGGTCCCGGCGAGGTCCTTCTGCGCAACGCCCTGTTCTTCCGCCGCCACGATGTAGAGCGCCATGATCGGCAGCACCGCGCCGTTCATGGTCATCGACACCGTCATCTCGTCAAGCGGGATGCCGTCGAAGAGCTGGCGCATGTCGAGGATGGAATCGATGGCGACGCCGGCCATGCCGACATCGCCGGCAACACGCGGATGATCGCTGTCGTAGCCGCGATGCGTGGCGAGGTCGAAAGCGACCGACAGTCCCTTCTGGCCGGCTGCAAGGTTGCGCCGATAAAAGGCATTCGACTCTTCCGCCGTCGAGAAGCCGGCATATTGCCGGATCGTCCACGGCTGCTGGACATACATGGTCGGGTAGGGGCCGCGCACGAATGGCGACAGGCCCGGATAGGTGTCGAGATGCGGTAACCCCTGGAGGTCGCCCTGGTTGTACAGATGCTTGATGGCCAGCCCTTCCGGGGTCATCCGCTGGCCCTTGACCTCGATCGGCGCCCGGCGCGGCGCCGACCAGCCGATCTGGCTGAAATCCGGGATCATGGCGCTGCTCCGATCGATTGATCGAGGCGGATCGGAAACAGCGGCTCGCACACCGCCACGCCCTCGGTGACGGCAGCCCGCCGCTCCGCCGCCAGCGTTTCGACCGGACGTTCGGTCTTCGACGGGTGAAGCGTCGTGCCGATGATGGCCCGATCGCCCGCCTGATAGGCAGCATTGCGGCGGGCGGCGGCCGCCTGAACCCGTTTCTGGATGTGTCCTTGCTGCAGGCTGGACAGCACGCCGCCTTCCGCCTCGATCCGCTGGAATTCTTCCCACGCCGCTTCGCAGAGTTCGGCGGTCAGCGCTTCAACTGCGCCCGAACCGCAAGCAGGGTCGGCCACATGATCGATATGGCTTTCGCTGGCCATGATCAGTTGCGTATTGCGGGCGACACGGCGGGCAAAGCCCGCCGGCAGGCCATGCGCGATCGTATGCGGCAGGATGGAGATCGAATCCGCCCCGCCGGCTGCCGCGGCAAAACCGGCGATCGCGGTACGCAGGATGTTCGTTTCCGGGTCCGCCGAAGTCATCATGCGGAAGGACGTCTCGGCATGGATGTTGGCGGTGGAGGCGGCGATCGAGCATGCCTCCTGAACGCGCGCCCACAGCCTGCGCAAAGCCCTGACCTTGGCCATCGACACGAATTGATCCTGGTCGACGCTCAGCGCAAAGCCGATATGGGGCGCCGCATAGACGAGCGGCTGGCGCGCCTCCTCGAACATCCGGAGATAAGAGACCGCCGAAGCCATCATGGCGCCCAGCTCCTGCGCTTCGGTGGCGCCGGCATTGTGGAAGACGCGTCCGTCTGCCTCCAGCAGAACCCCGGGCACGCCCATCGAGAAAAAATGTGCCAGGGACTGCGGCATCGATGCCTGCAGGGCCTCGATCGACATCCGCAACCGGCCGGTTCCGGCAAAAATCGCCGCTGGATCGATACCAAAGGAAAGGTTGAGCTTTGCCGGGTCCGACCGCCGCTTACTCAAGAACGCAACCAGCCAGTCGGCCACCGCGCGGCTCCAGGGATGCGCGTCGATGCGGACCTGGATATGGTTGAGCGGCACGCCGTCGAGCACGGTCTCCAGCGCCTCGGCAGTCCTCGGCAGGCCGTAGCCGAACGCATTCGGCGCGCCTTCGAAGACAAGCGACAATCCGGTGGCGCCCTGTGCGACGTCTTCCAGGGCCTGGGCTTTGGCGCGGCCGACATCGGGGTCGTCGATACGCTGGCTGACGATCCACGGCGATCTGGGATTTGCCCGCGCGAGAGGCTCTGCGGTGACCGAACGATCATAGAGCGGCTCGATGCGGACGCCATCGTCCGTATGGGATACGAGCTTTTCCTCGAAGGATCCGCCGGCCAAGGCTTTTTCCGCAAGGGCCAGCCACCGCTGCCGGTCAGGGTTCGGAAGTTCGGCATCGTGGTTCAAGGCACCGGCGCCCATCCGCTCTCCTCGTCTTCTCGGCCGATAGGCCTGGAACGTCAGTCTACGGTTCCCCGTCCCATATCACAATGCAACACGCGTCCTGCGACGGTGAACCGTCAACCGATTGCCAAACATGCGCAAAATCCGCAAGCTCCAAAAGCCCTATTTCGACCATGGCCATTGTCGCTGCGCAATGGCGTCATTATACCTGCGGCGAGCCCCGTTACTTTCAATAGACCAGGGCGTTCAACACTTCAGGTTTGCGGAGACCGGACACATGGCTGACGACACTAGTATTTTCATAGGAGCCAGCCGAAAGCTTGATGACAGCTACCAGCGCGCCGAAAATCTGCTGCTTCAGTATGGCAATCGTCACGGCCTGGTCACCGGTGCGACCGGTACTGGCAAGACCGTGACCTTGCAGATTCTGGCGGAAGGTTTCTCCAATGCCGGCGTGCCGGTCTTCTGCGCCGACATCAAGGGCGATCTGTCCGGTATCGCCATGATGGGCACGGCACAGGATTTTCTGGTCAAGCGCGCCGAGCAGGTCAAGCTCGATCCTTATGATTTCCAGGAATTTCCGGTCATCTTCTGGGATTTGTTCGGCGAGCAGGGCCATCCGATCCGCGCCACCGTCTCGGAAATGGGGCCACTGCTTCTGTCGCGCCTGATGAACCTGTCCGAGGCGCAGGAAGGCATCATGAACATCGCCTTCCGCATCGCCGACGAAGAGGGCCTGTTGCTGCTGGACCTGAAGGACCTGCAAGCGCTTCTTGCCAACATCGCCGAACGCGCCGAAGAAATCGGCGCTCGCTACGGCAATGTCACAAAACCCTCGGTCGGCGCGATCCAGCGCACGCTGCTGGTCCTGGAGCAGCAGGGAGCGACGAATTTCTTCGGCGAGCCGGCGTTGCGCATCGCCGACATCATGCGTACCACCCGCGACGGGCGCGGCGCCATCAGCGTGCTGGCTGCCGACAAGCTGATGATGAATCCCAGGCTCTATGCGACATTCCTGTTGTGGCTGATGTCGGAGTTGTTCGAGGAGCTTCCCGAAGTCGGCGACCCCGACAAGCCAAAGCTGGTCTTCTTCTTCGACGAGGCGCACCTTCTGTTCGATGACGCGCCGAAGGTGCTGATCGACCGGGTCGAACAGGTGGTCCGCCTGATCCGTTCGAAGGGCGTCGGCGTTTACTTCGTCACCCAGAATCCGCTGGATATCCCCGAAACGGTTCTAGCCCAGCTCGGCAACCGCGTGCAGCACGCCCTGCGCGCCTACACGCCACGGGAGCAGAAGGCCGTGAGGACCGCCGCCGAGACGTTCAGGCCCAATCCCGATTTCGACTGTGCAACCGTGATCACGCAGCTCGGCACCGGCGAGGCGCTGGTCTCGACGCTGGAAGCCAAAGGTGTTCCGTCCATGGTCCAGCGGACCCTGGTTCGCCCGCCGTCGTCGCGACTTGGGCCGATCACGCCTGACGAGCGCCGTATGCTGATCACCGAGAGCCCGGTCGCGGGACAGTACGATCAGACCGTCGATCGCGACTCGGCTTTCGAGATGCTGCAGAAAAAAGCCAAGGATGCGCTGGACGCGGAGGCGCAGCAGCAGGAGAGCGGCCGCTCACGCTGGACCATTCCAGGCTTCGGCAATGACGATCCCGCCCACCAGCCCACCGGCAGCAGGCGAGCACCGGCGCCGCGAGCGTCAAATCGCCAGACGGTGGCGGAGGCGGCGATCAAATCGGTCGTTCGTTCGGTCGGGTCATCCGTCGGACGGGCAATCGTGCGCGGCATCCTCGGAAGCCTGGCAAGGGGGCGGCGCTGAAAGCACCGCATCGGACCCAAAGTGGGCACCGGTTTTGCGAGAATCCGACTGCTCAGGGAAAAGCATCGGACCGGAAAGTTGCGGCGCCGAAAGTCCACCGCTCCAACGCTTTCGACCAGCTCAGAAAATCGAGTCAGAGATCGTTCTTGCCGGGCCGAGCAGGATCGATCCTTCCGGGACGCCCGCATCGATCGGAATGGCTTTGCGGTCTGCCGTGGCAACCAGCTCCTGACCGACACCGGCGGTAACGACCACCGGCGTCTTGTTGGGCACGCGGTTGTAGAGATCGATAATGTCCTGATTTATCAAGCGAACGCAGCCGGATGATACCGATTTGCCTATGGAGAACCACTCCGGCGAACCGTGCAGGCGGTAAAGCGTGTCCTCGTTGCCCTCGAACAGATACAGCGCCCGCGCGCCGAGCGGATTCGTCAGCCCGCCGGGCATGCCGCCATTCTCGGCGCTGTATTTTGCGAGCTCGGGCTGGCGGGCGATCATTTCGGCCGGCGGGGTCCATTTCGGCCACTTCTGCTTCCACTGGACGACGGCATCGCCAGACCATTCGAAACCGGCGCGACCCAGCCCGACGCCGTAACGAATGGCTTGTCCGCCCGGTCGCACGAGATAGAGGTGGTGGCCAGCCGTATCGACGACAATGGTGCCGGGCCGTTGGCCGGTCGGATCGGGAACGATCTGACGCAGAAATTGCTCGTCGATTTTCTCGAACGGTATGCCCGGGAGCTCGAACCCACCGTCGCTGACCGGAGCGTACATTGTTGCATAGTCCAGGAGCGGCGGCTCGACGTTGGCTGGCGGCGGCGGCTCGACCGGCTGCCCTCCCACCGTGGTGCAGGCGGAAACCGCAATCGAGGCGGCGCCGAGCGCAGCGGCGTTGAGAAAGCCGCGACGGCTCAGGCGATAGGACTCGATTTCGGTTGTGAACATGGTTGCCTTTAGGTCTCAAATCGAAACAAAACATCAATACGCCGATCAGTACGGCGCCAGCCCTACCAATGCCCGGCGCGATAGGCGGTTCCGATTCTGGCCTGAGGGTGGACAAACAAAGGCAAAGCTGTGACGGTTCCGCCGCTGTTGCGCCGGGGCAACAGGGCTACAGCGCGCGACGTCCATTTGGACGCGTAAGGACGCTGTAGCACTTTTACTTTGCGCATGGTCCCTTCCAGAAATCGATTCCGATTTTGGGTCATGCGTCAGCCTCCAGTCAGCAAGCCTTCGAGCGAGGGCAGGATTAGGGCCGGCGGAAAGTCATGGTATTCTTCGGGTTGGTTGGAGCGGTTGATCCAGACTGTCCGGAAACCAAATTTGGTGGCGCCGGCGACGTCCCAGCGGTTCGATGACTGAAACGACACCGCACCCGGATAGAGGCGCCAGCCTGTCGTGACCATGTCGTAGACCGACGGATCGGCCTTGAAGCGCTTGACGGCGTCGACGGAATAGATGTCGTCCAGAAACTGGTCGAGCGCGGCCGAGTTGACCGCCGCCTCCAGCATTTCAGGCGAGCCGTTCGAGAGTATCGCCAGCTTGGCGCCAGATGCTTTGAGCGCCTTGAGCACGACGGGCACCTCCGGATAGCAGTCCAGCCGCCAATAGGCGTCGAGCAGCTTGGCCCTGAGCCCCTTGTCCGCCGAGGGAACCTTGCGCAGCGCGAAATCGAGCGCCTGCTCGGTGAGTTGCCAGAAATCGGCGTAGGCGCCCATCAGCGTCCTGACCCAGGAATATTCCAGCTGCTTGGCGCGCCATATCTCCGACAGGAGCTGGCCATCCGGCCCGATCTGGTCGGCATGACGGCGCACGGCGGCATGGACATCGAACAGCGTGCCGTAAGCGTCGAAAACGTAAGCCGCGTGGTGCATGGTGACAGTTTTGCGGCGAGGCAAGGCAAGGCGCAAGCACAGATTGCAGTTCACATAGCGCTGGCCTCAACAAATCTCAGCGATGCCCGTTGACGGCAGACGCCAAAGCATCTTCCAATGGCGACACAGGACAGTCTGGAACGGAAACCAAGCGATGACACTGGCGACTGCGGCGCAATCCGCGACATGGACCTTCGTGGATGGCGACTGGTACGAAGGCAACGTCGCCATCCTGGGGCCGCGCAGCCATGCCATGTGGCTCGGCACCAGCGTGTTCGACGGTGCCCGCTGGTTCGAGGGCGTCGCCCCCGACCTCGACCGCCACGCCGCGAGGGTAAACGCTTCGGCGATCGCGCTTGGTCTCAAACCATCCATGAGCGCCGAAAAGATCGTCGGGCTGACCTGGGACGGGCTGAAGAAGTTCGACGGCAAGACGGCGGTCTACATAAGGCCGATGTACTGGGCCGAGCATGGTGGCTATATGGGCGTGCCGGCCGATCCGGCCTCGACCCGTTTCTGCCTTTGCCTCTATGAATCGCCGATGATCCCGCCGTCGGGCTTTTCGGTCAGCGTCTCGCCGTTCCGGCGTCCGACCATCGAAACCATGCCGACCAACGCCAAGGCCGGCTGCCTTTATCCCAACAACGGTCGTGCCATCCTCGAAGCCAAGATGCGCGGCTTCGACAATGCCCTGGTGCTCGACATGCTTGGCAATGTCGCCGAGACCGGAACCTCGAACATTTTCCTGGTCAAGGACGGCCATGTCCTGACGCCGGCGCCGAACGGCACATTCCTGTCCGGCATAACCCGCTCGCGGACGATGATGCTGCTTGACGAGTATGGGTTCAAGACCACCGAAAAGACGCTGTCGGTGCGCGATTTCCTCGAAGCGGACGAGATATTCTCGACCGGAAACCATTCAAAGGTCGTGCCGGTCACCCGCATCGAGGATCGCAATCTTCAGCCCGGGCCTGTAGCCAAGAAGGCGCGCGAACTCTACTGGGATTGGGCGCATTCGACTTCGGCCGGCTGACTGGCGAAAAAGCGAACCGGCGCTTCATTCCGGAGTTGCTCCATATTAATCCAGACCTATGTTAGTCCGGTATTGCACCGGATTTTTCCACGAGGAGTACGACCGATGGCTTTTGAACTGCCCGCCTTGCCCTATGACTACGAGGCTTTGCAGCCTTACATGTCGAAGGAGACGCTGGAGTATCACCACGACAAGCACCACAAGGCCTATGTCGACAACGGCAACAAGCTTGCTGCCGAAGCCGGGCTCGGCGATTTGTCGGTCGAAGAGGTTGTGAAACAGTCCTTCGGCAAGAACCCCGGGCTCTTCAACAATGCCGGCCAGCATTACAACCACATCCATTTCTGGAAGTGGATGAAGAAGGGCGGCGGCGGCAACAAGTTGCCGGGCGCGCTGCAAAAGGCGTTCGACAGTGACCTCGGCGGCTACGACAAGTTCAAGGCCGACTTCATCGCCGCCGGAACCACTCAGTTCGGTTCGGGCTGGGCCTGGGTTTCGGTCAAGGACGGTAAGCTGGCGATCTCGAAGACGCCGAACGGCGAGAACCCGCTGGTCCATGGCGCGACGCCGATCCTGGGCGTCGATGTCTGGGAGCACTCCTATTACATCGACTATCGCAACGCCCGGCCGAAATATCTCGAAGCCTTCGTCGACAGTCTTATCAACTGGGACCATGTCCTCGAGCTCTACGAAAAGGCATAGGCCTAACTGAGTTGCAGGAAAGCCCCGGCAAAACCGGGGCTTTCTTTTTGGCTCAAGGGATCGGCCGCCCCTTTTCCAGCACAGAACGATCGTCGCGAAAAATTTACACAAGCGTGAGGCGAATTTCCGGAATTTTTAAGCCAATTTTGCCGTTATCGATCAGTCGGACCTTCACCCGAAACATCTTCACCATGGAGCCAATTGAATGAGAAAGCTTATCCTCGCCATCTCGATGCTCGCCTTCGCCGGTTCGGCGGCATTCGCCGATCCGATCCAGGAGCGCCAGGCCCTGATGAAGGAACGTGGAAAGATCGCCGGCCAATTGTCGAAAGTGGTCAAGGGCGAGACCCCCTATGACGCCGCGGCCGTGCTGGTGGCGTTGAAGGCGCTGCAGGCGAACGCCGAGAAATTCCATGCAAACGTCGAGACCCTTTTCCCGGCTGGCAGCGAAACCGGCGACACCACCGCAGCCCCCAAGATCTGGGAGGATATGACCGGCTTCAAGGCGGTTGAGGAAAAATATCTCGCCGACGTCAAGGCGGCGGCGGCCGCCCCTGCCGACGTCGATGCCTTGAAGGCGGGGTTCAACACCATAGGCGGCGATTGTGGCACCTGCCACCAGACATACAGGATTAAGAAGGGCTGATAGCGGGCGATGCGCCGGCTGAAAAAACTCGTCGGCGCCGCCCTCGTACTGGGCGCCGCCGGCGCTGTCGCCGGCTGGTTCCAGTCGGCGCCGGTCAGGCTCGACACTGAGACCCTGGCGCAACTCGGCCCCGGCGATGCCGCCAGGGGCAAGCGCGTTTTTTATGCCGGAGGCTGCACATCATGTCATGCGAAGCCAGGCTCACAAGGCGATGCTCGCCTTCAACTGGCAGGCGGTCTCGAACTCAAGACGCCGTTCGGCACCTTCGTGCCACCGAACATCTCGCAGGATGCCAAGGACGGTATCGGCGCCTGGTCGGTCGAAGACCTCGCCAACGCCATGCTGAAGGGGGTGTCGCCGAGCGGCGAGCACTTCTATCCGGCGTTTCCCTATGCATCCTACGCGCGCATGACGCCGGCCGACATTGCCGACCTCCATGCCTTCCTGAAAACGCTTCCAGCGGTCGCCGGCAAGGCGCCGCCCAATTCGCTGGGATTCCCGTTCAACATCCGCCGCGGCATCGGGCTGTGGAAACGTCTCTATTTGAGTGACCAGCCGGTGGTTTCCTTCCCCGATGGCACGCCGGATCCGGTGATGGCCGGCCGCTACCTGGTCGAAGGGCCGGGCCATTGCGGCGAATGCCACACGCCGCGTGATTTTGCCGGCGGCACCAGGAAGAGCGAGTGGTTGGCCGGAGCCACTGCTGCCGAAGGCAGCGGCATCGTGCCGAACATTACTTCGGGTGAAGGCGGGCTCAGTGACTGGTCGGAGGCCGACATAGCCTACTTTCTCGAAACCGGCTTCACGCCGGATTTCGATTCCGTCGGTGGCGCCATGGTCGACGTGCAGAGAAACATGGCCGAACTGACGCCCGAGGACCGGGCGGCAATATCAGCCTATCTGAAGGCCATACCGCCGCATCCCAATGGCTATCCGGCGCGCAAGCAGCCTTCGAGCTGACGCGAAAACCGGACGGGATGGCGGCGCGTCAGCGGTCGCCGAGGAAATCGAAGCCGGCTTCGAAGAAATGATTGTAGTCGCAGGTCATCTCCTCGCCGGGCGCTATGTCACGCAACGCATATGTCTCCTCGGGTGTGGCGACGTCGCAATTCGGGTCATCGGCATGGTTCATGTAGCGCGCGTCGTCGGCTTCGAAAACGATGTAGTTCGGGTCGCGCCGGTCGGGGTAGGAATAGCGATCGAGATAGGCTTTAACCGACCCGGTTTCGCGCTCATAGACCTCGACGAGGATACGCCGGTCGTAATTGGGATCGAGCTTCCAGACCAGTGTGCCGCGTGGGATGTGGTTCTTGGCAAAGACACCGATGCCCTGGATGGGCGATTTGTCGAGATAGACGTCGACGAGCAACATGGCAGACCCTTGACTTGACTGGATGATTTTGGCGGCGCGGCTGCGAAAAGCCGCGCATTGGGTAGCGCGCGGCCATCGCAATTGCGAGCGGAAAATCAGCCAGGCCATGACCCGAAATCCGAATCGATTCCCCGTTGGGGATCGTGCGCAAGATCAAGCTCCTACAGCGCCCTTTGCGCGTCAAAAAGGGTGGGCCGGCGCGGTGGTGGAAAGGTCGGCCTTGCCCGCCACCTTCAGTGCAAACGCATATGTGAAGGCGATTTCCTCGAGCCTGGAAAACCGGCCGGATGCGCCGGCATGGCCGGAGTCCATGTTGATCTTGAACAGCACCGGATTGTCGCCGGTCTTGCGGTCGCGCAGCCGCGCTACCCATTTGGCCGGCTCCCAATAGGTGACACGCGGGTCGGTGAGACCGGCAAGCGCCAGGATCGGCGGGTAGTCGAGCGCCCCGACATTGTCATAGGGCGAGTAGGCGGCGACCGTCCGGTAGTCTTCCGCCGAAGCGATCGGGTTGCCCCATTCAGGCCATTCCGGCGGCGTCAGCGGCAAGGTCGCGTCGAGCATGGTGGTCAGCACGTCGACGAACGGAACCTCGGCGACGATGCCGCCGAAGCATTCCGGCGCTATGTTGGCGATCGCGCCCATCAGCATGCCGCCGGCCGAGCCGCCCTGTGCGACAATGCGGTCATGAGCCGTGTAGCGCTCGGCGACGAGGTGGTGTGCGACCGCGATGAAATCGGTGAACGTGTTCATCTTGTGCGCCCGCTTGCCGTCATCGTACCAGCCATAGCCCTTGTCCTTGCCGCCGCGGACATGGGCAATCGCGTAGACGAATCCGCGGTCGACCAGCGAAAACAAATTGGTGTTGAAGGCGGCCGGGACCGTGATGCCGTAGGAGCCGTAGCCGTAAAGCAGGCAAGGCGCTGATCCGTCGAGCGGCGTGTCGCGATGGTGGATGAGCGAGATAGGCACCAGTTCGCCGTCGGCTGCGGGCGCCATCAGCCGCCGCGTTGCGTAATGCTCCGGGTCGTGACCGGACGGAACTTCCTGGATCTTCAGCAGCACGCGCTCGCGGGTGCGCATGTTGTAATCGAAGACCTGCGCCGGCGTTGTCATGGACGAGTAGGAAAAGCGCATGATTTCGGTGTCGTATTCATAGGATCCCGACAGGCCGAGCGAGAAGGCTTCCTCGTCGAAGGAGATGAGGTGTTCCTCGCCGCTCTTGCGGTCACGCACGACGATGCGCGGCAGGCCTTCCTTGCGTTCAAGCCTGACCATATGGTCCTTGAAGCCGATCACCGAAAGGATCAGCCGGCCGGCTTCGTGCGGCACCAACTCCTGCCAGTTGGCGCGCACTGGGTCGCTCGCCGGCGCCGTCATGATCTTGAAATCCTTGGCGCCGTCGGCGTTGGTGAGAATGAAGAATATATCGCCGCCTTCTTCGAGATCGTATTGCAGGCCGGTCTCGCGCGGCGAAACCAGCTTCGGTTCGGCGAATGGCTCGCTGGCGCTCATGATGCGGTATTCCGAGGTCTCGTGGTCGTTGATGCCGACCATGATCCATTCGTTGGAGCGCGTGCCGCCGACATTCATGAAGAAGCCCGGATCGGTTTCTTCGTAGATCAGCCGGTCGTTCTCAGGACTGTCGCCAAGGGCATGGAACAGCACCTTGGAAGGACGGTGGTTGGGATCGAGGCGGGTGTAGAAAAATCCGTCATTTCCGGCATCCCACACGCCGCCGCCGCCCGTGTCCGGGATCCTGTCCGGCAACTCCTTGCCGCTGGCAACATCGCGCACACGAAGCGTGAAGAACTCGGAGCCCTTGTCGTCGAATGCCCACAGGAGCTTGCCGTGATCGGCCGAATGGTCGACGCCACCGAGGCGGAAATAGGCCTTGCCCTCGGCCTCGATGTCGCCGTCGAGCAGGATCTGCTGGTCGCCGCCATCGCGCGGCGTGCGGAAATAACGCGGCTGCTCGCCGCCAAGCTTGAAGGATGACCCATAGGCGTACGACCCATCCTTCATCGGCACGGAAGAATCGTCTTCCTTGATGCGGCCCTTCATCTCCTTGAAAAGCTGCTTCCGCAACTGGGCGGTGTCGGCCATCAACGCCGCCTGATAGGCGTTCTCGGCTTCGAGATGGGCGCGGATCTGGCCGTCGAGCAGCGACGGATCTCTGAACATCTCTTGCCAGTTGTCGGCTCTCAGCCAGGCATAGTCGTCCGTCCGGGATACTCCATGATGCAGATCGAAGACCGGTCGCTTCTCGGGTTGTGGCGGGCTGACAGTTGGAAATGCTGGGGTTTGGGTCATTGCGTCTCGCTGTGGAAGTTACTTGAATGGAGAATGAACACGCCGATCAGCGCGGGTTCAAGAGCCGGAATGTATGTTTGCGTCGGGCTCCAGAAGATGAGCCGGAGGAGAGGGAAAAATGAAATTCCGTTTTCACGTTGCTGCGGCTTTCGCCGTCGCTTCGACAGTTTTGGCCTTTACCGGCCAATCTCATGCAACCGTGTTCGCAGCTTGGCAAGTCACCAACGTTCCGTTTGGCGACACGCTCAACGTGCGCAAATATCCGGCGGGGTCATCCCAGAAGCAGGCCGCCTATCCCAACGGTGCCGTTTTGCAGATGACCGGGAAATGCACAGGCGGCATAAACCTGCTCGACATCGCCAAGCAGCCGCACTACAGCGCCGCGCGTCCTCTGGACGCGCAAAGGACGCTGTAGCACCTTTGAATCTGCGCATGATCCCGAAAATCGATTCCGATTTTCGGGGTCATGCGCTTGGAAGCAGGAACAGAAGATCCGCTATCGCTGGTGCGAAGTCTGGCATGATCCGGCACAGAACGGCAATTTTGTAACCGGCTGGGTCTACGGAAAATACATCACCCCACATTGATAGATCGCTGCCGGTGCGCGGTGCTGATTTCCGGCTAGCTTGCAAAAAGCAAATCGCAACCTATGGTTTTGTGGACTCTGAAAACAACCGGCTAGCCTGCGCCACAACCAAGCATAGCCAAGCATTGAGATTTTTTTTACTGGCTCTCATGGATGTAACGGCAGCTCGACCGGGCGTCCGCCGCTGCTGGTCTGCCCAGAAAATATCGCAAAGTTACAGAGTGCACGAAAGGTTGAAGCTGATCGTCGAATATTTTATTGCCATCGATGAATACAGCGCAAGAAGCGAATTGACTTACTTGGTTTAGTGGCTCATTAGGATGCTGCGACGCGAATCGCGGAGGCTCTTTCCTGCAAAAATTTCGCGCGATGCCCGACCTGTCAAAAATAGGGCGCAGATAGAAACAACTCACGTTGGGGCCAGGAAGCCATGGATATTATCGAAACACCTTCCAGAAATAGTGATGCGCTGATCGAATTGACGGCCGACGTCGTAGCCGCCTATGTCAGCAACAATCCGGTGCCGGTCGGCGAGCTGCCGAGCCTCATCGCCGATGTCCATGCCGCCCTCGGGCGCGTGGGCGGGGCCAGTGAACAGCCTCCTGCCGACAAGCAGAAGCCGGCAGTAAACCCGAAACGCTCCGTCCATGACGACTACATCGTCTGTCTTGAAGACGGCAAGAAGTTCAAGTCGCTGAAGCGTCACTTGATGACCCACTACGGTCTGACGCCGGACGAGTATCGTGAAAAATGGGGCCTGGACGCAAGCTACCCGATGGTTGCTCCCAACTATGCTGCCGCCCGCTCCCAGCTCGCCAAGAAGATGGGTCTCGGCCGCAAGCGCAAGGGACGCTGATATCGGCGCTTCCCAACGTGGGTTGAACGATCAACGGCGCCTCCGGGCGCCGTTTTGGTTTCGGAGCATTGCTGGAGCAGCCGATATGCGTTGCGTCATGTGCGGGCTCTCCGTCATGCGGGGCAATCGCGCGGCCTAATCAGGCGGTCTGCCTCAACGCCGCCTCGGCGTCGCGTTTGATGCGCTTGACCATGGAACGAAGACCATTGGCGCGTTGCGGCGACAGGTGCTCGTCGAGGCCAAGTGCCTTCAGCGTGGCTTCCGCGTCGGTTTTCTGGATCTCGCTGGCGGGTCGTCTGGAAAACAGCGCCAGCATGATAGCGACAAGGCCGCGCACGATATGGGCGTCCGAATCGCCGGCGAAGGTGACGACTGGGTCGGGACCCGATCCATATTCGGTCGTCAGCCAAACCTGGCTGACGCAGCCGGGCACCTTGTTGGCAGGGCTGCGTTCCTCATCGGGAAACGGCGGCAGGGCCTCGCCCAGTTCGATCACATAGCGATAGCGGTCTTCCCACTCGTCAAGCAGGGAGAAGTCGTCGCGGATCGTTTGGATCGTCGTGGTCATCACCCCGGATATAGTCATCCGGCGACGCCGCGTCACGGAAAAAGAGGAAAAACACCATAGGCGTCGACGGGCGGACGGCCTGTGGTGCGGTGATAGATGCACTGAAAAATATCTCAGTTTTTCGCCGGCAGATCGATTTTCGCCGGCAAGTCGATTTTCGCGGGCAAGACGATGCCTTTGGGCAAGCTGCCGGTCATTGTCGCCGTGTCTGGTTCGCCCGTCTTGTCGTCCAACATGGCGGCCGCAAACTTGGCGGTCTCCTTGGCCCGGGCGGTGATCGTGTGCATTGCGGACTTGCCGGTCTCGCAGACATCGGGCTTGCGCTCGCATATGCCAGCAATGTCGCCGACGGCTTCGCGTGCCGCAAACAACGCCTGGATCGGCCCGACGCTTTGGTGGCCTGTCTCGTCGGAGCCGACATTCAGCGGCAGTGCCAGAAGCACCAGCGAAAACCAGAAAGCCATTCTGATCAGAAAGCCCATCTGTATGCCCTCATCTGTGACCGGATCATGCATTCGTGCGGCATGACCTCTTTATGGGTACGATAGTGGCATAGCCGCGCAAAGGACGGCTTGCCCGGTCAGCGAAAATTTTCCTCAAATTTTAGGCAAATTCGAAAAGAAGCATTTTGCGATGGATTTGTCTCAAATCCAGCCGATTTTCTTCACTTGAGGTTAACCATCCATCTAATTGTTTTCCGTAGTTATTTCCCCGAAACGCGGCGTGCCAGTGGCGCCTGTCGGAGGCGAAAGGGCGGTTCGCCCGGATAACGCTCCATTTACTATGGCTGCAAATGCCAAGGTTTTGCCGCGCCGGCCTTCCAATATTTGTCTCAGGCCGGGCATTGATCGGTCCTGCCTTATCCATTCCTTAAACGCTGGATGCGAGTTTCAGATCAACAAAAGCAATCTGCGAAGCAGGGCTGTTCACGACCAGGTGCGAGTGCGTTGAGTTGACTTCGATAAGGGCCAGATACGTTGAGTTGCCCGGCGCGATGGCAGCCGGTTGCGAACGTATGGTTCATCCGTCGATCCTCGGACAGAACGACCGTCGGTGCCAGCGCCGGTTTATCGGTGTCATGCTGGCCGCTCCGTTCTTTGCGGCAGGCGCAGCAGTCACGCTGGTCACCTCGGGCATGGGCGCGGCCGTGACCATGGCTGCGATCTTTGCGACTTTCGGCCTCTGCTGGTTTGCCGCCTTGCTGGTGGCGGCATCGGGCAAGATGGCGTTTGCCGGCCAGGTCGCTCTGGTGATGGGCAGTCTTGCTCTTGCCGGTGTCATTGCCGCGGCGGACGGTCTGGCCTCGCCGGTCGCCATGCTTGTCGTGGCGCTGCCGTTCGAAGCCTGGTGGATCGGGGCGTCTCGTCGCGCCGCACTCTGGGGCGCCATAGCTGCATTTGTCGCTATCCTGCTGCAGGCTTTTGCCGGTTCAGTTTTCCCGTTCAGCCCGGCGGAAATCACCGCTTGGCATTGGCTGCTGCCGCTGGGTTGGACGCTCACCGTCGTTCCGCGCGTCGCGAGACTTGGCAATCCGGCCGGCGCGCGGCTTGATCCGGCGACCGACGATCGGCTCGAAAACATCATTGACGCCGTTGTCCTGCGGGCCGGCAGGCATGGCGAGGTTCTGGATGCGTCGGCAAAGGCGCGCACGATCCTGAAGCTGCAGCCGGAACTGCTGTCCGGTAGCGGCCTGTTCGACCGCATCCATCTGTCCGATCGCGTCGCATACCTCAGCGCGCTGGCCGATATGCGCGATGGCGCGTCGGCGCGTCGGCTCGATCTTCGCGTCCGACTGCCGCAAAACGGCAACGGCCCAATGGCGGACAATTACCGGCCGTTTTCCCTTGAGCTGATGCGGGCGGAGCAGGAGGATGTCTTCGCGCTCGTCCTGCGCGAGAACGACGAACTCGCCGGCTTGCGCGAAGAGCTTGTCGCTGCGAAAGAGGCGGCCGCGTCTGCCGAAGTGGCGAAGGGACGGTTTCTGGCGGTCGTCAGCCACGAGCTTCGCACGCCGTTGAACGCCATCATCGGTTTTTCCGACATGCTGCTGCATGAGATGTTCGGCACCTTCAAGGATCCGCGCCAGAAGGAATATGTCGGCCTGGTCAAGGAGTCCGGCCAGCATTTGCTTGCCGTCGTCACCTCGATACTCGACGTGTCGAGGATCGAAGCCGGCGCCTATGCAACCGAGCCGGAACCGTTCCGTTTCGTGGAAGCGGTCGAAATGTGCCAGTCGATGATGCGCTTGCAGGCCGAGGCAAAGAACATCGATCTGCAGGCTCAGATCGCACCGGATGCCGGCGAGATAAACGCCGATCGTCGTGCCGTGCAGCAGATACTCATCAACCTAGTCTCCAATGCCATCAAGTTCACGCCCGATGGCGGCGATGTCGTCGTCGGCGCCAAGCGGATCGGCTCGCGACTGCATTTCTGGGTCAGGGACACCGGCATCGGCATCGCCGAGGAAGACTTTGCCAATCTCGGCAAGCCGTTCATGCAGATCCAGAACGACTATACGCGCCGCTTCGAGGGAACCGGGCTCGGCCTGTCACTGGTGAAGGGCCTGGTGGCGCTGCACGAGGGCACGATGTCGATCGAAAGCATGCCGGGCGAGGGCACCACGGTCACGATCAGCTTGCCGGTGAACGGACCGAAGGGACGTTCGACGGACAAGCCCGGCGTGCTGCCAATGCCTGCGGCGAAGGCGGAGACGAAAGGGGACAGGCATGGCTCGCTCCTCAAAACAGCCTAAGACGGTCAAGCGCCGCGGCGATGCCTTCCAGGGTGGCGCGGTCGCGGTCGGCAGCCTGATCTCGCGCAATCCGGTTCTGGTCGGCGGTTCGACCGCCTTCCTGGTGACGCTGTTCTACGTCTCGGCGAACGCCCTGTGGTATCAGCCTTTTCCTCATGCCGGCGCGTTTTTCGCGACCAGGAGCATAGAGAGCTTTCCTCAAGCAGGCGCCGACGAGCCCGAAACCACCATCAATATCGTGCGGCCGGGCCTGGCCCCGATCAAGAGCGATCCGGTCGTCGAGCAGATCCAGGGCATATTGAAGGACCTGGATTTCTATTCCGGCACGGTCGACGGCATTTCTGGCCCCAACACGCGTAAGGCCATACAAGCCTATCAGCAGAAGGTCGGGCTCAACGCTTCCGGTGAGATCGACAGCGTTCTGCTCGATCAACTGGGCGCCACGCCAACCGCCTCGACGGTCGTGCCGCATCCGGCACCTCGTCCGGACGACCTGGCCGCGATTCCCGTCTCCGCTTCGGCGCCGGCAGATGTGCCGGCGCAGGCACCCGACGCCCGTATCATCAAGATCCAGGCTGGGTTGAAGGCATTCGGCAATGACGATATGCAACTCGACGGCGTGGTCGGGGCCCGCACCAAGGCAGCGATCAGGGAGTTCCAGTCGCTGTTCGGGCTGCCTGAGACCGGCGAGCCCGACGAGGTCGTCTACGTCAAGATGCGCGAGATCGGCCTGACCAACTGATGGGCGGAGGCGCGCGGTTTTGGTTTCACCCAAACGCAAAGCGCTCTAAGTACCGTCCGATGTCGTCCAGAATGCTGCTATGCGCATAACCACCGATCTGTGGGTATCGGCCCTGTTGCGCCGGGTTTTCGGCGCCGGCGGCTTTGCCGCCGTGGTCAAGCGCGGCGCAACCGAGGCCGGCGCCGTCTTCGTGCTGGCGCGAGGCCGCATGGGCGAGATTGCCTTGTTTGGACCGGCGCCGCAGACGAGCTACGATTCAGCCAAACCCGACGACCGATTCTTCAGTTTGCTCGGCGCCGGCGAGGATGCCGCCGTTTTTGACGCACAACTGGAAAGGGAGAAGAAATTCGATCCCGACATCTGGGTCGTCGAGATCGAGGCCGGCGCTGTTCCCGTCGAGGAACTTATTTCCGTCAAGTCGCTCTAACGATATGCATGAAAACAAAGGCTTAAAGCGTTCGCTTGAATCTCTTTCAGACCCGACGCGCCTTAATGCATGTCGCGCAAAAGTGTGCAGCGGTTTTGCGATAACGACGTGCATAAAACAACAACCTGAAGCGCGTCGCATGAGGCCGGTCAAACGCGACGCGCTTTAGGGCTGGCGGCAGCATTGTCGCTGTCCGCTTTGCGGATGTCGGCGCTTGCCGCAACCGGTCCGGCATTGCGAACGGCCTTCGACAGTGTCTCGGCCTTCCAGCCGCGTAGCCTGTCCTGCGCTGCGTCGCGATGCAGCAGTCGGTAGCGGTCGAGGAAGATGCGAATAGCCTGCGGGTGCGGAAACTCTGTGGGATAGACGGCGACGGTGATCAGGAACGCCCTCTCTTCGCCGAGATCAAGCGCGCGCAGGGCGGCTAGAAGGGACGTGTAGTTCTGGTTTGCGGTGAGCGACCGCGCCGTTGAAAAATCGATTTCGAGCGCGTCGGCCAGTGCTGTCTGGAAGAATGCGACATTGCCGGTCAGCGCCGTCTCGCGCAGTTTGACATAGGTTTCAGCGCCGGCGAACGGATTGACGGTCGCGCCGCCGCTCTCATCATCGGCACGCATCATTGACCGCAGCCGGCGCCGTGCATTCTCGGCGGCGGCGCCGGGCACATGCTGGCTGTCGGGGCTGGGCGCGATGACTTCGGCGCTTTTAGGCGCCGTCTTGGCGACCGCCTCCTGCTGCCGCACGCTCACCAGCGTCGGCTTTTCAAGTGCCCTGATCAACTGGGCGATGGTCGGGTTCAGATCCTTGCGGCGCGCGATGGCGCGCGCATGCGGCAGGCCGTGCCGTCCGATCAGCGCGACGAGGTCGATATCACTCAGCGCGCGCGAGCGGATGAGCAACGGCGCGGCAACGTCGACCGGCTCCCCGCAAAGCCGCCGGACCAGCGCAGTGGGTGCGTATTCGCATTCGGAAAGGGCGGCGGCGACATAGCGGCGCGATTCGACCGACACATTGGCGAAAAGCGGAAGCGTCAGATCCTCAAGTTGTGCGATCTCCCGGCGCGAAGGGCGGGTGAGCGAACAGAACGCCGACACCGCCGCGCGGAACAGCCTTTCGGCCTTTCCCGATTCAGCCCGTATAGCGATTTGCCTGAAATCCGAAGCTGACACGAAGGATACGCCTGACACTCGACACGATCTGGACCATGCTCGACCGGGACTGTGTCGGTTTCGCATTTGCCTCGGGTCAGGACTTCCTGACCTCAGAACAAAGATCAAATTAGCGGCGATCCGTTAGCGTTCCGTTAACCTACTGCCGTCCTTAATCAGATTGGAGGCGTTGCGTTGTGCTCCGGGGCAACCGAGAGGAATGCACGAACCATGGGCATGGTACTGTCTTTCGTGCCGCGAACGGCGGCAACCAATCGAGCAGAACGAAACACCGGAACGCCGGCGGCGGTGATCATTTTCCCAGGCGTCCGCTACGAGCCACGGCAGCTGACGGGCGAGACGCGGCCAGGCGCGGGTCCAGATAAGCCGGGCTCGTCAAGGACGATGCCGGGCTCGTCAACGACGATGCCGGGATCGTCGGGGACGCTGCCTGTTCCGCATCATTAGAGCGCCGCGCGCCCTGTTGGGCGCGCAAAGGACGCTCTAACACTGTAAATGAGCGCCGCGCACCCTGTTGGGCCGGAAACCGGCGGCATATTTCGGTTGACGTCAGTAAGCCTGCAGTTCGCAGGAACTCTGCTCGAGAAACCGCGACACGACCGGCTTCCAGCTGTCGTCGGGCACAAACGAGCGGATGACGAACATGCCTTCGTCGACGGGCACCTCGACGAAGATTGCCCCTTGCAATTCCTCCGGGAGCTCCTTGCGGATCTCGATCATCTGCGCCGGCGTCAGTACGATACTGTCCAGCACCCTTCCGGTCGCACTATGGTCGTTGAAGGAGTAGATGTTATGGCCGCTGCGGTCATAGACCGATACGGACCAGAACGGGACGTTTCCTGGTGCCTTCACCCGAACCATCCCTTCTGACAGATCGAACCGGCAAGCAGCCGCATTAAACAGCGGATCGACGGATTTTACCACCGGCATACCGCCGGCCTCGGCGTCCAGCCTGGTCATCCTATAGAGGTCCGAGGCCATGGCCAGCCGCGACCACGCATCACGTTCGGAAAATTCCGGGACGAGCAGCAGCACGACGATGTGCACGATGCCGGCGCCCAGCAGGCCGAGCAGGATCGCGTGCAGCAGCCTACGCATTGCAGCCGACCTTCAGGATCTGCGGCAGCGTGATGTCCGAAAGACCCGTGCTGCTGGCGATCGGCGTGTCGTAGAATGTCAGCACGAAATACATCCGGCCGAAACCGTCGGAAAGCAGCCAGTTGCCGGGTGCGGGGCGGTTGCTGACGGAAATCACTACCGAATTGTCGGGCTGGCGCAGCACCTGGTATGATTGAAGTGCCGCAAGCCTTGGCTTGCCGGTCTCGACCACCCCGAGCGATTGATCGGCGGCATAGAGGGTCCAGAACCGGGCCGCGGGAAATCCGCCTTCGATTTCATAGGCGCATTGGCGTTTCAATTGTTCGCCACCGGAATCGCGTTCGGCGATAAAGGACAGGCCTTCTGCCTGCCCGAGTGCAAGGATACCCTCGCGCGCCACGCGGGCTTTCGAATAAGGATCCGCCGCCCTCGTGCCGATATCGGGAAACGCTGTCCATGGGTCGATCCTGATCGCGCCGATGCCATCCTGCGTCTTGAGAGCGTACCAGACGCTGCCGCCGCCGCCGCCGATGGCTATGGCAAGCGCGAGGAGCGTCAGGAATGCGTTCTTGAGCATGAAGAGCCACGGGAAAAAAGAGGAGTGCCGCCCGGGGATATCGCGGGGCAGGGGGCGATGGCAAGCGGACCTCTGTGGAATTGCCGGCGCGAGCATGGCCTGGCCCGTCGTGCCGGCGTCAAAGCGCCGACAGGGTCTCCGGCGTCGCAGGCGCCCGTAGGACGGGCGCTGACTGGAACAGTCTTGTGATGTCCCTGAGCGCCCGCGTTGTTTGGCTGGACAGCACCGGCGGGCGCTCGGCGGTAGCGTCGGCCGCTGCCTGCTCGGCATTCTTCGTTTCCGCTTCCTCGGCCTTGGCGGCGATTTCTTCGTCTACGAAGGGATGATCGAGACCGGGGATCGGCCTGAGGTCGATATTCTGGTGCGCATAGACCATCAGCCTCTGCCAAACCATCGCCGGCAGCGAGCCGCCGGTCATGTTGTTGGTCGGGGTGAAGTCGTCATTGCCGAGCCACACGGCAGCCGTGTAGTTGCCGGTGAAGCCGACATACCAGGCGTCGCGATAAGACTGCGTGGTGCCGGTCTTGCCGGCCGAAACGATATTGGGAAGAGCAGCGCGCCGCGCCGTACCCATCACCGGCACCGCCGCCAGCATGGTGTTCATAGACTTCAGCGCCTGTTCCGAGAGCACACGGTGCGGCGGCGGCGCATCTTTGGCGAAATCGTAAACCACCTCGCCGGTACGGGTGACGAGTTGGGTGATGCCATGCCGGGAGCCGACGAAGCCGTTCTGGGCAAACACGCTATAGCCTGTCGCCTGGTCCATCACGGTCATGCCCGATGTGCCGAGCACCATCGTCTTGTGCGATTCGAGCGGCGATTCGACGCCCATGGCTTCCGCCATCGCCTTGATCGGCTTGATGCCGAGATGATTCTTGGCCAGCCGCACCGGCACGGTGTTGACCGATTTGGCCATCGCCGTGATCAGCGTGACCTTGCCGGCGCGTCCGTCATTGTAATTGTGCGGCGACCAGGCACCCCAGGAGATCGGCCCGCCGGAAACGACGGAGTCCGGCGTGAAGCCGTGCTCCATCGCCGTTGCGTATACGTAGGGTTTAAACGATGAGCCGCTCTGGCGCAGCGCCTTCGTGGCGCGGTTGAACTGGCTGGCACCGTAGTCGCGGCCGCCGACGATCGCCCTGACTGCACCATTGGTTTCGATGACCACCATGGCGCCTTCGGTGACGTTGTATTCCTTGCCGAACTGGCGGAGATGGAATTCCATCGATTCTTCCGCCGCCTTCTGGATGTTGGCGTCGAAAGTGGTGTGGGCGACCAGCGAATGCTGCCCGGACTTCGCGGCGATCTTCTTGACCTCTTCGAATGCCCAGTCGAGGTAGTAATCCGGGCTCTTCTGCTCGCCGCGGTCGACGATTTCAGCCGGATGCAGCCGCGCCTGCAGCACCTGACCCTCGCTCATGAAGCCGGCCTCGACGAGATTGGACAGCACCACGTTGGCCCGCGCCCTGGCAGCAGGCAGGTTGATGTGCGGCGCGTATTTGGTCGGCGCCTTGAACAGGCCGGCCAGCATCGCCGCTTCGGCGAGGTTCACATCCTTGACGCTTTTGCCGAAATAGAAATCGGCGGCCGCTTCGATGCCGAAGGTGCCGCCGCCCATATAGACGCGGTCGAGATAGAGCTGCAGGATCTCCTTCTTCGACAGATTGGCCTCGAGCCACAAAGACAGGAAGGCTTCCTTGACCTTGCGCTCCAAAGTCCGTTCATTGGTCAGGAACAGGTTCTTGGCCAGTTGCTGAGTGATGCTCGATCCGCCCTGAACCACGGAATTCGCCCGCACATTCGCGAAGATCGCGCGTGAAAGGCCGAGCGCATCGATGCCGTAGTGATCGAAGAAACGCCGATCCTCGGTGGCCAGGACCGCCTTGATGACCTGGTCGGGCATCTCGTCGACCGGCACCGAATCCCGCTGGATGATGCCGCGCTGGCCGATCTCGTTGCCATAGCGGTCGAGGAAAGTGACGGCGAAATCGCCCTGGGCACGCCAGTCGCCAGCGGTTTCCTGGAAGGCCGGCAAGGCAAGCCCCAGCATGACGACGATGCCGCCGGCGCCGAGCGTGAAGCCCTCGCTCAACAGTTCGATGATGCCGCGGCGCCAGCCGGAGACGCGGAAGCGCCGGAAAAAAATCGTGGCCGCTTCCCAGAACCGGCGCGCCTTGAAGCCGATCTCGTAGAGCGAGGAATCGAACCACGCATCCGCTGCCAGCAGTCTTGCGGCAATCGGACCTCTTCTCTTGCGTGGTTTCGAAGGACTGGCCATTCCAGGATCCGGCTGCGGCTACGCCTCTCACTGAGAAACTGCATGCGGGCAATTTCAGGGCGGCGCGCCAGCCAAGACTATTCGTCCATTTTGGCCCCGCTCACAAGGGCGAGGGGGACTTTTGCGGCACAGATTGTCGATGCGAGGGGTAGGGGCCTGCAACCTCCACCGCCTTGGCACCTCGCATCCGCTTTCAAATTATCGCGCCGCGATAAAGCGCATGAAATGTGCCACGTCGGCGTCGCTTGGCTCCTGGCCGGTGAAACTGCGCAGATAGGCGGCGAGATGACTGACTCTCGCCTCGACCGGTTCCTTGAGGTCGAGCACATAATAACCGATCTGCATGTAATAAAGGACACGGGCGCGGATGAAGGCATCCTCTTCGTCGTAGCCATGCCGGCGATACATGTCGCGGATCGCGCCTAGCCGGTCATTGTCGGCTTGGTCGATGGCCCCGCGCACGTCGTCGGAGCGACGCGCCCATGCCCGGATGGCGAAGTCGAGCCTGGGATTGAACAGGCGCTCGTCCGCCCAGCATTCGAACACGTTCATGACGCCCATGATGATGCTTTCGGCTGGCCGCTGCGCGCGTTCGACGATCGCCCTGGTGTTGGTGTTCCGCCAATGGGCAAGCAACTGGTCGAGCAGATCCTGACGGCTCTCGAAGTACCAGTAAAAGCTTGAGCGCGAAACGCCGAGCTTCTGGCCGAGCGGCAGCACGCGCACGCTTTCGATGCCGTCTGAAATCAATGTCTGGAGTGCAAGATTGATCCAGTCCCAGCGCGTCACCTTGATGTTGCCGGGCGCCGGCTCGTCCTGCGGAGCAATCATGATCATGGCCGCACAATAGGCATGAGAGGGGAACTGCATACAACCGTACTAGACACATATGTACAGTGCAAGTATCCTGCCCGCCTCAACGAACTGGGCCGAGCGGCCGGCGCGCGTCATAGCGGCTTCTCCCTACGGTCCCCAGGGCAAGGCAATACGGCAGGGCAATACGGCAATGAGGAGTATCCGCCATGATCGATGACGCCGCACGTGATCTCAGGCGCGAACGCAGGCGGCGCGGACGAACCGGCGAGGCCGGCAGCGAGACCAGCCGCCGGCCGGACTATCGTTCGCTGAAGAACCCGTTCCTGCCGCAGCCGATCTTTTCGGCCGACCAGGTCGCCGCGATACATGACACGGCGCTGCGCGTGCTCGAGGAACTCGGCGTCAAGGTGCTGCTGCCGGAGGCGCGCACCATTCTTGCTCGTGCCGGTGCGCTGGTCGACGAAGACAGTCAAATGGTGCGCATCGGCCGCGACATTGTCGCGGCGGCGTTGGTCTCTGCGCCGAAATCGATCCGGGCGCACGCTGGTGACCGTGCCCGCGACCTGACGCTCGAGCTTGGCTCGATGACGTTCCTTGCGGGGTCCGGGGCGCCGAACGTCACCGATCTAGAGCGCGGCCGGCGGCCGGGAACGCTTGCCGCTTTCGAGGATCTCATCCGCCTGGTGCAGCATTTCGACGTGCTGCACATGCTGGGACCTTGCATCGAGCCGCAGGATATCGACAACCGTTTCCGCCATTATGCCGTCAACCGGGCTCAACTGACGCTCTCCGACAAGTTACCGTTCGTCTTCGCGCGCGGCACGCCGCAGGTCGAGGACGGCTTCGAGATGCTGCGGCTGGCGCGCGGCCTGTCCGAGGCCGAATTCCGTTCGAGCGCTCATTGCTACACCGTCATCAACACCAATTCGCCGCGTCAGCTCGACATTCCGATGGCGCAAGGCATCGTCGACTTTGCCAAGGCGGGGCAGGTGTTGATCATCACGCCCTTTTGCCTGGCCGGCGCCATGGCGCCGATCACGGTGGCCGGCGCACTGACGCTGCAGCACGCCGAAGCGCTGGCCGGGCTGACGCTGGCCCAGAATGTGCGACCGGGCGCGCCGGTCGTCTATGGTTCGTTCTCCTCCAATGTCGACATGAAGTCGGGGGCGCCGGCGTTCGGCACGCCGGAGCACGTCAAGGCCACGATCGGCGCCGGTCAGCTTGCGCGCCTCACCGGCCTTCCCTGGCGGTCCGGCGGCGGCAGCGCCGCCAACATATCGGATGCGCAGGCGGCCCATGAAACGCAGTTCGCTCTGTGGGGCTCGGTGCTTGCGGGTGCAACGGTCTGCATCCATGCCGCGGGCTGGCTCGAAGGCGGCTTGAGCGTTTCGTTCGAGAAGCTGATCACCGATATCGAGGCACTGCAGACGGTCGCCGAACTCTGCGCGGCGACGCCCGGAGACGAGGCCGCGATCGGCTTCGAGGCTATCGCCGAAGTGCAGCCGGGCGGGCATTTCTTTTCGGCCGGGCACACAATGGCGCGCTACCGCACCGCTTTCTACGAGCCGCTGGTCGCCGATTGGTCGAATTTCGGCAACTGGACGCAGGCTGGGTCAAGAACCGCCACGGAGCGCGCCACCGGCATCTGGAAACGGCTGCTGGCCGATTTTCGGCCGCCGGCTTCCGCCGCTGCCACATCAGGTGTTCTTGACGAATTCATAGCGCGGCGCACGGAAGAGGGTGGCGCAGCATCGGTGTCGTGAGGATCAGTGCAGTCCCTGCACGAATAGGTGGCGACCGTGAGCCCTAACCGTATCCGAGCCGTGGATGCTGCGCCTTGCCCTTTCGGCGGTCATCCCGTTTCGTTCGTCTATCGCTGCGAAATCGGGGCGGAGGCGCTGCGCCGTCATCCGCTATCCTCGGCGCGGATCGTTGCGGCGGGGCGGACGGACGTCAGTCCAAAACGAGCGCAGAGGTCTGGAACACTCTCGAAGTCCATATCCAGTTGGTACTTTCGTAAAAGTTCGCCGGACTTTGTCCTGTCGGGCCAGATCGCTGCCAACTCGCGGAAATAGTTCTCAAACCCCGCCGGCGAAATTACTTCGATAATTTCGCACGGTGTGTCGCCAGCGTTCCAGAACGTATGCCACTGGCCCCGCGGCTTGAACACCCATGTGCCCGGCCCGGCAGTAATGACGTCGTCGCCAAGCAATGCGCCCAGATTGCCGCTCACCACATACGATCGCTCGTTGAGAACCAGGGCCTGTCGGACGAGGAGGCGGTGGAGGCCATGATCGTCCTCGTCCGCAGCGTGAGCTCGAGTTGCTGGACCGCAAAAGCAAGAAACCGTCAGCCTGAAGCCAGCGGGGCCGGCGCGGGCCGTTTCCCGATCTAGCGCTGATTGGAGCGGGGTATATGAGCAGTCGGTACGGCATTTGGGGTCGGTGCGAATGCAATTTCTAGTATTATTTCATGATGTCTTTCAGACATTTGATCAATCAAAAACATTTTTGAAAATTGGTTTTTCCGTTCCGAGTTCCTATTTTAGGTGAGGAACTAATTTTCATCACCTCAGCGAAAAGGAGATTTTATCGATGGCGGAACTCAATCAGAATATCATGGAAAAAGCTGAGGCACGCTTCATGGAGAAGCAGAAGAAAACCGCGGAGCGAAACCAGGCTACGGCCGAATATGTTTCCGAGGCCAAAGCCAGGACTATCAAGACCGAAAGGTTGCGGGCGCTGCGGCTGGCCAAGGAAGAGGCCGACCGTGCGGCGGAAGCCCTCAATCCCGTCGCTCCCAAGAAAAAGCGGGCGGCAGTCAAGAAGGCGGGAACCGCTTAACGGCGGTCAAGTCATGAGCCTGACATTTCCAAATCTAAGCCGAAGCTACGACGAGGCGAGCCGACGGATCCGCTTCGTCGGTTATGACGGCATGTCCCAGATTTCTTTCTTTGTCCATGCAGACGCCATCTCGACGGCACCGCCGGAGACGGCGACAGCCGAAGCCACGTATCTCGCCGCCTTCGATTCGGCCGTCGGTCCCATACATGACGTCGCAAGGAATGCTTATGCCCGTACCGGCAAGAGCATGTATGTGCTGACAGCGGCCGATTTTCGATAGATCCCGACCGTCCGCGCGATCGGGACCTTGGAAATCCAGTGATCTGGCGCCAGACCGTCAACGCGGCTACGCTGCAAGCGGAAATCGCTGTCGGGGTGAAGGCCTGTTCAGCCGTGACGGGCGAGGGAGAAGACGATGACCGCGCCGGCCGCCGCGCTGCAGAAGGCCTTGTTCGAAGCGTTGAACGGTGATGGTTCCCTGTCAGTGGCATTGGGCGGCGCAAAACTGTTCGATCATGCCCCGGAAAATGTCCCATTTCCCTATGTCACCTACGGCCGGACCAGCGTCTACGACTGGACAACCGGCATGGAGAACGATGCAGAGCAGCTTTTCACGCTGCATTTCTGGTCGAAGTCCGAGGCCAGGAAAGAAATGCTCGATGTTATGGACCTTGTCAGCACCCGCCTCCAGGATGCGGCGCTCGCGCTCGACAAGCATCACCGCATCAATCTCAGGCTCGAATTCACCGAGGCCCGTTACGACGAGGACCTTTCAGCCTATCACGGGCTGCTGCGCTTTCGCGCCGTGACGGAAGAAAACGCCTGACGCGCTTTCAATCTGGCTGCAACACAGTCTAGACTGGCGCTTGGATGAATTTGCCGGGTTGGGGCGGCCAAAATCATAAGGTTGGTTGTCTCGCGTTTCAGGGGGTGAGATAGGCATGTGTTGCAGGCGTTCACTGTTCATTTCACGTTCAGCACCGATGCGTTAGGACGCTGATCATGAAAACGCTTCACTCCCATTTCCGAACCGCGACATTGGCGCTCTGCGCTGCCGGTCTGTTTGCGTCGCAGGCGACGGCGCTGCCGGTCGTCGTGCCCGAGCAGAACCGGCCGATCATCCTGGCTTCCTCCGACTGCTACGCGATCGGTCAGCAGGTTGCCGAGCAGAATGGCGGCACGCTGGCCAAGGCGTCGCAGTCGACGCGCGGTGGCCAGCCGGTCTGCGTCATCGTCGTGCTGGTCCCGGGCAAGGACGGGCAGCGTCCGCGCCGCACCGAGATCGTCGTTCCGCTGAACTGATCCCTCCCGTTTCCCAGGCGCTGGAATCGGCCTATATCTCACGCCCAGCTTCTCAACAGGGCAACTCTTCAACAGGGCAGTTCTTCAACAGGCCAGATCTTCAACAGGTATGATCCCCGCATGCGCGTACTCGTTGTCGAAGATGACAAGGATCTCAACCGGCAGATATCAGACGCGCTGGTCGATGCCGGCTATGTCGTCGACCGGGCTTTCGACGGTGAGGACGGGCATTTCCTCGGCGATACCGAACCCTATGATGCCGTGGTGCTCGACATTGGCTTGCCGCAGATGGACGGCATCAGCGTGGTCGAGCGCTGGCGGCGCGGCGGCCGCAAGATGCCGGTCCTAATTCTGACGGCGCGCGATCGCTGGAGCGACAAGGTATCCGGCATCGACGCCGGCGCCGACGATTATGTCACCAAGCCGTTCCACATCGAAGAGGTGCTGGCCAGGGTTCGGGCGCTCATCCGGCGCGCGGCCGGCCATGCGTCGTCCGAGCTGACATGCGGGCCGCTGCGGCTCGACACCAAGGCCTCCAAGGCCGATGTCGACGGCGTGCCGCTCAAGTTGACGTCGCACGAATTTCGCCTGCTTGCCTATTTGATGCACCATATGGGCGAGGTCGTGTCCCGGACCGAGTTGGTCGAGCATCTCTACGATCAGGATTTCGACCGCGATTCCAACACAATCGAGGTCTTTGTCGGGCGGCTTCGCAAGAAGATGGGCATCGACATGATAGAAACCGTTCGCGGCATGGGCTATCGAATGCGTGAGCCGGAGGCGTAAGGCGGAACCGCTCAAACAGACTGCAAGAACGCCGCTTTCACTGCGGTTCTGGCCGCGTTCGCTGGCGTTCCGGGTGATCGCCTTTTCCACGGTCTGGGCGATACTCACTCTGATTGTCATCTTCACGCTGATCACGACCCTCTATCGCCAGGCGAGCGAGCGCGGTTTCGACAGCTTGTTGTCGGCGCATCTGTTCAATCTGATCGGCTCGGTCGGCGTGTCCGAAGGCGGTTCGCTGACCGGCGCTCCCGACCTTGGCGATCTTCGGTTCTCGGAGCCGAATTCCGGCTGGTACTGGTCGGTGGAGCCTGCGTCGGAAGGCGTGCGCGGTGAGCTGCACTCCTCCTCGATGACCAAGGCGATCCTGTCGCCAAGCGTCGCCGAGGTTCCTTTCAATGCCAGCTTCCAGCGCAGCTATGCGACAGAAGGCATCGATGGCGAGGAACTGGAAGTGTTCGAGAGCGAATTCGTTCTCGACGCGAAAAATCGCGCAGCGCGCTTCCGTGTCATGGGCAACAAGACCGAGCTCGAGCAGGAGATAGGCGCCTTCCAGCGTCGCCTGCTGACCTATCTTTCCCTGTTCGGCGTCGGCATGATCGCCATCAACGCCATCGCGATCCTGTTGGGCCTGCAGCCATTGCGCCGGGTCAGGAACGCTCTCGCCATGGTGCGCGAAGGAACCGCGCAAAGGCTCGACGGTCGCTTCCCGGCCGAGATCGAGCCGCTCGCCAACGAGACCAACGCGCTGATCGAAAACAACAAGCGTATTGTCGAGCGCTCGCGGACGCAGGTCGGCAACCTCGCCCATTCGCTGAAGACGCCGCTGGCGGTGCTGATCAATGAGGGGCGGGCGCTCGGCGGCGCCAAGGGCCAGCTCATAGCCGAGCAGGCCGCCTCTATGCAGAAGCAGGTTGACCATTATCTGCAGCGCGCCCGCGTTGCGGCACAACGCGACAGCGTCGTCTACCGCACGCCGGTGGCGCCGCTGGTCCAGCGCATGGTGCGCGTGCTGCAAAAACTCAACCCGCAGACCGCTCTCTCGCTTTCGCTGCCGGCAGTCGATATCGTCTTTGCCGGCGAACGCGAGGATTTGGAAGAATTGCTTGGCAATCTGCTCGACAACGCCATGAAATGGGCAAAGAGCGCTGTCGCCGTGTCGGTGGCGCCAATCTCCGGCAAGAAGAGTGGCGTCGGCAAGGAGGGTGCTGTCGATCTATTCGAGATCAGCATCGAAGATGACGGCCCGGGCATTCCCGAAGAGAAGGCGCGCGAGGCGCTGAAGCGCGGACGGCGGCTCGACGAGACAAAGCCGGGGACCGGGCTTGGACTTGCCATTGTCGCCGACCTGGTCAACGAGTATGGAGGCGTTCTGGCTCTGGAACGGTCGAGCATGGGCGGGTTGAAGGCGGTGGTTCGATTGCGGAGCCTTCACTAGACTTATGCTTTTGCTGGGCCAGTCGACATTGATCGACGGTGCGTGATATTGCGGCATGTCGACTGGTCCCGGAGCCGTCGGCCACATCGACACTATGGCCACGCCGACTCCCCCGATGGCGCGGCCCAGCTCTAACTCAAGAAAACCGGTTGTTGGCATGAAGATTCGCGTCGCGCTCGTTTCCGCACTGCTGGCCGTTTCCGGCTGCACGACGCTGGGCAAGAGCTCTGGCCCCACGGTGGCGCCGCAGCCGGCCGCCACGCCGCCAAGTGACGGCAAGATCGCGACGACGATCATTTCCGCCATGGGGGGCGGCCTCGTCAGCGGATCCATCGGTACCGGCTTGAGCGATCCGGAAAAGCGAAAGGCGCTGGAAGCGGAATACAGGGCGCTCGAGTACACGGCGAGCGGCCACAAGGTGACATGGAAGAGCGATCGGTCGGCGCATTACGGCGAAGTCGTGCCCGCCCAGCCCTATCGTGTCGGCTCGCAGGACTGCCGGCAATACACGCATACGGTCTTTACCGGCGCTGCCGGCGCCACCGCGCGCGGAACCGCTTGCCGCAACGCCGATGGCAGCTGGACGCCACTGACGTAACGACCGGCCGGATAATGCATGTCGCGTAAAAGTGTGTAGCGGTTTTGCGATAACGACATGCATGAAAACAACAGCCTGAAGCGCGTCGCATGAGGCCGGTCGAACGCGACGCGCTTTAGGTCCGGTTGACATTAATCAAGGACAAGCGACGCATCTGCCGTCAAAGCGTCGCAGGACGCCTGTGTTGGCAGGGCAGGGCTCTGCCGTTATTGGAAGAAGCATGCTGTTCTGGGTCATAGCTGCCATTCTCACGCTGGGTGCAAGCCTGACGGTTCTGCTGCCGCTGGCCGGCGGCCCGAAGGGTGGCTCGGCTAGCAGCGATCATGACCTTGAAGTCTATCGCGACCAGTTGTCCGAGCTTGACCGGGACGTGGCGCGTGGCCTGATCCAGCCGGCGGAGGCCGAAGAGGCGCGTGCGGAGATCGCCCGCCGCATCCTTCGCCTGGACAATGCCGCCGACAAGGCAGCGGCGCGGCAGCCGTCGATGGCGACCAGATTGGTTGCGACGGCCGCGGTCCTGGCGGTTCCGCTGGTCAGTTGGGGTTTGTACAGCCAGCTCGGCTCGCCCGAGCTGCCGTCGCAGCCGCTCAGCGAGCGACTGGCCAAGAATCCCGCCGACAGTTCGGTGGACGAACTGGTGGCACGCGCCGAGGCCCACCTTGCCGCCAATCCGTCCGACGGCAGGGGTTGGGACGTTCTGGCGCCGGTCTATCTGCGCATGCAGCGGTTTTCCGACGCGGTGACGGCGTACCGCAACGCCATTCGCCTCGACGGCGACAGCGCTGCCCGCCAGGCCGGCCTCGGCGAGGCGATCGCCAGCGCAGCGGGCGGTATTGTCTCGGCCGACGCTCAGGCCGCCTTCGAGGCGGCGCTGAAGCTCGATCCGGCAAATCCGAAGGCCAGCTTTTATCTGGCGATGGGCATGGCGCAGGAAGGCCGCATTGAGGAGGCGACAGCTGGCTGGCAGAAAATGCTCGCGGCCTTGCCGCAGGACTCAGCCTGGCGCGCCGCCGTCGAGCAAGCACTGGCCGAATCCGCCAGACAGAGCGTCGCTTCGGGAGTGCCTGCAAAAGGCCCGGACGCCGGGGATGTCGATGCATCCTCGTCGATGTCGCCGCAGGACAGGGAAGCGATGATCGACACCATGGTCGCGGGACTTGATGAAAGACTTCGGCAAAACCCGCGCGATGCGGAAGGATGGATGCAGCTTATTCGTTCCTATGTCGTGCTGGGCAAGGCCGATCAGGCACGCGATGCGCTCAATCGCGGTATCGCCGTTTTTGGCTCCGATAGTGAGGAAGCGAAGAAATTCACCGCCTTTGCCGTCTCGCTTGGCCTGACGGCGACGGAGTAAAACATGACGCGCAAGCAGAAAAGACTGTCGGTGATCGCCGGAGGGTTGGCATTTCTCGGTGCCGCCACCGGTCTGACCTTCTACGCGCTCGGCCAGAAGGCCTCCTACTTCTACATGCCCGCCGATCTGACCAACGCCAGCCTGCAGCCCGGGCAGCGTATCAGACTCGGCGGCCTCGTCGAAAAAGGTACGATCGAGCGCGGTGAGGGGGCCACCGTCGCCTTTTCGGTGACCGACAACCAGAAGCAGGTCAAGGTCACCTACACCGGCATTCTTCCCGACCTTTTCCGCGAGGAGCAGGGCGTCATCACTGAAGGCACGTTTCGCCCGGACGGCGTCTTCGTCGCCGACAGCGTGCTGGCCAAGCACGACGAGAACTACATGCCCAAGGAGGTGGCCGAGAGCCTCAAGTCCAAGGGCGTGTGGCAGGAGAGCAAGAGTGAGTAACGGCCTTGGTTGAAACCGGACATTTCGCGCTGGTCCTGGCGTTCGCGCTGTCTTTGGTGCAGGCGCTGGTGCCGCTGTTCGGCGCGCGTATCAACAACCAGAAGTTGATGGCCGTCGGCGGTCCGGTCGCAGTGACCGGCTTTGCCTTGACCGCTCTCTCCTTCGCGGCGCTGGCGATAGCCTATGCAACGTCCGACTTTTCGGTGGCCAACGTCTGGGACAACTCGCATTCGCTGCAGCCGCTGATCTACAAGATCACCGGCACTTGGGGCAATCACGAGGGCTCGATGCTGCTCTGGGTGTTGATCCTGACCTTCTTCGGCGCGCTCGTCGCTGCTTTCGGCAGCAATCTTCCCGCGACCCTTCGAGCCAATGTGCTGGCCGTGCAAGGCGCGATCGGCGCCACCTTTTTCCTGTTCATCCTGGCGACGTCCAACCCGTTCGCCAGGCTCAATCCGGCGCCGATCGAGGGCCGCGATCTCAACCCGATCCTGCAGGATCTCGGCCTCGCCATCCATCCGCCGCTGCTCTATCTCGGCTATGTCGGCTTCTCGATCTGCTTTTCCTTCTCGGTCGCCGCCCTCATCGAAGGCCGCATCGACGCGTCCTGGGCGCGCTGGGTGCGGCCATGGACGCTGGTCGCCTGGATGTTCCTGACCGGCGGCATCGCCATGGGTTCCTACTGGGCCTATTACGAGCTTGGCTGGGGCGGTTTCTGGTTCTGGGATCCGGTCGAGAACGCCTCCTTCATGCCTTGGCTGGCCGGCACCGCGCTGCTCCATTCGGCGATCGTCATGGAAAAGCGCTCGGCCTTGAAGATCTGGACGCTGTTGCTGGCGATCCTGACCTTCTCGCTGTCGCTGCTCGGCACCTTCCTGGTGCGCTCCGGCGTGCTCACTTCCGTCCACGCCTTCGCCACAGATCCGACGCGCGGCGTGTTCATTCTCTGTATCTTGACACTGTTCATCGGCGGATCACTGGCGTTGTTCGCCTTTCGCGCCTCGAGGTTGACGGCCGGCGGCCTGTTTCATCCGATCTCGCGCGAGGGGGCGCTGGTCCTCAACAATCTGTTCCTGACCACGGCCACCGCCACCGTGCTGATCGGCACGCTATATCCGCTGGCCGTCGAGGCCGTTTCAGCCGACAAAATTTCGGTCGGCGCGCCGTTCTTTAACATGACGTTCGGCCCGCTGATGGTGCCGCTTCTCGTCGTGGTCCCGTTCGGGCCGCTGCTGGCCTGGAAGCGCGGCGACATTTTCGCTGTCGCCCAGCGGCTGATGGCGGCCTTCGCCGCAGCGCTTCTGGCCGTGCTGGTGACGGCCTTGTTCATCGATGGCGCGTCGGTGTTCGCAGCACTTGGCGTCGGCCTGGCCGTCTGGCTGATCTGCGGCGCGCTCACCGATATTGCCGTCAAGTCCGGCTTTGGCGCTGTGGCGCCCAGCACCATGCTCAGGCGCTTCGCCGGCCTGCCGCGTTCGGTCTTCGGCACCGCGCTCGCCCATCTCGGCCTCGGGCTGACGACGCTGGGCATCGTCGGCACGCTTTGCTTCGGCACCGAGAAGATCTTGTCGATGCGTGCAGGCGAGACCGTGCAACTGTCCGGCCACACGCTGCGTTTCGAAGGGCTCTATCCGGCCCACGGGCCCAACTATAGCGAGGATCGCGGCCGCTTCGCCCTGTTCGGCGCCGATGGACGCACTGCCGCTGCAATCACCTCGTCCAAGCGCTCCTATCCCGTCCGGCAGATGACGACGACCGAGTCCGGTATCAAGACGATCGGGTTCAGCCAGCTCTACCTCTCGCTTGGCGACGTGGCGACCGACGGCTCCGTCGTGGTGCGGCTGTGGTGGAAGCCTCTGGTGACGCTGATCTGGGGCGGCGCCCTTGTCATGATGGCAGGTGCTGCGATGTCGCTCATGGACCGGCGGCTGCGCGTCGGGGCACCGTCGCGCCGCCGCAAGTCGGCAGGCGCCGTGCCTTCCGCGAGCCTGCCATGAGCGCAAGATTTTCGCTGGCCTCGCTGATTCTGCTGCTGACGTTGTTGTTTGCCGGCGCCGCACTTGCGGTGAAGCCCGACGAGGTTCTGGCCGACCCGGCGCTCGAGGCGCGGGCCCGGACGCTTTCGGAGCAGCTGCGCTGCATGGTTTGCCAGAACCAGTCGATCGACGAATCCGATGCCGATCTTGCCCGCGACCTGCGCGTGCTGGTTCGCCAGCGCCTCGTCGCCGGCGACACCGACCGGCAGGTGATCGACTATATCGTTTCCCGCTACGGCGAGTTCGTGCTGTTGAAGCCGCGCTTCAGCCTGCGCAATGCGCTGTTGTGGGGTACGCCGGTGTTTCTGCTGCTTGTCGGTGGGATTTTCATCGTGCTGACTGCCCGGTCGCGCCGTTCGACGGCAACCAATACTTTGACCGCCGAGGAACAGGCAGAGCTGGACACTATTTTGCACCGGGACTGATGGCGGCCGCCGCCCGCAAACATTACAAAAGTTTCATGCACCGGAAATGGCGCCGTAATGTGCGCGCCCCTATTTCTCTTGCCCGAGGATGCCGACCGAAGCGCATCCCTTGAAAGAGGATACGAGACCCATGAATATTGCCCCCAATTCATATCCCCGCACCCGCAAACGCCTGATGGCTGCCGCCGCTTCAGTGGCCATTGCCGGCGCAATCGGCTTCGGCGCGGTTGCCACCGGGACAGCCCCGGTCCTGGCCGAGGCCGTGCGTGTCGAGGCGCCGCAGGTCCCCAGCTTCGCCGATGTGGTCGAGCGCGTTTCGCCGGCGGTCGTCAGTGTCCGTGTCAAAGCCAAGATAGAATCGACCGCCGACGACGGCTCCGACCTGCCGGACGCTTTCGGCAATCTTCCCGATGATCCGCAATTGCGCCGCTTCTTCAGGGAGTTCCGTGGTTTTGGCGATCAGGATGGCCGGGATGGAATGCGGCGTTTCGGACGCCGTGACCGCCAGCCGCGGCCGGTCGCCCAAGGGTCCGGTTTCTTCATCTCCGAGGATGGCTACCTCGTCACCAACAACCATGTCGTCGGAGACGGCTCGTCCTTCACTGTGGTGATGTATGACGGCAAGGAACTCGACGCCAAGCTGGTCGGCACGGATCCGCGCACCGACCTCGCGGTGCTCAAGGTCGAAGGCGACGGCAAGTTCACCTATGTCGACTTCGCCGATGATTCAAAGGTTCGCGTCGGCGACTGGGTCGTGGCCGTCGGCAATCCGTTCGGCCTCGGCGGCACGGTCACCGCCGGTATCGTCTCGGCCCGTGGCCGCGATATCGGCGCCGGTCCCTATGATGACTTCATCCAGATCGATGCCTCGGTGAACCGCGGCAATTCGGGCGGCCCGACCTTCAACCTCAACGGCCAGGTCGTCGGCATCAACACCGCGATCTTCTCGCCGTCCGGCGGCAGCGTCGGCATTGCCTTCGACATTCCCGCCTCGACCGCCAAACAGGTCGTGCAGGATCTGATGAAGGACGGCACCGTCCAGCGCGGCTGGCTTGGCGTCGAGATCCAGCCGGTCACCTCCGAAATCGCCGAATCGCTCGGGCTGAAGTCCGATAAGGGCGCGCTCGTTTCCAGCGCCCAAGACGATGGTCCCGGCAAGAAGGCCGGCATATCAGCTGGTGACGTCATCACTCAGGTGGACGGCAAGGACGTCGCTTCGCCGAAGGAACTCGCTCGTCTGATCGGCGCCTACCAGCCCGGCAAGCCGGTCGACGTCACGCTGTGGCGTGACGGCAAGAGTGAGACCGTCAAGGTTGACCTCGGCACGCTGCCTTTGAGCGACAAGCAGGCTTCGGCCGACCAGCAGCCTTCCGCTCCGCCAAAGGCCGATACGCTGGCCGATCTCGGCCTCACCGTCACCAGGTCCGATGAGGGCAAAGGGCTTGTGGTGACCGATGTCGATCCCGATAGCGATGCCGCCGATCGCGGCATCCAGCCCGGCGACGTCATCACCTCGGTCAATTCGACGGAGGTCAATGGCACCGACGACGTCGCCGAGGCCATGGCCGATGCGGTGAAATCGGGCCGCAAGGCGGTGCTGATGCAGATCACCCGCGACGACAGCAACCGCTTCGTCGCGCTGCCTGTCGCCAAGGGCTGACGTTCCAGACTTTTCCGGTGCGGCGGTTTCAAACACCCCGAGCCGTCGCATGGGGAAAGCACGGGGCTTGAATGCGTTAGTCAGTCATCGTGTTCCGCCCCAGCGGCAGCGGGCTCCCATCGCCCGCTGCCGCTCGAACAGTGCATGACGATATGCTCGAACAACAGAGCATCTCGCCCAGAAGTGTGAAGCGGTTTTGGGATGAGCCTCGGGCTTGATCCGAGGGTGCCGATGGCTCTGGGGCAACGACATTTCAAAACAAAGACTTACTGCGTATCCTTGAATCAAATTTGTTCGCGATACGCCCTGGTGAAGGCCACGATGCATATGCCGGCCACTCAATCTTCCAGCGAAATCGCGTATAACGGTCCCATGAAGATTCTCGTCATAGAAGACGATCGCGAGGCGGCCGATTACCTCCAGAAAGCCTTTACCGAGGCCGGCCACACCGCCCATGTCGCCGGCGACGGCGAAACCGGCTTCGCGCTCGCTGACTCCGGCGACTATGACGTGATGGTCGTCGACCGCATGTTGCCGCGCCGCGACGGCCTGTCGGTCATCGCCGGTCTGAGATCCAGAGGCAATACAACGCCGGTGCTGATCCTGTCGGCGCTCGGCGAAGTCGACGACCGGGTCACCGGCTTGCGCGCCGGCGGCGACGACTATCTGACCAAGCCCTATGCCTTTTCCGAGCTTCTGGCCCGGGTCGAGGTGCTGAACCGTCGCGCCAGCGCCAAGGAAGCCGAAACCGTCTACCGGGTCGGCGATCTCGAACTCGACAGGCTCTCTCATTCGGTGCGGCGCGCGGCGCGCGAGATCACGCTGCAGCCGCGCGAGTTCCGCCTGCTTGAATATCTGATGCGCCATGCAGGCCAGGTGGTGACGCGCACCATGCTGCTGGAAAATGTCTGGGACTACCATTTCGATCCGCAGACCAACGTCATCGACGTTCACGTCTCGCGGCTGCGCGGCAAGATCGAGAAGGGCTTCGACAAGCCGATCCTGCACACGGTTCGTGGCGCCGGCTATATGCTCAAGAGCGGGTAGCATGGCTCTCTCCATGCCGGCCATCATGAAGACGACGGCAGCGCGGCTTTCGGCGCTCTATCTCCTGCTGTTCGCCATCTGTGCGGTGCTGCTCGTCTTCTACATGACCTCGCTGTCGGCACGCATGCTGACCGGCCAGACGCAGGAGACTATCAACGACGAAGTGCTCGGCCTCGCCCGGGCCTACCAGCGCGGCGGCTTGCCGCTGCTGGTCCGCGTGGTCGAGCAGCGCTCCCGCCAGCCCGGCGCCAATCTCTATTTGATCGCCGACACCAACGGCCAGATCCTAACCGGAAACGTGCAGAGCCTGGAGCCCGGCGTTCTCGAGGCCGAGGGCTGGACGACGGCGCCGTTTTCCTACCGACGCTTCGGCGAGGGCGAGCTCGAGCGGCAGCGCAACCCGGTCGCCGACCCGAACGAACCCAGCCAGAGCGAAGTCCAGGTCGAAGGCGAGAAGGGCCACAACGCCATTGCCTTGGTGCTGCGCCTGCCGAACCAGATGATCATGCTCGTCGGCCGCGACCTTGGCGAGCCGGAGCGGTTCCGCGCCGTCATCCGCCGCGCTTTGATGCTGGCGCTCGGCATGATGGCGCTCGGCGGGTTCCTGATCTGGTTCTTCGTCGGCCGCGCGGCGCTGAAGCGCATCGACTCGGTGTCGGAGGCCAGTCGCCGCATCATGGGCGGCGACCTTTCCGGCCGGCTACCGGTCACCGGCGCCGGCGACGAGTTCGATCGGCTTTCCGAAAATCTCAATTCCATGCTGGCCAGGATCGCCACGCTGAATGAAGGGCTAAAGCAGGTCTCCGACAACATCGCCCATGATCTGAAGACACCGCTGACCAGGCTGCGCAACCGTGCCGAAGCGACGCTTTCCGGCAAGCACAGCGCTACCGACTACCGCCAGGCGCTGGAAGCGACGATCGCCGAGTCCGACCAGCTGATAAAGACCTTCAACGCCATCCTGATGATCTCCAGGCTGGAGGCGGGCTATTCCTCAGAAAGCACCAGCCGGGTCGATCTGGCTGCGTCCGTGCGCGATGTCGTCGAGCTCTACGAGCCGGTGGCGGAGGAGGTGGGAGTGACACTCGAGACCTCGGTGCAGGATGCCTTCGCCGTTGAAGGCAATCGCGAGCTGATCGGCCAGGCGCTATCGAACATCGTCGACAACGCGATCAAATATTCGACCGATTCGACATCCAAGCCGATCGTCCGCGTGACGCTCGATCGCGTCGGTAGCGAAATTAGGCTTTCCGTCACAGACAACGGCCAGGGCATTCCCGACGATGCCGATCGCGCCAGGGCGACCGAGCGTTTCGTGCGCCTGGAGAAGAGCCGCTCGCAGCCGGGCTCCGGTCTGGGCCTCAGCCTTGCCAACGCAATCATGACATTCCACAACGGACGGCTTGATCTTCTGCCCGCCGATCCCGGATTGTCCGTCGTCATGAGTTTTCCCGAACGGGAGGATCGCTGATGGCGGTGAGGGCGGCTGCGGAACAGACCAACTGGCTTCTGAATCCGGCGACAAAGCTCGTCCCCCTGGATCGGAACCGCGCCAGGCGGGAATTGTCGGAAATCGCTTCCGCTGCGCAGGAAGACGGGCTTGCCCGGCTCGCGAAATTTCTCACCGGCAAGGGCGCCGTCCAGGATTTCCTCGCCGCAGTGTTCGACCTGTCGCCATTTCTCCGCGACACAGTACGCCGCCGCCCGCAGATCGTGGATGCGCTTTTCGATGAGACCGTCGTGGCCCGGCTGGCGTCGATCGGCGCCTCCATCGACAAGGCTGCGCGGGCGGAAGCCATCTCCGAAAACAGCCTGATGATGGAGCTGCGGCAATGGAAAGCGGAAGCGCATGTCCTGATCGCGCTGGCCGACCTTGCAGGCGAGGCTGAAACAGCAGTCACAGTACAGCGGCTGAGCGATCTTGCCGACGCCTGCACCCGCGCTGCCGTCGACTTCCTGCTTCGCGACGCGCACGGACAAGGCAAGCTCAAACTGCCGGACCTCGAGGATCCGGCGCGCCGGTCGGGCTGGATCCTGCTCGGCATGGGCAAGCTGGGCGCCCATGAGCTGAACTTCTCCTCCGACATCGACCTCGTCGTTTTCTTCGACCCGCAGGCGTCTGCCGTCGTCGACCCGCTCGATGCGACGGAGCTGTTTTCGCGCCTGACGCGCCGGCTGGTCCGCATTCTCCAGGATCGCACCGAACACGGCTATGTTTTCCGCACCGACCTCAGGCTTCGTCCCGATCCCGGTTCTACGCCGCTGGCGATCCCGGTCGAGGCGGCACTGCGCTACTACGAGGCGCGCGGCCAGAACTGGGAGCGCGCCGCCATGATCAAGGCGCGTCCGGTGGCCGGCGATCTCGCCGCCGGTGCTGCGTTCCTGAAGGATCTCCAGCCCTACATCTGGCGCAAATACATGGACTATGCGGCGATCGCCGACGTCCATTCGATCAAGCGCCAGATCCACGCCCACAAGGGTCTTGGTGAGATCGCGGTGAAGGGCCACAACGTCAAGCTCGGCCGCGGCGGCATTCGCGAGATCGAATTTTTCGTCCAGACCCAGCAGCTCATCGCCGGCGGCCGCTTCCCCGAGCTGCGCGGCCGCGTGACCGTGCCGATGCTTGGCCAGCTTGCGGCACGCGGCTGGATCACGGCCGATGCGCGCGACGCGCTCGCCCGGCAATACTGGTTCCTGCGCCGCGTCGAGCATGCTCTCCAGATGGTCGCCGATGAGCAGATCCATGTACTGCCGGAGGATGACGAAGAGCTCGAACGCATTGCCCGCATTCTGGGCTTTGCCGATGCGGCGGCCTTTGCCGAGGCGTTCCGCGCCGCACTCCACCAGGTCGAACGCCACTACGCAGCACTCTTCGAAACTGCGCCCGAGCTTTCGGCGGGCATCGGCAATCTGGTCTTTACCGGCGATGTCGATGACCCCGATACGTTGCAGACCCTGCAGAGATTGGGGTTCCAGCGGGCGAGCGACATCTGCCGCGTCATCCGCGGCTGGCACTTCGGCCGCTATCGCGTCACCCAGTCGGCCGAGGCGCGCGAGCGGTTGACCGAACTGACGCCGGCGCTGCTGCAATCCTTCGGTCAGACGCGCCGGGCGGACGAGGCGTTGATACGCTTCGACGAATTCCTTGCCGGCCTGCCCGCCGGCATCCAGCTCTTCTCGCTGCTCCAGTCCAATCCGGCTCTGCTGAAGCTGCTGGCGACGATCATGGGCGCGGCCCCACGGCTGGCCGCTATCATCACGCGCCGGCCGCACGTGTTCGATGGCCTGTTGGATCCGGCCCTTTTGACCGAGCTGCCGGATCGCGCCTATCTGTCCGGCCGTCTCGCCGCCTTCCTCGAGGGGGACAGGGCCTATGAGGACGTGCTCGACCGCTTGCGCATCTTTGCGTCCGAGCAGAAATTCCTGATCGGTGTCAGGCTGCTTGCCGGCTCGATTGACCCGGCCCGCGCCGGCCGTGCCTTTTCCGATCTGGCCGATCTCACCATCGACGCGGCGCTGCGGGCGGTCATCGCCGAGTTCGCGCTGCGTCACGGTCGCATCGCCGGCGGCACCGTTGCGCTGCTCGGCATGGGCAAGCTCGGCAGCCGCGAACTGACGGCCGGCTCAGACGTCGACCTCATCCTGCTTTATGATCACGATGCGGATGCCGAAGAATCCGACGGCGACAAGCCGCTCCCCCCATCCCACTATTACTCCAGGATGACGCAGCGGCTGATATCAGCCGTGTCCGCGCCGACCGCCGAGGGCGTTCTCTACGAGCTCGACCTTCGCTTGCGGCCGTCCGGCAACAAGGGGCCGGTGGCCACCCATGTCGATGCCTTCAAGAAGTATCAGCGCAAGGACGCCTGGACGTGGGAGCATATGGCGCTGTCCAGGGCCCGCGCGATCGGTGGCGATCAGGCGCTGTGCACCGAGGTCGAGGCCGAGGTGGCGGCGGTGCTTGCCCTGCCGCGCGACAGCGCCAAGGTGATGGCCGAGGCGGCCGAGATGCGCGCGATGATCGAGAAGGAGAAGCCGTCGCGCGATCTCTGGGACATCAAGCTGATCCCGGGCGGTCTCATCGACCTCGAATTCATCGCGCAGGTGGCGGTGATCACGGGAAAGCTCGAAGCCGGCCGCCGGGTCACCGGGACAGCGGAAGCCCTGTCGAGGCTGGCGCCGGATTTCGCCGAGGCCCAGGTCAGGCAGGAGCTTTGCGATGCCTATGCGCTTTATCTGGCGCTGACCCAGATGACGCGGCTCTGCCTCACCGGGGTGTTCGAACGCGACGATGTTCCGCCGGGGCTTTTGGATCTGCTTCTGGCGGTCACCGACCTGCCGGATTTCGCTGTGCTGGAAGCGCACCTCAAGGAGACGTCGCAAAAGGTCAGAAAGGATTTCGACCTTTTGCTTCGTGCGAAACGGTCATGACGTCGCAACACCAAACGGCTGCTTTGAATTGCATCGGGGGCGCTGCCCCACGGCGTTTCCGAGAGTTGCAACCGCTTCACGACAACAGAGGTCAGGCGGCGGCCCTGACCGGCTGCGTCGGCTTCTTGATCGGAATGCGCACCGACACGATCGTGCCGGTGCCTTCGGTGGAGCGGATTTTCAAGGCGCCGCCCTGAAGTTCGGCCAACGAGCGTGAGATGGCAAGGCCAAGGCCGGAACCGGCATGGCTCTTGGAAAACTGGTTCTGCACCTGTTCGAACGGCCGCCCGAGCTTGCTCAGCGCTTCCTTCGGGATGCCGCAGCCATTGTCTTCGATCGTCAGGACCAGAGCGCTGGACGTGTTGCGGGCCCTTACCGCGATGCGGCCGCCCTGGCCGGTGAATTTCACCGCGTTCGACAGCAGGTTGATGATGATCTGCTTGATCGCCCGGCGGTCGGCGAACAGCGTCAGCGAATCGGGGATGCGTGTTTCGACGGTGATCGACTTTTCCGCTGCCTGCAGCGAGATGACGCGCACCGTTTCCCGCATCAGCGGGCAGAGGTCGATTTCCTCCTGATCCATCGAGAACTGGCCGGCCTCGATCTTCGACATGTCGAGGATGTCGTTGATGACGCCCAGAAGATATTTGCCGCTGCCGTTGATGTCGGTAGCGTATTCCTCGTAGCGCGGCGAACCCAACGGCCCGAACAGCGCCTGTTCCATCAGCTCCGAGAAGCCGATGATCGCGTTGAGCGGCGTGCGCAATTCATGCGACATGTTGGCCAGGAACTCGGATTTGGCCCGGTTCGCGGCCTCGGCGCGCTCGGTTTCCTTCATGTATTTGTGATTGAGCTCGACCAGTTCGCGCGACCGCTCTTCCTCAGCCCGGCGCGCAAGGCTGAGATCGTGGATCGTCGCCATCAGCCGGCGCTCGCTGTCGACCAGCTTCTCCTGGTGCAGCTTGATCTGGGTGATGTCGGAGCCGACCGAGACGGTGCCGCCGTCCCTGGTCCGCAATTCGTTCACCTGCAGCCAGCGGCCATCGGCAAGCTGCCGCTCGAAGGTTACGCCGCCTTGCTGCCCGTTGGTGTTGGCAAGCCGGCGCTCTGAGGCGAAGGCAAGCATGCGATCTTCCAGAACGGCGCGCGAGGCGCCCGGCATCACGTCGCGGTCCGACAGGCCGTTGTCCTGCTGGTATTTGGAATTGCACATGATCAGGCGCTGGGCGGAATCCCAGAGCACGAAGGATTCGTTGATGTTTTCGATGGCCGTTCGCAGGCGAAGATCCGCGGCCTCGGAGCGTAGCGCCAGGTGCCGCTGCTCGGTGACATCAACGGCGATGCCGATCAGCTGGATCTCCGGCGCTTCCGGGTCGATCACCTGCGCCCTTGCGCGCATCCACACCCATTGTCCATCGGCATGGCGCATCCGGAACACCTGGTCGATGTGATCGATCTCGCGTGCGACGATCCTGTTGGCGAGCTGGAACAGGTCGCCGTCCTCGGGATGGATGATCTCGTCGACCTCGCCGAACGACAGCATTGTGTCGCAGGGCTCATAGCCCAGCATATCGTACATCGAGCGCGACCAGTACATCTTGCCGCGCACCATGTCCCAGTCCCACAGGCCGCAGCGGCCGCGCACCAGCGCCATATCGATGCGCTGGTGCGCTTCGAGATAAATGCGGTCGGCGGCCTGGGCGCGCGCCGCCTGGCCGAAATAGGCGTAGAGGATGACGATCAGCACGCCGGCTGTCAGCACGAACAGCGTGACGTTGAGCGAAACGGTCTTGCGCCACGTGTCGAAGACCGCTTCCTGCGGTACGAGCGCTGCGGCAGCACCGTTCCTGGCATTTGTCAGGCTCACCGCGGCATACCAGTCTTTGCCGCCGATGCTTACCTCCATCACCCCGGCGCGGTCGCCGAACATGAACAGCGGCTGACCGCCCTGGGCGATGACGTCGAGCGACCGCCCTTCCCAGTCCGTCGATTGCGGTGTCACGGCGACGATCTTGAACGCGCTATCGGTGACCGCAAGCACGTGGCTTCGGCCCATGGCGCCCTGACGGCTGATGCCCTCCAACAGGTCCTGCGTCGCGCCAGGCGTTGAGGCCATCTTCGCATCGGTGCTCATCGAACTGGCGAGCTGGCCCGCCGCGAGCGAAAGGATCGCCTTGGCGTCGCGTTCCACGTCGTCACGTTCGTTCATCAGCGACAGGAACCGCAGCGCCGCGATGACGACCAGGAAAATGATGATGAGGGCCGGTATCGATCGACGCAACAATGGCTCGGCTGCCAGAAGCCGTCGGTAGGCGGGTTCGGCGATGAGCCGCGCGTTGCCGGCGAGACCATCGCTTCTCGTCTCACGCTGCTCAAAACCCGTCCCTCCGGGCGCGCCCCACGCGTCCGCCTTCGCCATAAATGGCTCTCCCCGATTTTAAATCTGCTTGACGATCCGGCGACGCCGCACTTCCGAATCTTCAGCTAAAGAATCAAAGGTGATTCGGCTTGTCCATAGGCGCGGCGAAAAAAGATTAAAAATCGACTAAAATAATGGCTTTTCCGCCCGATGCCGGGCGGCAACCTTCAAAGGTGTGTTGAGATTCAGGTCAGGTCGCGCCGAGAATGGTGGATTCCGAGAACAGGAGCGGAGCGTACTTTTGGGTACGTGAGCACCGGAAGCGCAGAAAACCGCCGTTCGCAGGCCGGCATCACCTGAATATCGACATACCTTACGCCAGCGTGCGCTCGACGATGTCCCGCAAATCGGTCGACAGGTTCTCGGTTTTGGCAATCGAAAGCAGCGCTTCCCTTGCTTTGGCCTGCCGGGCAGGTTCGAGCGAGCGCCATGATCTGAGTGCCGTCGCCAGCCTGGCGGCCAGCTGCGGGTTGCGCTTTTCGACCTGCAGGACCGTTTCGACGAAAAACCGGTAGCCTTCGCCGTCGGCGCGATGGAAGCCGGTCTGGTTGGCGCTGGAAAACGTGCCAACGAGCGAGCGCACCCGGTTCGGATTGGCCATCGAGAAGGCCGGGTGGCCGGTGAGGGCGCGCACCGCATGAATGGTTTGCGGGCCCGGCACGCTGGCCTGGATCTGGAACCATTTGTCCATCACCAGCGGATCGGTGGCATATTTCGCTTCGAAGTCGGCCAGCGCCTTGACCGTCTCGGGCGAACCGCGGTGGCGGAGCGCAAGCACGGTCAGTGCGGCGGCACGGTCCGTCATGTTGGTCGCGGACTGGAAATGCCGGGCCGCAAGCGCCGCACCTCCCGGCAGCAGCGAGAGATAGTCGAGCAAGGTGTTGCGCAGCGCCCGGCGCCCGGCGCTCGCCGCATCCGGACTGAAACCGTCCTTGTCGGCCAATCGATCGTAGAGGTCGGAGAATATCTCGCGGTTGGCCTCGGCGATCGCGGCCGTCAGCGGCTCGCGGGCCGAGAAAATGGCATCGGGATCGATGTTCTTGCCGATGTCGCGGGCGATATCGGCTTCGCCCGGAAGCGCCAGAGCCAGCGCCCGATAGGCCGGTTCGAGTGTCTCGTCGCCGGCTATTTTGCCGGCAAGCCCAGTCAGCCGTGATGCGAAACCGGGCTGCTTGCCGTCAAGGACCTGGCGGAAGGCTGATATCAGCGCCTCGGTCAAAAGCGTGTTGAACGCCTGCCAGCGCGAGAACGTATCGTTGTCATGGCCGGCAAGGAAGAACTGATCGTCGGCCTTCTGCTCGACGGAAAGCGTCACCGGCGCCGAGAAGCCGCGATTGAGCGACATCGCCGGGCGCTCGCCAACGCCCGAGAAGCGCACCATGTGCCGGCGCTTGCGGATATGGATGACGCCGTCCTCGACGCTGGCGCCCTCGACGCCGCTATAGGCTATCGCTTTGCCGTCGGCGCCGACCAGGCTAAAGGCCAGCGGAATATGCATCAGCCGCTTGCGGCTTTCGGACGGCGTTGGCGGCACCGACTGCTCGATCTCGAGCATGAATTCCTGGGCTGCCGGATTGTACGTCGAACTGATCGTCAGATTGGGCGTGCCCGCCTGATGGTACCAGAGCGAAAATTGCGAGAGGTCGCGGCCGGACATATCCTCGAACACCTTGATGAAGTCCTCGATCGTCGCAGCCTCGCCGTCGTGGCGCTCGAAATAGAGATCCATGCCGGCCCGGAACGTCTCGCTGCCGAGAATGGTGCGGATCATGCGCACCACTTCCGAGCCCTTTTCGTAGACCGTGGCCGTGTAGAAATTGTTGATCTCGCGGTAGCGGCGCGGTCGCACCGGATGCGCCAGCGGTCCCTGGTCTTCGGGAAACTGATGCGCCCGCAGCGTGCGCACTTCGGCAATGCGTTTCACCGCTCGCGAGCGTTGGTCGGCGGAGAATTCGTGATCGCGGAAAACCGTCAGCCCTTCCTTCAGGCAAAGCTGGAACCAGTCGCGGCAAGTGATTCTGTTGCCAGTCCAATTGTGGAAATACTCATGCGCGATGATCGCCTCGATATTGGCGAAATCGGCGTCCGTTGCAGTCTCCTGATCAGCCAGCACATATTTGTCGTTGAAGATGTTGAGGCCCTTGTTCTCCATCGCGCCCATGTTGAAGTCGGACACGGCGACGATGTTGAAGACGTCGAGGTCGTATTCGCGGCCGAACGCCTCCTCGTCCCATTTCATCGACCGTTTCAGGGCGTCCATGGCGTAGCCGGCGAGCCGCTCTTTGCCCGGCTCGACATAGATGCCGAGCTCGACCTTGCGGCCGGACAACGTGACGAAGCTGTCCGCGACCTTGCCGAGAGCGCCCGCCACCAGGGCGAACAGATAGGACGGCTTGGGGAAGGGGTCGTGCCAGACCGCATAGTGCCAGCCGTCGGCAAGTTCGCCGCTGCCCGCCGGGTTGCCGTTGGAAAGGAGCAGTGGCGCCTCGTGCTGCGGCGCCTCGATGCGCACCGTATAGACGGACAGGATATCGGGGCGGTCGAGAAAATAGGTGATGCGCCGAAAGCCCTCGGCCTCGCATTGCGTGCAATAGACGTTGCTGGAGCGATAGAGGCCCATCAGGGTTTCGTTGTGTGCCGGCGCCAGCTCGGTTTCGATCAGGAGCTGGAAACGGGGTGCTGCGGGCGGCGTGGTGATCGTCAGCTGATCGGGCGTGGCAAAAAAATCTGCCGGCGCGAGTGTCCGGCCGTCGATTGCGATGCGGCTGAGCGTCAGGCCATCGCCGTCCAGCACCAGCGGCACTGACGCCGCGATGCCGTCGCGGCGTTCAACCGTCAGCACGGCGACGACGCGCGTGGCTTCTGGCGACAGGCGGAAAGTCAGGCTGGTTTCCGGTATGAGATAGTCGGTGGGGCGATAGTCTTCGAGCCTGAAGACCTGGCCGGTGTCCGTGCGCATTCCGTGGGGTGTCCTGTCGATTCCCGCAGCGGCAGGTGAGTCCGCTGGTCCAAGAAATTTGAAGCCCGCGCTCTTTACACGAAACCGTCACTCGACAAAACTGGCGCAGCGCCTATTTCAGGCACTCGTTTTCCAATCATCATCGCGAGGTATACGTTGACCGTCGTCACACCGAAATTCGGCATGGGCGCCTCTGTGCTGCGTTACGAGGACCAGGCCTTCATCAAGGGTCTCGGTCGCTACACGGACGACATCCAGCCGGCCGGCCTTCTGCACGGCTACGTTCTGCGCTCACCGGTGGCCAAGGCAAGCTTCACCATCGGTTCGACCGAGGCGGCCAAGGCGGCACCTGGCGTCCATCTGGTGCTGACCGGTGCGGATATTGCTCATCTCGGCAAGCTGAAATCCGGCGTCATGCAGAGGCAGCCGGACGGCACCAAGGCACCGACCCGCGATATTCCGGTCCTTTGCCGCGACCGGGTCAATTATGTCGGCGACGCGGTCGCCTTCGTCGTCGCCGACAGCCGCACACTGGCGCAGGACGCCGCCGAACTGATCGAGGTCGATTACGAGGGCGAGGTTGCCGCGTCCGGCACCGCCACCGCGCTTGACGAAGGCACGCAGCTGGTGTGGCCGGAACTCGGCTCCAACCGTGCCTTCAGCTACCACATCGGCGACAAGGCGAAGACCGCGGTGGCATTCGCCAGGGCGGCGCATGTCACCCGCATCGAATTCATCAACAACCGGCTGGTCTGCAACTACATTGAGCCGCGCTCGGCGATCGGCGAATGGAACACGAAAGACAACCGCTTCGTGCTGACCACGGGCTCGCAGGGTGTGCATTCGATGCAGTACATCCTGGCCGACGTGTTCAAGATCAAAAAGAACCAGCTGCGCGTCATCACGCCGGATGTCGGCGGCGGCTTCGGGCCGAAAAGCTTCGTCTATCGCGAACATCCGCTGGTCCTTGAGGCCGCCAGGCGCCTTGGCCGCCCGGTGAAATGGGCCGGCGACCGCACCGAGCACTTCCTTACCGATGCGCAAGGCCGCGACAATGTCGTGACCGCCGAGATGGCGATGGACAAGGACGGCCGCTTCCTCGGCATGAAGGTCGATCTGCTCGCCAATATCGGCGCCTATGTCTCGCAATACGGCCCATTTATCCCCTATATCGGCGTCACCATGTCGACCGGCGTCTACGACATCCAGGCGCTCGATGTTTCGGTGACCGGCCTCTACACCAACACCTGCCCGGTCGACGCCTATCGCGGCGCCGGCCGCCCGGAAGCGGCATTCCTGCTGGAAAAGCTCGTCGACGCCTGCGCTCACGATCTGGGCCTTCCCGTCGAGGAGATTCGCCGGCGCAATTTCGTCAAGCCTGAGCAGTTCCCTTACCGCACGCAGACCGGCCGTCTCTACGACACCGGCGAATTCGAAGGCCATATGAACCGCGCCATCGAGGAGGCGGAATGGCAGGCGTTCCCGGAGCGGCTGGCGCAGTCGAAGGCTGAAGGAAAGATCCGCGGCATCGGTATGGCGACCTATATCGAGGCCTGTGCCTTTCCGGGCTCTGAGCCGGCCTTTGTCGAGTTGAACGGCGACGGCACCGTGACGCTGAAGATCGGCACCCAGACCAACGGGCAGGGGCATGCGACCGCCTATGCGCAGTTCCTCTCGGAAAAGCTACATCTCGACATCGACAAGATCCATGTCCGCCAGGGCGACACCGACGAGTTGAAGGCCGGCGGCGGCACCGGCGGCTCGCGCTCCATTCCCCTTGGTGGCGTATCAGCTTCTCGCGCGGGCGAGGATCTGGCCAACAAGATCAAGCGTATCGCCGCGGATGAGCTGGAAGCCTCGGCCGGCGACATCGAATTGTCCAACGGCGTTGCCCGCATCGTCGGCACCGACCGCACCATCGATTTTTCGAGCATCGCCAAGGCCGCCAAGAACCCGGACGATCTCAAAGGCTTTGGCGAGTTCGTGCAGGACGAATGCACCTATCCGAACGGCACCCACATCTGCGAGGTCGAGATCGATCCCGACACCGGCACGACGGAGATTGTTCGCTATACGATCGTCGACGATTTCGGCGTCACCGTGAATCCGATCCTGCTGGCCGGCCAAGTGCATGGCGGCGTCGTCCAGGGCATCGGCCAGGCGCTGACCGAGAACACGGTCTATGACGAGGACGGGCAGCTGTTGACGGCGAGCTTCATGGACTATGCCATGCCGCGCGCCGACGATTTACCGTTCTTCCATTTCGAGACCCGCAATGTGCCATCGACCACCAATGCGCTCGGCATCAAGGGCGCCGGCGAGGCCGGCACGATCGGAGCGACTCCTGCCGCGCTCAATGCGGTGACGGATGCGCTCTATCGCGCCTACGGCATCAGGCATATCGACATGCCGGCAACGCCAGCGCGCATCTGGGCGGCGATCCAGGAAGCAATTGCTAAGTGAGCCCGACAGATCATCCCGACGGGCACAACACGCTGACCGGGATCATGCTCAAGATCGTGTCGGTGGCGGTTTTTGTCGGCATGTCGTCCTGCATCAAGGCGGCGGGCACGGTGCCGGCTGGCCAGATCGTGTTCTTCCGCTCCTTCTTCGCCATCTTTCCGATCGTCGTCTTCCTGGCCTTCCAGGGAAAGCTTGGCACGGCGTTTTCGACCAAGCGCCCGCTCAACCACATTGCGCGCGGCGTTGTCGGCGTCTGCGCCATGGGACTCGGCTTCTTTGCGCTGACACGGCTGCCGCTTCCCGAGGCGATCACGCTGAACTACGCACAGCCGCTGCTGGTGGTGGTGTTCAGTTCGATCTTCCTCGGCGAAGCGATTCGCGTCTATCGCTGGAGCGCGGTTGCGGTGGGACTGGTCGGCGTGCTGGTCATCTCGTGGCCGGAACTGACGCTGCTTGGTTCGGGCGCAGCACTCGGCGATCAGGAGGTGCTCGGCGTCATCGCCGCTTTGGTCGCGGCAGCGATCTCGGCCGTCGCCATGCTGCTGGTGCGCAATCTCGTCCAGAGCGAACCGACGGCAACCATCGTGCTGTGGTTTTCGGTGACGGCGAGCGTCCTGGCGTTGCTTTCGCTGCCGTTCGGCTGGCAGGCGCTGACACCGGCGCAGGCGGGTCTTCTCATAGCTGCGGGCTTTTGCGGCGGGCTCGCTCAGATTCTGATGACGGCAGCCTATCGCCATGCCGAGGCCTCGGTCGTGGCGCCCTTCGAATACACGTCGATGCTGCTTGGCATAGCCGTCGGCTATCTCGCCTTCGGCGACGTCCCGACGGTTCACATGCTTGTCGGCGGCACGATCGTCGTTGCCGCGGGCATCTTCATCATCTGGCGCGAGCGCCAGCTTGGCCTCGAACGTGCCCGCACCCGCCAGGCGACGCCGCCGCAAGGATGATCAGGACGGCTCGGCCCGCTCCTTCGCCAATCGCACCAGCACGGTCCTTGTCTGCTCATCGGCGGGGAAAAAGGATTCGATCGCCAGTTCCGACAGCGTCACGTCGAGCGGCGTGCCGAACACGGTGATGGTGCTGATGAACGACAGCACAGCATCGCCATGGGCAAGCCGCAGCGGGTGCACGATCGCGTTCGGCTCGACCGGTACCGGCCGCGTGCCGTTCAGGCCGGACGGATAGGTCCGAAGCTCGCGTTCCAATTCGACCAGAACCGGGTCGCCTGAAGCGTCGTTCTGGTGTTTCAACCGGTCAAGAAGATGCGCGCGCCATTCGGCCAGGTTGATGATGCGCGGCGCGACGCCACCTGGGTGTAGGCTGAGTCGCAGCACGTTGACCGGGGGCTTCAGCAAGGAGGGCTCGGCGACGTCGGCAAGGAACGGGCCGATGGCCGCATTCGCCGATACCAGGTTCCAGTGCCGGTCGACAGCGAGCGCCGGGAAGGGTTCGTGCCCCTTGAGCACGACCTCGACGGCAGCCATCGCCGGCGCCAGTGAAGCATCGGTGAGCGAACGCTCGCTGAAGCTGGGGGCAAAGCCTGCGGCCAGCAGGAGCTGATTGCGTTGCCTCAGTGGGATCGACAGCTGCTCGGCCAGATGCAGCACCATATCGCGCGAGGGTGCCGCGCGGCCGCTTTCCACGAAGCTCAGATGCCGTTGCGAGATTTCGGCTTCCATGGCGAGATCGAGTTGGCTCATGCGCCGGCGCGTGCGCCATTCGCGAATGAGGCTGCCGGCGGAACTCTGGGTTGCTGTCATGGCGGCACACTATGCCGGCAGCGATCGCATTTCCATTACCTGTGAGGTTATAGATGCCGCTCTTCCCTTCTCCCCTTGTTTGTGGGAGAAGGTGGCCGAGCGAAGCTCGGTCGGATGAGGGGTGTTCCAGCTTGGCGAAACACCCTCATCCAAGTCGAGAAGCTGGCGCACGGCGACAGAATCATCAGCGCCTCATTTCTTCCAACACCCCTCAACCGTCTTGGCTCCGCGCGCCAATCCACCTTCTCCCACAAGGGTGTTTGGACTGGGGAGATCGCGAACAGGTGTGCGAGGACATCGCGAACAGTTTTGCGCATTGTGCGCGAGGGGGTTCGGGATGCCGTTCAAGG